>NZ_CP108458.1:5102151-5404302 GCF_036242395.1 Kitasatospora sp. NBC_01266 | reverse complement strand
GCACGTTGGCGGTGGCCAGGAAGACCACGTCGGAGAGGTCCAGCTCGACCTCCAGGTAGTGGTCCCGGAAGGTGTGGTTCTGCGCCGGGTCCAGCACCTCGAGCAGGGCGGCGGCCGGGTCGCCGCGGTAGTCCGAGCCGACCTTGTCGATCTCGTCCAGCAGGACGACCGGGTTCATCGAGCCGGCCTCCTTGATGGCCCGCACGATCCGGCCGGGCAGCGCGCCGACGTAGGTCCGCCGGTGGCCGCGGATCTCGGCCTCGTCGCGCACCCCGCCGAGCGCGACCCGGACGAAGTCGCGGCCCATCGCACGGGCCACCGATTCGCCCAGCGAGGTCTTGCCGACGCCGGGCGGCCCGACCAGCGCCAGCACCGCGCCGCCACGCCGCCCGCCGACCAGGCTCAGGCCCTGGTCGGCCCGGCGCTTGCGGACCGCCAGGTACTCGACGATCCGGTCCTTCACGTCGGCCAGCCCGGCGTGGTCGGCGTCCAGCACGGCGCGGGCACCGGCGATGTCGTAGGCGTCCTCGCTGCGGTTGTTCCAGGGCAGCTCCAGGACGGTGTCCAGCCAGGTCCGGATCCAGCTGCCCTCGGGCGACTGGTCGGAGCTGCGCTCCAGCTTGTCGACCTCCTTGAGGGCGGCCTCGCGCACCTTCTCGGGCAGGTCGGCGGCCTCGACCCGGGCCCGGTAGTCGCCCTCCTCGTCGGCGGCCTCGCCGTTCAGCTCGGCCAGCTCCTTGCGCACCGCCTCCAGCTGGCGGCGGAGCAGGAACTCCTTCTGCTGCTTGGCCACGCCCTCCTCGACGTCCTTGCGGATGGTGTCGTTGACCTCCTCCTCGGCGAGGTGGTCGCGCAGCAGTTGCAGGGCGTACTCCAGGCGGGCCACCTGGTCGGCCTCCAGCAGCACCTTGAGCTTCTGCTCGGCGGTGGCGAAGGGGGCGTAGCCGATGTTGTCGGCCAGCTCGCCGACGCCCTCGATCGCGGCCACCCGGTCGACGATCTGCCAGGCGCCGCGCTTGCGCAGCCACTCGGTGGAGAGCGCCTTGTACTCCTTGACCAGCTCGGCGGCCCGGCCGGCCACCGGCAGCCCGAGCGCGGACTCCTGGAACGGCGTGGTCTCCACCCAGAGCGCGGCGCCCGGCCCGGTGGTGCCGGCGCCGATCCGCACCCGGCGGACGGCGCGGACCAGCGCGGCCGGCTCGCCGTCGGCCAGCCGGCCGACCTGCTCGACGGTGGCCAGGGTGCCCACCGCGGCGTACGAGCCGTCCAGCCGCGGCACCAGCAGCACCTGCGGCTTGCCCGCGGTACCGCTCACCGACGCCCGCGCGGCGGCCCTGGCGGCCTCCACGGCGGCGCGCACCTCGGTGTCCTTGAGGTCCAGCGGCACCACCATGCCGGGCAGCACGACCTCGTCGTCGAGGGGCAGCACGGGCAGAGTGAGCGAAGCGGACGTCGATGCCATGATCTCTCCCCAGTCAGTGAACTTGAGTCGACATGACTAAGGCTTCGGCAGGGCTGGATGTTCCCGGGACCTTGTTCGCTCTGAGCGATCAACCATGAGCGCATCCGGGGGATGCGGAAGGAACGCTGAAAGAAGCCTGGGAAGAAGCCCGGCCGCGCAGCCGCAGAGGAGCGGACGAGGGAGGGCGGAGGACCGGCGCTACGCGCGCTCGAGCGCGGGCCCGGCGGCCCGTCGCGCCGCTCGCCGCGGCAGCCGTCGCACGGCCGACCCGCCCCGGGGCCGCCGGGGCCGCCGCAGCACGCCCCAGAGCGCCACCCCGGTGAGCAGTGCGGTCGGGTGGCCGACCGCGGTGATCAGGTCCTGGTCGGTGATGATCTGGTGCGCCACCAGCAGCACCGCCCCGCCCAGCGCCAGCCAGCGCCCGCGCTTGGGCAGCAGCCCGGCCAGCGCGCCCAGACTGGCCAGCACGCCGTAGCTGACGCCGATGTCCAGCTCGTCCAGGATGCCCGGCCCGACCTTCCCGGTGGCCACCGCGACCGCCACCACCGCCTGGGAGAGCAGGGTGCCGACCACGTGCCCGGCCGCGAAGACCCCGGCGGCGCGCAGCGAGCCGACCCGGCGCTCCAGCGGGGCGACGGTGAAGGCGAAGGCCCACAGGTAGGGCATCCAGACCGGACCGGCCACCCAGAGCCCGCTCATCAGCAGCGAGCGCACGGGGGTGTGCAGCAGGTGGTGGCCGTCGGTGCTGGACATGGTCTGCAACTGGTGCACCAGGTCCGGGCTGGCGAGCTGGGCGAAGATCGTGGTCCCGGCCAGCACCACCAGGTAGCCGCAGGCGAAGGGGTTGCGGCGCGGCGTCGGCAGCCGGTCCAGCACCCAGCGCAGCGGCACCGAGCGCAGCCCGAACCGCAGCCCGGTGAGGGGTGTCACCGCGGTCAGGTGCCGCACCGCGGTGGGGCGCGAAGCGCCCCGGGTCGCGCCCGCTGTCACGTCCGCCATGGCGCCTCCGTCCCCTCGGTCCGAGTGTGCTCGCCGCGCGTGCACACCGTGCCATCATCTGCCGCTTTCGTCCACGCTAAGGGGCATCCGTGAGAGTCCGCTGAGGATCGTGTTGCGTTCCCTGTCAGGGCAGTTCAGGAGTTGGTCCAGACCATAAGTCGGCCGCGGCCCGAGCGGGGGCCGCCGACGGGTTCGTGCATACACACCGTTACCGCGAGTCGACATGGACGGGTAAGGTAACGGCCCGTGCTGGGTCCCCGGGGCGCGCGCTTTGGCCTGTGGTCCGGAAATCTGCGGTCCACCTGCCGGTGCTCGCCGGGTGTCCGTACGCTGCGAGGTATGCATGTCGGACCGGCGGTCGGGAAGCCGCGGTCCACCCGCGCTTGGCGGAGCCCGGGGCGTCAAATCAGCACGCGAAATTAACGACGGAACAAGACTACGAGCGGTGCCCGCCACTCCCACAGGTGGCGGCCCGCAGGCCCTGGGGGCGGTGGCGTGACCGTGACAGAGATTCAGCAGGACACCAGCGGCAGCGGTGTGATTGCCCAACGACGCGTTCTGGTGGTGGAGGACGAGCCCACCATTGCCGAGTCCATCGCGGCCCGGCTGGGCGCGGAGGGCTTCAAGGTCGCAGTGGCCCATGACGGCCCCGGCGCGGTGGACGGCTTCCACACCTGGCAGCCCGACCTCGTGGTGCTCGACATCATGCTGCCCGGCTTCGACGGTCTGGAGGTCTGCCGGCGGATCCAGGCGCAACGCCCGGTCCCCGTACTGATGCTGACCGCGCGCGACGACGAGACGGACCTGCTGGTCGGCCTCGGCGTGGGCGCCGACGACTACATGACCAAGCCCTTCTCGATGCGCGAGCTGGCGGCCCGGGTCAACGTGCTGCTGCGCCGGGTCGAGCGGGCCCAGCAGGCCGCCAGAACTCCGGCGCTGGGCAGCCTGCGCTTCGGCGAACTGGAGATCGACCACGTGCAGCGCCGGGTCCGGCTCGCCTCCGGCGACGTGCACCTGACGCCGACCGAGTTCGACCTGCTGGCCTGCCTGGCCGCCCAGCCGCGTGCCGTGCTGACCCGCGAGCAGCTGCTGGCCGAGGTCTGGGACTGGACCGACGCCTCCGGCACCCGGACGGTGGACAGCCACGTCAAGGCACTGCGCCGGAAGATCGGCGCGACCTGGATCCGCACCGTGCACGGCGTCGGCTACGCGCTGGAGGCACCGGTGGGATAGCGCGCGTCCAGTCCAGTGACTGGGAGCCGCGCGGGGGGGCCACGGGGGCCACGGGGGCCACAGAAGTACGGGGACCAAGCACCGATGAACACCTCTACACGGGCTCGTACCGAGCCCGACCCGCCGCCGCGTCCGCAGCGGTGGCCCGGGCGCATGGCCGCGCGGATCTGGCTGGACATCCGGCCGCTCGACCCGGTGCGCTCGATCAAGGGCAAACTCGCCCTGCTGGTCATCGTCTCGGTGGTGGTCGCCACCGGACTGGTGGTGATCGCGATCCGCTCGGAGACCCAGATCCGGGTGATCATGGCCTTCTCGATGATCGCCTCACTCCTCTTCATGCAGTTGCTGGCGCACACCCTGACCGCCCCGCTGCGCGAGATGACCGCGGCGGCCCGTGCGATGGCCGGCGGGGACTACAGCCGCCGGGTGACCACCGGGTCCCGCGACGAGATCGGCGAGCTGGCGACGACCTTCAACAAGATGGCCGCCGACCTGGAGGCCGCCGACCGGCACCGCCGGGAGCTGGTGGCCAACGTCTCGCACGAGCTGCGCACGCCGATCGCCGCGCTGCGCGCCGTGCTGGAGAACATGGTGGACGGCGTGGTGCCGCCCGAGCAGGCCACCCTGGGCGCCGCACTGGAGCAGACCGAGCGTCTCGGCCGGCTCGTCTCGCACCTGCTGGACCTCTCCAAACTGGACGACGGCGTGGTGCCGTTGGACGCCCGCGAGTTCGAGGTGGCCCCGTTCCTGGCCGGCGTGCTGCGCGGCCTGACGGTGGACGGCGCCACGGCCGGCGGTGCCTGGAGCCGGCGCGACGACGTACGGCTGCGGCTGGACGTGCAGCCGCAGGGCCTGACCGCGCTGGCCGACCCGGAGCGCCTGCACCAGGTGGTGGCCAACCTGGTGGACAACGCCTGCAAGCACTCGCCGGCCGGCGGCACCGTGACGGTGCGGGCCCGGACCGGGGAGGCGCCGCTGGCCCTGCTGCTGGAGGTGGAGGACCAGGGCCCCGGGATACCGGCACAGGACCGCACCCGGGTGTTCGACCGGTTCAGCCGCGCGGGCACCCCGACCGCCCAGGGCCCCGGCAGCGACGGCGGCACCGGCCTGGGGCTGGCCATCGCCCGCTGGGCGGTGGATCTGCACGGCGGGCGGATCGAGGTCGCCGACGCCTCCGGCGGCTGCCTGATCCAGGTCGCGCTGCCGGGCAGCGCCGCCGTGGTGCCGCACCCCCGGCTGTGAGCCGCGGGGTGTGCGGACGGTCACACCCCGAGCCCGGCCGCGCACACGCGAGCGCCACATCCCGTCCAGGTCGGCCAGCTTTGTCACAGAATTGGGACAATCTGGTAGTCGACAGCCTCGGATCGGTCATAACTGGTCGATCTGTGGACATTTTGCCCGATTTGGAGTCGTTCGGGCGGGTAATCGCAGCGATCCGCTTCCCTCTTTTGGCGGCTCTCTAACGTCTTTTTTCGGCCAATGTGGCCGACAGCACTGTGATCTGGACGACGCCGACCCCCAGGGGACTGCGCGATGCTTGGTCAGGGGCGTAGCCTTAATCCCCGCTGTCCAAACATCCCAAAAGGAAGCGGAAGAGGGCGGTTGCCGCCGTGTCGCCACACCCTGAAACCCCCAGCTCGGCAAGCACCACTGGCTTCGGCCCCAATGAGTGGCTCGTCGACGAGATCTACCAGCAGTACCTCCAGGACCCCAACTCGGTCGACCGAGCCTGGTGGGACTTTTTCGCCGACTACAAGCCCGGTACCGAGGTGACCCCAGTGACCCAGGCCGCGACCCCGGCCGGCCCCGCGCCGACCATCGTTGCTGCCCCTGCCCCTGCTGCGACCGCCGCTGCGGTGGCGCCTGCCCCCGCCGCCGCCGTGGCAGCCCCGGCCCCCGTGGTCGCGCCTGCCGCCGCCGCGCCGCTGGCAGCCGCCCCGGCCGCGCCGCCGGCCCCCAAGGCCGCCGCCGCGCCCGTGACCGCCGCACCCGCGGCCGAGAGCACCGGGCCCGAGCTCGTCCCGCTGCGCGGCCCGGCCAAGGCCGTGGCCACCAACATGGACGCCTCGCTGGAGGTGCCGACCGCCACCAGCGTGCGCGCGGTGCCGGCCAAGCTGTTGATCGACAACCGCATCGTCATCAACAACCACCTGCAGCGCGCCCGTGGCGGCAAGGTCTCCTTCACCCACCTGATCGGCTACGCGCTGGTGCAGGCCCTGAAGGCGACCCCGGGCATGAACCACAGCTACGCCGCGAAGGACGGCAAGTCCTTCCTGGTGAAGCCGGACCACATCAACCTCGGTCTGGCCATCGACCTGGTGAAGCCCAACGGCGACCGCCAACTGGTCGTCGCGGCCATCAAGAAGGCCGAGACGCTCGACTTCTTCGGTTTCTGGCAGGCCTACGAGGACATCGTCCGCCGGGCCCGCGCCAACAAGCTGACGATGGATGACTTCACCGGTGTCACGGTCTCGCTGACCAACCCCGGCGGCATCGGCACCGTGCACTCGGTCCCGCGCCTGATGCAGGGTCAGGGCACCATCCTCGGTGTCGGTGCGATGGAGTACCCGGCCGAGTTCCAGGGCTCCAACCCGGACACCCTGGCCCGGCTCGGCGTCTCCAAGATCATGACGCTCACCTCGACCTACGACCACCGGGTCATCCAGGGCGCGGCGTCCGGCGAGTTCCTGCGCTCGATCCACCAGCTGCTGCTGGGCGAGCACGGGTTCTACGACGAGGTCTTCGAGTCGCTGCGGATCCCGTACGAGCCGGTCCGCTGGGCCACCGACGTCGCCACCACGCACGAGGACGACGTCAACAAGACCGCTCGCGTCATGGAGCTGATCCACTCCTACCGGGTCCGCGGCCACCTGATGGCCGACACCGACCCGCTGGAGTACAAGCAGCGCAAGCACCCGGACCTGGACGTGGTCGAGCACGGCCTGACCCTCTGGGACCTGGAGCGCGAGTTCGCCGTCGGCGGCTTCGGCGGCCAGAAGATGATGAAGCTGCGCGATGTCCTCGGGCTGCTGCGCAACACGTACTGCCGCACCGTCGGTGTCGAGTACATGCACATCCAGGACCCCAAGCAGCGCAAGTGGCTGCAGGAGCACCTGGAGAAGCCGTACACCAAGCCGGAGCGCGAGGAGCAGCTGCGCATCCTGCGCCGGCTGAACGCGGCGGAGGCCTTCGAGACCTTCCTGCAGACCAAGTACGTCGGCCAGAAGCGCTTCTCGCTGGAGGGCGGTGAGTCGCTGATCCCGCTGCTGGACGCGACCATCGACTCCGCCGCCGAGCACCGCCTGGACGAGGCCGTCATCGGCATGGCCCACCGCGGCCGGCTGAACGTGCTGGCCAACATCGTCGGCAAGCCGTACGGCAAGATCTTCGGCGAGTTCGAGGGCAACCTCGACCCGAAGTCGATGCACGGCTCCGGCGACGTCAAGTACCACCTGGGCTCCGAGGGCACCTTCACCGGCCTGGACGGCGAGACGATCAAGGTCTCGCTGGCCGCCAACCCCTCGCACCTGGAGACGGTCGACCCGATCGTCGAGGGCATCGCCCGCGCCAAGCAGGACATCCTGGACCAGGGCGGCACCACCTTCCCGGTGCTGCCGATCCAGATCCACGGCGACGCGGCCTTCGCGGGCCAGGGCGTGGTCGCGGAGACCCTGAACATGTCGCAGCTGCGCGGCTACCGCACCGGCGGCACCGTGCACATCGTGGTGAACAACCAGGTCGGCTTCACCGCCGCCCCGGCCTCCAGCCGCTCCTCGATGTACTGCACCGACGTGGCCCGGATGATCGAGGCCCCGATCTTCCACGTGAACGGCGACGACCCGGAGGCCGTGGTCCGCGTCGCGCGCCTGGCCTTCGAGTTCCGCCAGGCGTTCCACAAGGACGTCGTGATCGACCTCATCTGCTACCGCCGCCGCGGTCACAACGAGGCCGACAACCCGTCGTTCACCCAGCCGCTGATGTACGACCTGATCGACAAGAAGCGCTCGGTGCGCAAGCTCTACACCGAGGGTCTGATCGGTCGCGGCGACATCACCATGGAAGAGGCGGAGTCCGCGCTCCAGGACTTCCAGGGCCAGCTGGAGAAGGTCTTCGCGGAGGTCCGCGACGCGGCCTCGGCGCAGGTCGGCGCCCCCAGCGGCCGGCCGGTGGCCGACTTCCCGGTGAACATCCAGACCGGCATCTCCCAGGAGATGGTGAAGCGGATCGCCGCCTCGCAGGTCAACCTGCCGGAGTGGCTGACCGTCCACCCGCGTCTGCTGCCGCAGCTGCAGCGCCGCGCCGGCTCGATCGAGGACGGCACCATCGACTGGGCCACCGGCGAGACCCTCGCCATCGGCTCGCTGCTGATGGAGGGCCACCCGGTCCGCCTGGCCGGCCAGGACAGCCGCCGCGGTACCTTCGGCCAGCGCCACGCGGTGCTGATCGACCGGGTCACCGGCGAGGACTACACCCCGCTGCTCTACCTGACCGAGGACCAGGCCCGCTACACCGTCTACGACAGCCTGCTGTCGGAGTACGCGGCGATGGGCTTCGAGTACGGCTACTCGCTGACCCGCCCGAACGCGCTGGTCATGTGGGAGGCGCAGTTCGGCGACTTCGTCAACGGCGCGCAGACCGTGGTCGACGAGTACATCGCCTCGGCCGAGCAGAAGTGGGCGCAGCACTCCGGCGTCACCCTGCTGCTGCCGCACGGCTACGAGGGCCAGGGGCCGGACCACTCGTCCGCGCGTCCCGAGCGCTTCCTGCAGCTGTGCGCGCAGAACAACATGACGGTCGCGATGCCGACCTCGCCGTCGAACTACTTCCACCTGCTGCGCTGGCAGGTGCACAACCCGCACCACAAGCCGCTGGTCGTCTTCACCCCGAAGTCGATGCTGCGACTGAAGGCGGCGGCCAGTTCGGCGGAGGAGTTCACCTCCGGTTCGTTCCGCCCGGTGATCGGCGACAGCACGGTCGACCCGCAGAACGTGCGCAAGGTGGTCATCACCGCGGGCAAGTTCTACTACGACGTGGAGGCGGCGCGCACCGAGCGCGGCGTCACCGACACCGCGATCGTGCGGGTCGAGCGCCTCTACCCGCTGCCGATCGCCGAGCTCCAGGAGGAGCTGGCCCGCTACGGCGAGGACGTCCAGTTCGTCTGGGCCCAGGAGGAGCCGGCCAACCAGGGCGCCTGGCCGTTCATCGCGATGAACCTGGTCGACCACCTGGACGTGGTGATCGGTCGCAAGGCCAGCGGCGGCCGCCTGCGCCGGGTGGCCCGCACCGCCTCCTCGGCCCCGGCCGTGGGCTCGGCCAAGCGGCACGCCGCCGAGCAGCAGGCGCTGATCGAGGAGATCTTCAGCCTCTGACGTCGGCTCAGCAGCAAGCCTGGAAGGGCCCGGTCCGGATGCGGACCGGGCCCTTCCGGCGTCCGGCCGAGCCCGGCGGATCCCGGCAGATCTCGGCAGATCTCGGCAGATCTCGGCTGGGTAACCAAACCGGTCCCGGCACGGCACTGCTGACGGTCCGTCGATAACCTCGGCGCCATGCCTGCCGATGATCAAAACGCCGCCGCACCGCCGCCGCCCGCCTTCCAGCCGCTCCACCCGGACGATCCGGTGCAGGTGGCCGGCTACCCGCTCTCCGCGCGGCTCGGGGCCGGCGGCATGGGCCGGGTCTACCTCTCATTCACGCCGGGCGGCCGTCCGGTGGCGCTCAAGGTGGTCCGCCCCGAGTTCGCCGAGGACGCCGAGTTCCGCCGCCGGTTCGCCCAGGAGGTGACCAACGCGCAGCGGATCCACGGCCTGTACACCGCCCAGGTGATCGACGCCGGCACCCACGCCGACGCGCCCTGGCTGGTCACCGCGTACGTGCCGGGGCCCTCGCTGCAGCAGGTGGTGCGCGAGTACGGCGCGCTGCCGGTGCGCACCGTGCTGCTGCTGCTCGGCGGCATCGCCGAGGCGCTGCAGGCGATCCACAGCGTCGGTGTGGTGCACCGCGACCTCAAGCCCGCCAACGTGCTGGTCGCCGCCGACGGCCCGCGGGTGATCGACTTCGGCATCGCCCGCGCCGCCGACGCCACCGCGCTGACCGGGACGGGCTTCCGGATCGGCTCGCCCGCCTTCATGGCACCCGAGCAGGCCCAGGGCGCCGCGGTCACCCCCGCCACCGACGTCTTCGCGCTGGGCGCGCTGGCGGCCTACGTGGCCGGCGGCCTGCCGCCGTTCGGCGAGGGCCCGGAGACCGCGGTGCTCTACCGGGTGGTGCACGAGCCGCCGGAGCTGGACGCGGTGCCCGAGGACCTGCGCGAGCTGCTGCTGCGCTGCCTGGCCAAGTCGCCCCAGGAGCGGCCGACGCCGGCCGAGATCATCGAGATCGCCCGCAACCACCCCGAGGTCGGCGGGCAGTTGCGGTTCGCCGACGACTGGCTCCCGGCGCCGGTGGCCGGCGAGATCACCCGGCGCTCCGACCTGCCGAAGGCCCGGCCGGCCGCACCGCCCGCCGAGCCGGCGCAGCCGGGCCTGCCCCCGATCCCCACCGTGCCCGCCACCGCGCCCTCCTTCGCCGCTCCCCCGCCGCCCGGCCAGGCGCCGACCACCCAGCTGCCGCCGGACCGGACCACGCCGCTCCTGCCGCCCGCACCCGGCGCGGCCTTCGCCCCGCCGACGCCGGTACCGGCCGCCGAGGCGGCCGTCACCCGCAAGGGGGTCTCCTGGAAGGCGCTGCTGGCGGTCGCCGTGGTGATGGCGCTCGGCGGCACGCTCGCCGGGGTGCTGCTCAGCGACCAGTCCGGCAAGAGCGTCGCGAAGAGCGGCGCCGCCGGCACCCCGCAGCAGCAGCCCCCGGCCACCGCGCCGGCGGGCGGCACGGCGCCCGGCGACGCGCCGAGCGCCGGCGCCACGGCACCCGGCAGCACGGCTTCCGACACCGCGTCAGCCGACGGCGCGGCCAGTCCGGTCAGCGGTGTCTCGGCGACCGCCGCCGCGGGCGGCTACACCCCGCTGGTGAGCAAGATCGAGCTGGACATCCCGCCGAGCGAGTACGCCAGCTACGCGTACCGGGTGGACCTGGTCGGCGGCAAGCTGATCGCCTCGGCCACCAACCCCACCTGGGCGCTCTCCCTGACGAACGACGGAAACGGCGGCAGCCAGGCCGACGCCTTCTCCGGGGCCGGCGACGACCCCTCCGACTTCGCCGTGATCACCGATCCGACGGTCACCCCGGCCCAGTGCAACTCCGCGATCGACACCCGGCCGGACTCCGACCTCTCCTTCAGCCACGTGAGCGCGGGCCGGCTGCTCTGCATCCGCGACCGCACCAGCCACGCCATCGCGATCGCGGCCGTGGAGAGCGCCAACGCGCAGACCGGCGAGGTCAAGCTGTCGCTGACCACCTGGCAGGGGACCTCCTGACCCCGTTCTATCCTGGCTCGACAACCGACCCTGAGGACCGACCGGAGCACACCGTGTACTTCACCGACCGCGGCATCGAGGAACTGGAGAGCCGGCGCGGCGACGAGGAGGTCAGCTTCGAGTGGCTGGCCGAGCGTCTGCGCGAGTTCGTGGACCTCAACCCCGACTTCGAGGTTCCCGTCGAGCGGCTGGCCACCTGGCTGGCCCGGCTGGACGACGACGAGGACGAGGACTGAGCGCACCAGGACCCGGTACCGCGCAACGCGGCAGGGCCCGGCAGGCAACCGCCTGCCGGGCCCTGCCGCGTTCTCGGCGCGGAGAACTACTTGACTTCGCCGCCACGCGATATATCGTGTTTCTTGGAAGACGCGATACATCGCGACTAGCCGGATCGTCGCCTTTCCAGGGTACGACGGCGGCTGCCAGACGGGAGGACCAGCAGATGAGCCAGTGGACAGTCAGTGGACCCGACCGGATCACGCTCGACGAGGCGGTGCGGGCGCTGGAGGTGCGGATCATCGGCGGCGCGGTCAACGTGGTCGCCGCCGAGGGCCCGGCCCGGCTCGAGGTGACCGAGCTGGACGGCGAGCCGCTGCAGGTCACGCTGACCGACGGCGTGCTGACCGTGACCTACCCCGACCTCAGCTGGAGCGACTTCGGCGACCGCGAGCGGTTCAAGTCGGTCGACTCGGTCAAGGGCCTGCTGGACTCCCTCTTCCGCAAGCGCCACGCCCGCGCCGTGGTCTCGCTGACCGTGCCGGCCGACGCCACGGTCAAGGTCGGCACCGCCTCCGCCGAGGCCACCGTCTCCGGCGTGCGCGGCGGCACCTCGGTGGGCGGGGTGGCCGGCAGCACCACGCTGGTGGGTCTGGCCGGGCGGATCGAGGCCAAGTCGGTCTCCGGCGACATCGACGCCCAGTCGGTCTCCGGCGACCTGGTGGTCAAGACCGTCTCCGGCGGACTGACCGTCATCTCCGGCACCCCCGCCTCGCTGCTGGCCAACACCGTCGGCGGCGCGGTCACCCTGGACCTGGCGAGCACCGGGTCGGCCGACGTGCGGATCGCCACGGTCAGCGGGGACGTCGCGGTCCGGCTGCCGCAGCCGGCCGACACCACGGTCGACGCGGGCAGCACCAACGGCCAGTTCGCCACCGCCTTCGAGGAGTTGACGGTCGGCGGCAGCTGGGGCTCGAAGAAGCTCACCGGCCAGCTCGGGGCCGGCACCGGCCGGCTCCAGGTGAGCACCGTCTCCGGGGCGATCTCGGTGCTGCGCCGCCCGGAGCCGGAGGACGGGGACGTGGTCCTGGTCAAGGAACTGGCCGCCGGCACCGCCGAGCCGGCCGACGCGGTCGGCTCCGACGGCCCGGCCGACACGAACGACGCGCCGAAGGGTGAGCAGGCATGAGCAGCGTCTTCGCGCACGGCCGGCTGCGGCTCTACCTGCTGAAGCTGCTCGACGAGTCGCCGCGGCACGGCTACGAGGTGATCCGCCTGCTGGAGGAGCGCTTCCACGGGCTGTACGCGCCGTCCGCCGGCACCGTCTACCCGCGACTGGCCAAGCTGGAGCAGGAGGGGCTCGTGGAGCACAGCACCGAGGGGGGCCGCAAGGTCTACCGGATCACCGAGGCGGGCCGCCAGGAGCTGACCGAGCGCCAGGACGACCTGGCGGAGCTCGAGGTGGAGATCAGCGACTCGGTCGTCCAGCTGGCCGGGGCGATCCGGGAGGACGTCCGGGACTCCGCCAAGGATCTGCGCGAGGAGCTGCGCGACGCGGCCCGCAACGCGCCCAAGGCCGCCGATCCGGGGGTCGCCTGGAGCGGAGCGTGGGGGTCCGAGTCGAGCTGGCAGCGCACCCGGGAGGAGTTCTCCGAGTTCAAGGCCCAGGCCAAGAAGGCCAAGGAGCAGGAGAAGGCCGCCCGGGAGCAGGCCAAGAAGGCCAAGGAGGAGGCCCGCAAGGCGCGCGAGCAGTCCCAGGCGGTCCGCCAGGCGGCCCAGCAGGAGGCGCTGCGGATCAAGCGCAAGGTCGAGCAGCAGGTCCGTGAGCACGTCAGCAAGGGCGACTGGCCGACCGGTCTGGCCGAGGGCCTCTCCGAGCTGACCCGGGGTCTGGCGGGCCTGGCCGACTCGGCCCGCTGGGGCGACGCCGGGGCCGGCTCGGCCGCCAAGGTCGACCTCGGCAAGGAGGCCCCGAGCGACCTGCCCGACTGGGCCCGCACCGAGCCGGACGCCGACCCGGCCCGTGAGCTGGAGCGGCTGCTGGACCGGTTCCGCGACCAGGTCCGCGACGCCGCCCGGGACAGCGCCCGGGTGACGGCCGACCAGCTGGGCGAGGCGCAGTCGGTGCTGGCCGGCGCCGCCGAACGGCTGCGCCGCCTGCTCGGCTGACGCGGCGCCAACGGCGCCACCTCTCGGCCCGTTGTCCGCGCTCCGGCGCGGGCAACGGGCCGCGCGCCGTTCAGGGCTCCAGCACGATCTTCCCGAAGACCTCGCCCTTGGCCAGGCGCGCGAAACCGTCGCGCGCCTCGGTCAGCGGCAGCACGGAGTCGATCACCGGGCGCACCCCGGCGTGCGCGCAGAGCGCGAGCAGCCCGGCGAGCTCCTCCTTGGTCCCCATGGTCGAACCGACCACCTTGAGTTCCAGGAAGAAGATCCGGTTCAGCTCCGCCGACTTCGGGCTCGGGCCCGAGGTGGCACCGGAGATCACGATGGTCCCGCCGGGCCGCAGCGACTTCACCGAGTGCGACCAGGTGGCCGCCCCGACCGTCTCCATCACCGCGTCCACCCGCTCGGGCAGCCGCGCGCCGCTCTCGAAGGCGGCGTCCGCGCCCAGGTCCACGGCCCTGGCCCGCTTGGCCTCGTCCCGCCCGGTGACCCAGACTCGCAGGCCGGCCGCCTTGCCCAGGACGATCAGTGCGGTGGCCACCCCGCCGCCCGCGCCCTGCACCAGCACGGTGTCACCGGGCTTGACCCCGGCATTGGTGAAGAGCATCCGGTAGGCCGTCAGCCAGGCCGTGGGCAGGCAGGCCGCCTCGGCGAAGGAGAGTTCGGCCGGCTTGGGCAGCAGGTTCCAGGTCGGCACGGCCACCCGCTGGGCGAAGGTGCCCTGGTAGCGCTCGGTCAGGATGGAGCGCGGCTCGTTCGGCCCGACCCCGTGACCGCTCTGGCCGATCACCGAGTGGATCACCACCTCGTTGCCCTGCTCGTCGATGCCGGCCGCGTCGCAGCCCAGGATCATCGGCAGCCGCTCGGCGGGCAGGCCCACCCCGCGCAGCGACCAGAGGTCGTGGTGGTTGAGGGTGGCGGCCTTGACGGTCACCACGCTCCAGCCGGGCCGGGCCTCGGGCTCGGGCAGCTGCCCGAGCTCCAGGGCACTCAGAGGATCGTCAGCGTCGATGCGGGCAGCGTAGGCGGCGAACATGGAGCGGACACTAGCCAACAAGCGGCGGGGCCCGGAACCACGCGAGGGTGTGACCTCCACCGCGTGTCCCGGGCCCCGGTCCGGTCGTACTGACGGACTACCGCCGCGCGACACCCTCGCGGCGGGCCGCCTCGGCGACCGCCTTGGTGACGGCCGGCGCCACCCGGGCGTCGAACGGCGAGGGGATCACCTTCTGCGGCGTCAGCTCATCGGCCACCACGGCGGCCAGCGCCTGGGCGGCGGCCAGCTTCATGCCCTCGGTGATCCGCGAGGCCCGCACCTGGAGCGCGCCGGCGAAGATGCCGGGGAAGGCCAGCACGTTGTTGATCTGGTTCGGGAAGTCGGAGCGCCCGGTGGCCACCACGGCCGCGTACTTGTGCGCGACCTCGGGGTGGATCTCCGGGTTCGGGTTGGCCATCGCGAAGATGAAGCAGTGCTCGGCCATGGTCGCCACCGCCTCCTCCGGCACCGTGCCGCCGGAGACGCCGATGAAGACGTCCGCCCCGGCCAGCGCGTCGGCCAGGCTGCCGGTCAGCCCGGCCTTGTTGGTCTGCGCGGCGATCTCGGCCTTGGCGTCGGTCAGGTCCTCGCGGCCCTGGTGCACCACGCCGCGCCGGTCGCACACCGAGACGTCGCCGATCCCGGCCGCCACCAGCATCTTGGCGATCGCGATCCCGGCCGCGCCGGCGCCGGAGATGACCGCGCGCAGCGCGCCGATCTCCCGCCCGGTCACCTTGGCGGCGTTCCACAGCGCGGCGGTGGTGACGATCGCGGTGCCGTGCTGGTCGTCGTGGAAGATCGGGATGTCCAGCGCGTCCTGCAGCCGCCGCTCGATCTCGAAGCAGCGCGGGGCGGAGATGTCCTCCAGGTTGACGCCGCCGAAGGACGGGGCGAGCCGGATGACGGTCTCCACGATCTCGTCCACGTCCGTGCAGTCCAGCGCGATCGGGACCGCGTCCACGCCGCCGAACTGCTTGAACAGGATGGCCTTGCCCTCCATCACGGGCAGCGAGGCCTGCGGGCCGATGTCACCGAGACCGAGCACCGCGGTGCCGTCGGTGACCACCGCGACGGTGTTGGCCTTCCAGGTGTAGTCGTTGACCAGTTCGGGCTGCTCGGCGATGGCGGTGCAGACCCGTGCGACCCCGGGGGTGTAGGCCAGCGACAGGTCGTCCGCGTCGCGCACCGGAACGGTGGCGCGCACCTCCATCTTGCCGCCGCGGTGAAGCGCGAACACGGCGTCGACCGGATCGTCGGTGTCCTGGATACGGGGGTGGATGATCTCCGCTGCCACGATGACCTCTTCGTCATGATCAGCGAGGGCGCGCGGTGCGACGGCGATCGAACTGGCACGTCGGACGGCGGCCTCGGGTGAGGGGTTTTGATGAACCTGCGCGGTGCTTTCCGGCAGAGCCTAGGACGGAGAGCAGGCACCGCACCTGTGCCAAGGTCTCTCGTCACGCACTATTCACCGGCAATAGCGGTTCGGCGCACCCCCGTAGGGGGGTGAACAGGGGGGACTCGCAGGGTTGAACAGGGGAACGCTCGGGGGGAGCTGATGCCTCGGATACGGAGTCGGCGTCATGACTTCCGGTCCTCTGCAACCCGGCTCTGTCGCGAGCCGGTGGTCCCTGTTCGGTATCGGGGGTCACCCGATAGCAGATTCTGACACACCGGGTACCCGGTCCGGCAGACCGGGTTGTCGCCGTGGTGGACCTCACGCCGACGCACCGCACCGCCGGGCGGGAGTCGGCCTCCGGTGAGAACCTGGCAGGAACGCGGCAGCACGATCACGTTCCGCGCTCGCGACGTCACCCGTGCCCCGCTCACCAGTTCGCGCGTCACCTCTCCTCGGGAGGACCTCCGTGCGCACCCGCACCCGGCGTTGCGCCATCGCCACCCTCGGGCCGCTGCTCGTCGCCGGCACGCTGGTCGTCGCCGGCTGCGGCAGCAGCACGACGGGCGGCGCCCCGAGCACCGGCCCGCCGATCGCCACGCCGAGCGCGGTCCCCTCGCTCGCGGCCCAGGTGCCGGCCGACATCCGGTCGAGCGGACAGCTGGTGGTCGCGACGGACGCGTCCTACGCGCCCAACGAGTTCAAGGACCCCAAGGGCGACATCGTCGGGATGGACGTCGACCTGGCCAGGGCCATCGCGCAGACGCTGGGGCTGACCGCCGACGTGCAGAACGCCGACTTCACCTCGATCATCCCCGGCATCACGGCGAACAAGTACCAGCTGGGCATGAGTTCGTTCACCGACACCAAGGAGCGCGAGGCCACGGTCGACATGGTCACCTACTTCTCGGCCGGCACCAGCACGGCGGTGAAGGCGGGCAACCCCGACAAGATCGACCCGAACGACCTGTGCGGCAAGAAGATCGCGGTGCAGACCGGCACCACCCAGGTCGACGAGATCACCGACGTCATCGACCCCGCCTGCAAGCAGGCCGGCAAGCCGGGCATCCCCAACGGCGGCGACCTGTTCGACCTGCAGACGGACGTCACCCTGGCGCTGATCGCCGGGCGTGACCAGGTCATGCTGGCCGACTCTCCGGTGGTCGACTACGCGGTCCAGCAGACCGGCGGCCAGGTGGAGAAGATCGGCGCCACCGCGGACACCGCCCCCTACGGGATCGTGGTCGCCAAGAACTCGCCGCTCACCAAGGCGGTCCAGGGCGCGGTCGAGTCGCTGATCGCGAACGGCGTCTACCAGCAGATCCTGACCAAGTGGGGCGTCCAGTCCGGCGCCGTCAACCAGTCCGTCATCAACGGCGCCAGCAGCTGACCGACGCCAACTACTCCTTGGGGCCACAGTGAACCCATCCGACCAGGAGTCGGTGACCCGGGCCCGGCCGCCGGCCATCAAGGCCGTGCCGGTCCGGCACCCCGGCCGCTGGGCGGGAGCCGTCGTCGTCGCCGTCCTCGCGGCGATGCTGATCCACGCCCTGCTCTTCAACAAGGCCTTCCAGTGGCACGTGGTGGGCCAGTACCTGTTCCACCAGACGATCATGAACGGCCTGGTCACCACCCTCGAGCTGACCGCGCTCGCGATGCTCATGGGTGTGGTGGGCGGGGTCGTCCTGGCCGTCATGCGGCTCTCCCACAACCCGCTGCTGTCCGCCACCGCCTGGTGCTACATCTGGGTGTTCCGCGGCACTCCGGTGCTGGTCCAGCTGCTGTTCTGGGAGTTCATGGGGTCGCTCTGGCCGGATCTGTCGATCGGCATCCCGTTCGGCACCGAGTTCTGGTCCGGGTCCACCAACACCCTGATCCCGGTCTTCACCGCCGCCCTGCTGGGCCTGGGCCTGAACGAGGCGGCCTACATGGCGGAGATCGTCCGCGGCGGCATCCAGTCCGTCCCGGTGGGCCAGACCGAGGCCGCGCACGCGCTCGGGATGAGCCAGGTGCGGACGATGCGGCGGATCATCCTGCCGCAGGCGATGCGGGTGATCATCCCGCCGACCGGCAACGAGACCATCTCGATGCTGAAGACGACCTCGCTGGCCTACACGATCTCGCTGGTGGAACTGCTGGGCGCCGCGCACGACATCTACTCGCGCACCTTCCAGACCATCCCGCTGCTGATCGTGGCGAGCATCTGGTACCTCTTCCTGACCTCGATCCTGACGATCATCCAGTACTACATCGAGCGGCACTACGCGCGCGGCGCCAACCGGGTCCTGCCGCCGACCCCGCTGCAGCGGCTGCGCGGGCTCTTCCGCGGCCGGCGGACACCGACGGCCGACGCGGACGTGGTCCCCGGCCTCGAGGGAGGCGGACACCTGTGAGCGATCCGGCCGTGAGCGGTTCGCCGATGGCACCGGTCGGGCCCGGCAGTGCGATGGTCCGGGCCGAGACGGTGTACAAGTCCTTCGGCACGGTGCACGTGCTCAGGGGCATCGATCTCCAGGTCCGGCAGGGCGAGGTGTTCGTGCTGGTCGGCCCGTCCGGCTCGGGCAAGTCGACCTTCCTGCGGTGCATCAACCACCTGGAGAAGATCAACGCCGGCCGGCTCTGGGTCGACGGCGAGCTGGTCGGCTACCGGCAGAAGGGCGACCGGCTCTACGAGCTGAAGGACCGCGAGGTGGCCCTCAAGCGGCGTGACATCGGCATGGTCTTCCAGCACTTCAACCTGTTCCCGCACATGACCGCGCTGGAGAACGTCACCGAGGCGCCGGTGCAGGTCAAGGGCGAGTCCAAGGCGGCGGCGCGGGAGCGGGCCCGCGCGCTGCTGGAGCGGGTGGGGCTGGCCGACAAGGCGGCCAACTACCCCTCCCAGCTCTCCGGCGGCCAGCAGCAGCGGGTGGCGATCGCCCGGGCGCTGGCGATGGAGCCCAAGCTGATGCTCTTCGACGAGCCCACCTCGGCGCTCGACCCGGAGCTGGTCGGCGAGGTGCTGGACGTGATGCGCGGCCTGGCCGAGGAGGGCATGACGATGATCGTGGTCACCCACGAGATGGGCTTCGCCCGCGAGGTGGGCGACGCGCTGGTCTTCATGGACGGCGGGGTGGTGATCGAGTCGGGCCACCCGCGCGAGGTGCTCGCCAACCCCCGGCACGAGCGCACCAAGGCCTTCCTCTCCAAGGTGCTGTAGCGCTTCGGCAGCCGCGTTGTGACAGGTCAGGGCGCCGATCCCGGTCGGGTCGGCGCCCTGACCCGCTCGGACGTTCAGGTTCCCGGCAAAAGGTAATAGGCTTCTAGCAGACCACCCATTACGCAGTGCGGAGGAATTCCCGGTGGAGCTCGCCCTGTACGCCGACTACGCCGTCCGGCTGGTCAACAGCGAGGAGCCGGA
This sequence comes from Kitasatospora sp. NBC_01266, assembly GCF_036242395.1. Taxonomy (NCBI): domain Bacteria; kingdom Bacillati; phylum Actinomycetota; class Actinomycetes; order Kitasatosporales; family Streptomycetaceae; genus Kitasatospora; species Kitasatospora sp. NBC_01266. The sequence continues at coordinate 5,384,982 of NZ_CP108458.1, read as the reverse complement.
GCGCGGCACCGACGCGCTGGTCAGCGTGGACGCGGTGCGCGCGCTGTTCGCCAGCCCGTCCTCGCGCGGTGCGCAGCTGACCGAGACGGCCGACCTGCCCCGGCTGCGGGCGGTGCGCGGCCGGCTGCGCGCGGTCTTCGAGGCCGCCGCGGCCGGTGACGAGACCCGCGGTGTCGACCTGCTGAACGAACTGATGGTCGAATACCCGGTCAGCCCGCTGGTCTCGGGCCACGACTACCTGGACGAGAGCGGCCGGCCGCGCTGGCACCTGCACCTGGCCGACAACGCGGCCAGCGCCACCGCCGCGTTCACAGCGGTGGCCTGCATGGGCCTGGCGATCCACCTGACCGAGCTGGGCGCGGACCGGCTCGGCATCTGCCAGGCCGCGCCGTGCCGCAACGCCTACCTGGACACCTCCACCAACCGCTCGCGCCGCTACTGCTCGGACCGCTGCGCGACCCGGGCCAATGTCGCGGCCTACCGGGCGCGCAAGCGGCAGGAGGCCGCGGCGGCCGCCGAGGCAGCCGCCGCTACAGCTCTGGGCTGAGCCGCCGGAACACCCCGAACCGGGCCGCCAGACCCGGCCAGCGGCCCAGCGGCCGGGTGCAGAGCAGCCGCTCCAGCCAGCCGGCCGGGGCCAGCCAGACCGGGTTCGGGGAGAGCCGCAGCAGCACCCGGCCGAGGACCAGATCGTCAGGTACCGGGCCGTACTCCCGGCTGTCGTTCTCCACGAACTGGTTGTCGGAGAGCAACCACCAGCCCTTGGTACGCCGTTCGGCGGCCCGTTTGACCACCAGCAGGTCCTGGCGCAGCGGGTGACGGACCAGCACCACGGCGCCCGGCCGGATCCGGGCGCCGTACCGGACCAGCAGCCGGTCGCCGTGGTAGAGCGTGGGGACCATTGACGGCCCGGCCACGTCCATCAGCCCCAACGGCAGCACCCCGCCCCCCGTACGCTCCACAGGTTCTGGGCCCGCGTCAGTGCCCTGTCGCCGCATCGCCGTACCTCCTTGTCGCGCCCGCCGGCTCCCATCCTCGGGACCAGCATCCCGCATCGACAACGTGTGCCCGATATCGACCGGTTCCGACTCAACCTTTTGCCCTAGGCCCCCGTCCCGACCGAGAGATCCGGGGGGCCGCGGGGTAGTCTCAGGCCCGGGAAGACGATCTAAGGAAGGACTCCCATGCTCTCTCGTCTGTTTGCGCCGCGGGTCACCGCTCACGCCCACTGCGACCTGCCCTGCGGTGTCTACGACCCCGCTCAGGCCCGCATCGAGGCCGAGTCGGTGAAGGGTACTCAGGAGAAGTACCAGGCCAACGAGGACGCCCACTTCCGCGCGCGCGCCATCATCATCAAGGAGCAGCGCGCCGAGGCCGTCAAGCACCACCTGTCGGTGCTGTGGAGCGACTACTTCAAGGCCCCGCACTTCGAGAAGTACCCCGAGCTGCACAAGCTCTTCAACGACGCCCTGAAGGCCGCCTCGGCCGCCAAGGCCTCGACCGACCCGGCCACCGGTCAGACCCTGCTGGACTACATCGCCCAGATCGACAAGATCTTCTGGGAGACCAAGCAGGCCTGATCCCACCCCGGGTCAACCTGACGCCGATGCCCCGCACTCTTTCGAGTGAGGGGCATCAGTCATGACCGGGCCCAAGTACCCTCGAAGGCATGATCAGAAGCGCTGTCGCCGAGGACGTCCCGACCATCATCGAACTGATCCGCGAACTCGCGGACTACGAAAAGGCCCTGGACCAGGCCAAGGCCACCGAGGAGCAGCTGCACGAGGCGCTGTTCGGGGCGCACCCGGCGGTCTTCGCCCTGATCGCCGAGGACGACGAGACGGCGCGGACCGTCGGCTTCGCGCTCTGGTTCCGCAACTTCTCCACCTGGACCGGCACGCACGGGATCTACCTGGAGGACCTCTACGTGCGCCCCGAAGCGCGCGGCGGCGGCCACGGCAAGGCGCTGCTCACCGAGCTGGCCCGGATCGCCGCGGAGCGCGGCTACGGGCGCTTCGAGTGGTCGGTGCTGGACTGGAACGAGCCCGCGATCGGCTTCTACAAGTCGCTCGGCGCCGAGCCGATGGAGGAGTGGACGGTGCACCGGCTGACCGGCGAACCGCTGCGGGAGCTGGGAAAGCACTGACGACCTGCGGCGAATCCGGTCACAGGTCGCGACATCCATCGGCCGATCGCGGTAACGTCTCGGCGGACGGCCCGCGTCCGGCGCCGCCCGCATGGGTAGGACCGGGACGTACCGCACCACCCCTCAAGACAGTTGGGGCGAAGCAGTTGAGCCAAGCAACAGAACGTGCCGCGGCCCTCGGGTCACCAGCACAGCACGTCACCCAGGAGGTGAGGGTGTCCCAGATCGACGGCGATGCCGAGTCCCGGGACGAAACGGCCGCCAAGGATTTCGTGGAGGTCCGACTGCCCGCCCAGGGCGCCTACCTCTCGGTCCTGCGGACGGCCACGGCCGGGCTCGCGGCCCGGCTGGACTTCACCCTGGACGAGATCGAGGATCTACGGATCGCGGTGGACGAGGCCTGCGCCATCCTGCTCCAGCAGGCGGTGCCGGGCTCGGTGCTGTCCTGCGAGTTCCGGCTGGTCGGCGACGCGCTGCGGGTCACCGTCTCGGCCCCGACCACCGACGGCCGGGCGCCCGAGCGCGACACCTTCGCCTGGACGGTGCTCTCCGCACTGGCCGGCGAGGTGGAGTCCTCGGTGGCCGAGGACCGCACGGTCAGCATCAGCCTGCACAAGAAGCGCGGCGGGACGATCATCCAGCCGTGATCCGGCCACCCGGCCTGACCCGCGCAGGGCACCGGTGGGGCACCGCCACGATCCCTCCCGGGGCGGTGGCGTTCCCGCTCCGGGGCCCGATCGCGGTACAACCAATGTGATGGCCCGGCCGCGCCGGCGGCCCGGGCGCTCCCGGAACGGAACGGGGGATCGCCGTGAGTGATCTGGATCGCAACTCTGCCGTCGGGCCGCTGCCCGTGGACGGCCGACCCGCGGACGAGGTGTCCGCCGGCGGCCGGACCACCGGTGGTGGAGCGGCCCGGCGCCGTACCGTGCCCGCGCCCGCCTCTCCCTACGACGCGCACCCGAAGGACGCCCAGCGGATGAGCCAGCCGACCGACCCGACGCCGGAGCCGACGGCCGAGCCACGCCCGCCGGCCGAGGAGGGCGATCCGGGCGAGGAGGCCCTGGTCGAGGTGGTCAAGGCCGCACTGCCCGTCCAGGGGTCCGGCCAGCACCGCACGGCCGCCCCGGACCGCGAGGCGGCGCGCGCGCTCTTCGTGCGCCTGGCCGAGCTCCCCGAGGGCTCCGCCGAGCGGGTGGAACTGCGCAACCAGCTGGTCCGGATGCACATCCCGCTGGTCGAACACCTGGCCAGGCGGTTCCGCAACCGCGGCGAGCCGCTGGACGACCTGACCCAGGTGGCCACCATCGGCCTGATCAAGTCGGTGGACCGGTTCGACCACGAGCGCGGGGTGGAGTTCTCCACCTACGCCACCCCGACCATCGTGGGCGAGATCAAGCGGCACTTCCGCGACAAGGGCTGGGCGGTGCGGGTACCGCGCCGGCTGCAGGAGCTGCGGCTCTCGCTGACCACCGCGACCAGCGAGCTCTCCCAGCGGCACGGCCGCTCCCCCACGGTGCACGAGCTCGCCGAGCACCTCGGGATCTCCGAGGAGGACGTGCTGGAGGGCCTGGAGTCGGCCAACGCCTACTCCACCCTCTCGCTGGACGTCCCGGACAGCGACGACGAGTCGCCGGCCGTGGCGGACACCCTGGGCGCCACCGACGAGGCGCTGGAGGGGGTGGAGTACCGCGAGTCGCTGAAGCCGCTGCTGGCCCAACTCCCGCAGCGCGAGCAGAAGATCCTGGTGCTCCGGTTCTTCCGCAACATGACGCAGTCCCAGATCGCCGCCGAGGTCGGCATCTCGCAGATGCACGTCTCGCGGCTGCTTGCCCGCACTCTGGCCCAGCTGCGGGACAAGCTGCTGGTCGAGGAGTGACGCAGGGTCAGTTGTCGTCCTGGTCGGTCTGGTAGAGCAGCGCGGTGACCCGCGGGTTGAGCGTGGTCACCAGGCCGGCCAGGCCGACCACGAGGACCAGCGCGCCGATGGCCGGCATCATGCCGTCGCTCTGGAACATGTAGTACGCCACCGGCAGGCAGGTGGAGTGGGTCAGCACCGCGGGGCTGCGGCCCCAGCGGCGCAGCCGCAGCAGCGCCCCGGAGGCGACCAGCGGCAGCAGCCCGAGCAGCAGGATCACCACGCCGCCGTACTCCACCAGTGCCTGGTTCCTGGTGGTCTCCAGCAGGCCGGCCACGATCATGTAGCCGCCCCAGGCGGTCAGCGCGGCGCCCTCGGCGGCGGTCAACGCGACGGCGGCGAGCAGGGTGCCCGGGCGGGCCGGCGCGGAGCTGTCGGCGGGGGCGGCGGAGGAGGTTTCTGCGGTCACTCCAGCAGGGTAGCCGCCGCCACTCCGGCGCTGAGCCGTAGGCTGAACCTCATGCGCGCGCTCCTGGTCGTGAACCCGAAGGCCACCACCACAAGTGGCCGGACCAGGGACGTGCTCACCCACGCGCTGCGCAGCGATCTCAAGCTCGACGTCGCGGTCACCGGCTACCGCGGCCACGCCCGTGACCTGGCCCGCGAGGCGATGACGGACGGCGCGGTGGACCTGGTGGTCGCGCTCGGCGGCGACGGCACCGTCAACGAGGTGGTCAACGGACTGCTCGCGCACGGCCCCGGCGAACGGGTGCCGCGGCTGGCCGTGGTGCCCGGTGGCAGCACCAACGTCTTCGCCCGCGCGCTCGGCCTGCCCAACCACCCGGTGGAGGCCACCGGGCAGCTGCTGGACGCCCTGGAGCACCACCGGGAGCGGGCGATCTCACTCGGCAAGGCGATGACCGAGGGGCTGCCGGACCGCTGGTTCACCTTCACCGCCGGCCTCGGCTTCGACGCGGGGGTGGTCGGCCGGGTGGAGGAGCAGCGCAGATCGGGGCGCAAGTCCACGCACGCGCTGTATGTCCGCGAAGCACTCCGGCACTACGTCACCGAGCGTCATCACCGTAAGAACGGGCCGGTGACTTTGGAACTTCCGGGCCGCGCACCGCAACCCGGACTGGCGATGACCATAGTGTCGAACACCTCGCCGTGGACATTTCTCGGCAATCGCCCGGTGCTGCCCTCGCCTTCCGCTTCCTTCGAAACCGACCTTGATGTCTTCGGGATCACTCGAATGACAGCGTTCGGAACCGCTCGTACGGTCCGTCAGATTCTGCGACCGCACACTCCTTCGGAGCAATCCGGCAAGGAGACGGGACCGGTCGGGAAGCACGTTGTCTCCTATCACGACGTCAGACACTTCACCTTGGTTTCAGAGGAACCGGCCCCATTTCAGGTCGACGGGGACCACCTTGGGGAGAGGAGTCGAGTCAGTTTCACAGGCGTACGACGGGCACTGCGTGTGATTGTGTGACCAGAAGGGGGTCTCGCCCTTCTTCTCGAACGCGCTAGCCCCCTTCACCCCATAGAAGTACCGCCTGTGAGGTAGGCGACACCGAAGAATCAAAAATTCCTCCTCGAAGGGGGTTGTATCCGAGCCCGAGGTTTGCGAACCTCTACATGGCGATCGGGACGCGTCGCAGCGAGACAAGCGAGGCGGCCCCCTTGAACATCCCCTGGCGCCTACGGCCGCTGGGAGTCCTCAAGGTGAGTAGTACCTGCTGAGCAGTACCTCAGGATGCGCCCGAACCCCCCTTCTGCACAGACTGCCGGGCCGCGAAGGCCTTAGGTCCCTTTTGCCGTTGTGGGATTCGTGAAAGCGTTCACATTCACAAGCCATCGATAGTGTCGGCCGGGCCACCGCCTGCCGGCAGGAGGAGTTGGACGACCATGGACTGGCGCCACCGCGCTGTCTGCCGCGAAGAGGACCCGGAGCTGTTCTTCCCGATCGGGAACACCGGTCCTGCTCTGCTGCAGATCGAGGAAGCCAAGGCCGTGTGCCGCCGCTGTCCCGTCATGGAGCAGTGTCTGCAGTGGGCTCTGGAGACCGGCCAGGACGCCGGCGTCTGGGGCGGCATGAGCGAGGACGAGCGTCGTGCGATGAAGCGTCGCGCCGCCCGCAACCGCGCCCGCACTGCCTGAGCGAGCGCTTCGCGCTCCGCTCAGCCGACGCACGGCAGCTGACGCACGACTGATCAACCGCTTTGCCGAACAGAAGCATTGCCGATCAACACATGATCACAGGCTTCGACCGCCACTCCGTCGAAGCCTTCCGCAGGAGCCGTCGCGCTCGGGAAACCGATCGGCGCGGCGACCTCGACACCTTGCCCCCGCTCGGTCCGGACACTTGATACTGTTCACACAGAGCAATATCGTGGACCTGGGACGCTCACCGTACGCAATATGACGGGGCGGGCGACCTGGTAGTGACCGACGCGCACCGCAGGGTGTCGCGCACCACAGAGCCCCCGTTCCGGCCGACTCCCCCCGACGGCCGGAACGGGTTGAGAGGCCCTGTCGACCCTCCCCCCCGGTCGGCAGGGCCTCGTTTCTTTGCCTGCCGCTCGTCCGGACCTGCCCACCCGTCCGCCCGGCGCGCGGTGCGCCGGGCGGACGGCGCGCGCTCAGCGCACCGGGATCTCCAGCACCACCTTGGTGCCGCCGCCGGGCGCCGCCACCATGTCGAAGGTGCCGCCCAACTCGCCGGTGGCCAGGGTCCGGACGATCTGCAGCCCGAGATTGCCGTCCTGCTGCGGGTCGAACTCCTCGGGCATCCCGCGCCCGTCGTCCTGCACGGTGATCAGCAGGTACTCCTCCGGCTTCGCTCCCCCGGTCCAACTGTCCGACCAGCCCATGCCGGTGGCCGGCGCGCGCCCGCGCAGCGCGCTGACCGCGAGGTTGCCGGCCGCCTTGGACCCGAAAGCGTGTTCCAGCGCGTTCTGCAGCAGTTCGGTGAGGACCATCGCCAGCGGGGTGGCCACCTCGGCGGAGAGGATGCCGAAGCTGCCGCTGCGCCGGGTGGTCACCTGGCCGTCCTGGGACAGCTCCATCACCATCGCCAGCACCCGGTCGGCGATCTCGTCGAAGGCCACCTGCTCGTCCAGCGTCTGGGAGAGCGTCTCGTGCACGATCGCGATCGAACCGACCCGGCGCACCGCCTCGTCCAGCGCGGCACGGGCCGAGTCGTCGCCCATCCGGCGGGACTGCAGGCGCAGCAGCGCGGCGACCGTCTGCAGGTTGTTCTTCACCCGGTGGTGGATCTCCCGGATGGTGGCGTCCTTGGTCATCAGCTCCCGGTCGCGGCGGCGCAGTTCGGTGACGTCCCGGGCCAGCACCAGCGAACCGGTGTGCACGCCCTTGGGCTTGAGCGGGATCGCGCGCAGCGTCACCACGCCGCCCTGGGCCTCCACCTCGGCCTGCCGCGGCGCCCAGCCGCTGGCCAGCTTCACCAGCGCCTCGTGCACCGCGCCGCGCGACGGGGGCGCCAACTCGGCTGTCGTGCGCCCCAGGTGACCACCCACCAGATCCGTGGTCAGGCCGAGCCGGTGATAGGCGGAGAGCGCGTTGGGGCTGGCGTAGGTGACGATGCCGTCGGCGTCCAGCCGGATCAGGCCGTCGCCGACCCGGGGGGCCGCGTCCATGTCGACGACCTGCTCGCCGGCGTACGGGAAGGTGCCGGCCGCGATCATCTGGGCCAGGTCGGAGGCGCTCTGCAGGTAGGTGAGCTCCAGCCGGCTCGGGGTGCGCACGGTCAGCAGGTTGGTGTTGCGGGCGATCACCCCGAGCACCCGGCCCTCGCGCCGCACCGGGATCGACTCGACCCGCACCGGCACCTCCTCGCGCCACTCCGGGTCGCCCTCGCGGACGATCCGCCCCTCGTCGAAGGCGGCGTCCAGCAGCGGGCGGCGCCCGCGCGGGACCAGGTGGCCGACCATGTCGTCCTGGTAGGAGGTGGGGCCGGTGTTGGGGCGCATCTGCGCCACCGAGACGTACCGGACGCCGTCCCAGGTGGGGATCCACAGCACCAGGTCGGCGAAGGAGAGGTCGGAGAGCAGCTGCCACTCCGAGACCAGCATGTGGAGCCACTCCACATCGGCACCGGTGAGGGTGGTGTGGCGGCGGACGAGTTCGTTCAACGAGGGCACAGGGCGAGGGTAGCTCCCCCGGCCGGCCCGGACCCGGTCCCACGGGTTGTCCAGACCAATGCCGGGCCGCTCCTGGACAACCCAGATTGGTCTAGTCCACAATGGAGGAGCACCAAGGAGAGGCCACTCGCGCAAACTGCCCTGACCGCGCGCGGCCGCTCCTCGGTCGGCTGCCGCGCTGCCGGGACCCCGCACAGTTCCGGAGGCGCTTGACGGCGGCCGACGACAGCTCCGGGCTACGGTGCCGCGCACAGGTTGAGGGTCCTGTGTCGGCGCCGTGGCCCGTAGTGTTTTCCGGAGCCGAAGCCGGGATCCGGCGCCGGCGGCGACACCGGCTCGGGCGGCTCGGCTCAGCGGGTCTCGGTGACCTTGGCCAGCGCGCGCGGCGCGTCCGGGTCCTGGCCGCGCGCGATGGTGACCTCGTAGGCGAGCTGCTGCAGCGGCAGGATCTCCAGGATCGGCTGAACCTCCTCCGGCACCCCGCCGGGCAGCGCGAAGCCCGCCGAGGCGGCGTCCACCTGCTCCTGCCGGCCGATCACCACCAGATCCGCGCCCCGGCCGCGCAGCCGCTCCAGGACCGGCTGCAGCGCCTCGCCGCCCTTGCCGTCCGGCACGATCGCGATCACCGGCGAGACGTTGTCCACCATCGCCAGCGGCCCGTGCAGCAGATCGGCACCGGAGAACGGGGTGGCCGGGATGTAGCTGGTCTCCATCAGCTTCAGCGCCGCCTCGCGGGCGGTCGGATAGCCGTAGCCGCGCGAGGTGATCACCAGCCGCTGGGCGAAGCGGTAGCGCTCGGCCAGCGCCTTCACCTCCCCCCGGCGGGCCAGCACCCCGGCCGCCAGCTGCGGCAGCCCCTTCGCGGCGGCGCCTTCACGGCCCCGCAGGCCCTCCACGAAGAGGTAGAGGGCGAGCAGCTCGGCGGTGTAGGTCTTGGTGGCCGGCAGCGCCTTCTCCGCTCCGGCCAGCACGTCGATGTGGAACTCGGAGACCTCGGCGAGCGGTGAGGCGGCGTTGTTGGTCACCGCCAGGGTGATCGCGCCGCCCTCTCGGGCCGCCTTGGTGGAGGCGACCAGGTCGGGCGAGCCGCCGGACTGGCTGACCGTGATCACCAGCACGTCGCGCAGGTCCGGCTTGGCACCGTAGGCCGTGGTGGTGGACATCGAGGTGAGCCCGGCCGGCTTGCCGAGCAGCACCTCGATCAGGTACTTCGCGTAGAGCGCCGCGTTGTCGGAGGTGCCGCGCGCGGTGAGCAGCACGAACCTCGGCTCCCGGCCGGCGATCTCGGCGGCGATCTCGTGGATCCGGGGAGCGCCCTCGTCGAGGAGGCGCCGTAGCACCGCCGGCTGCTCGGCCATCTCGGCCGCCATGATCTTCCCGGGGCGGTGCGGCTGCTGGTCGGACATCAGGTGGACCTCCGGTGCGTTGCTGGGGCGAGGGTCGCGGGCACCGCCGATCCTGCGGGCAGTGCCGATCCTAGAACCGGTCAGGGCGAAACAGTCTTTCTAGGACTGGGTGTTGATCAGCTGGTTGATCTGCGCGTCGGCGGCCTTGGTCGCCTGGTCCACCGACTGCCCGGCCAGGATCGCGTTCAACATGGTCACCAGGACGCCCTTCTTCTCGATCGCCGCCCAGCCGGGCGCCACCGGGGTGAACCAGGCGTTGGGCACCGCGCTGGCCGCGGCGGCGGTGGCCGGGTTGGACTTCAGCGGGTCCAGCTGGGCGAGGTTGTTCGGCAGGATGTTCTTGCTCGCCAGCAGCGCCTCGGACTTGGCGCTGGTGAAGAGCTTGATCCAGGCCGTGGCCGCTGCGGTGACCTGCGACTTGGCGGTGATCGCGAGGTCGGAGCCGCCGATGAAGCTGGGCAGCGGCTGGCCGTTGGGCCCCGGGAAGATGGCCGGCTGCAGGCTGCCCTGGAGCGCCGGGTTGCCGGCCGGCGCGGTGACCGCGCTGGTCGCCTCCCAGCCGTTGCCGTAGATCACCCCGGCCTCCTGCTTGCCCAGCACGTCGGACTGGTGCAGCTCATTGGCCGTCAGATCGCCGTGGTTGTACCGCTTCACCAGATCGACGAAGTGCTGGATGCCCTGCTGCGCCCGGGGGTCCTCCAGGGTGCCGTGCCAGTTGCCGGCGGAGTCGTAGCGGGCGATCGTGCCGCCGTACGCGGCGACGTAGGACATCGCGGCGTACCAGTACGGGCCCGGCAGGTAGAGCGCGGAGAAGGACTTGTCGCCCTTGTGCGCCGCCTGGATCCTGTCCAGCGCCGCGGTGAGGTCGGCCTCGTTGGTCGGGAACGCCGTGCTGCCGGTGGCCTGCTGGAACATCGCGGTGTTGTAGATGCCGACCCGGGCGCCGGCGTAGTAGGGCACGCAGTAGAGCTTCTCGTCGTAGGTACAGGTGTTCTCCAGGCCCGGGATCCAGCTGTCCGAGTTCTCGTAGTCGGTCTTGTCGACCTGGGCCAGCGCGCCGTTCAGGATGTACTTCTCGGTCTCGGTGTTGCCCAGTTCGACCACGTCCGGTGCCTTGCCCTGGCTGAGCGCGGTATCCAGGTTCTGCACCTTGTCCGCCCAGCTCTGGTAGCTGAGCTTCAGGGTGACATTCGGGTAGGCGGCCCCGAATTCGTCGTTGACCTGCTGCACCAGGTCCGGCCAGCTGGTCTGCGCGTCGCTCATCAGCCAGATGGTGAGGGTGCCGGTGAGCGCCGCGGCGTCCGCGGACCGCGTGGCCCGCGGCCCGGAACCGCTGCCACCGCAGGCGGTCAGGCCCATGGCCAGGGCGATGACGACGGACGCGGCCAGCAGTTGACGGCGCTTCACATGATCCTCCGAGTGGTTCAGACCAGATTGCAGGAGCCTGGCCTAGACCAAAGCGGCTGTCAACGCATTCCGGAGTTCTCCCGCCTTCCCGTTGCGCATTCGTGTCTTAATCCTTGCTTAAGGCATGACAATTGATGGACGACCAATTCAGCAGGAGTTCGAACAACTCGGCGGCGCGAAAAGACGGCGAAAGACAGCGGGGCCCCGCGGAGGAGAATTCCTCCGCAGGGCCCCGCTGTTGAGCGGCGGTCAGAAAGTCCTACTGGGTACGCACCGTCGGCTGGCCGGTGAGCACCTCGACGGCGGCCAGGCCGCAGACCCGGGCCGCGCCGTGGGTGGCGATGTGCAGCGCGCCGACCGGGGCGGCCTGCGGCACGCCCATCTCCACCACCAGGGCGTCCGGACGGGTCGCCAGCAGGCCGCGCACGGCGGCGGCCATCCACTCGTGCCGGTGCAGGTCGCGCACCACCAGCACCAGCCGGCGGTCCGCGGCCTCCCGCAGCACCCGGGCGACCAGCTCGTCCAACTGCCCGTCGGCGGCGGCGTCGGCAGGCGTGAAGCTGAGCGCGCGGGTACCCGGGAAGCGCTCGGCCAGCATCCCGGCCACGCCCCACGGAGTCACGTCGCCCACCGCGATGTTGGGCTCGGGCGAGAAGGAGGCCACGCACGGGCGGTCCGTCACCGGGGCGAACGGCTGCGCCGGGTCGGTGGTCACCAGCAGGGCCCGGCGGGCGGCCCGCAGGCCGATCGACAGGTCCGGCTCGGTCGGCGCGCCCTGGGCGGAGATGCGCGCCCAGGAGCCCAGCGAGCGGACCCGCGCGGCGGCGTCGGCAAGCCGCTCCTCGGGCAGCCGGCCCGAGCGGACCGCCCCCACGATCGCGTCCCGCAGGGTGAGCACCGTCTCCTCGTCGGCCAGCCCGCCGCCGACGCAGATCGCGTCGGCGCCGGCGGCCAGCGCCAGCACCGTCCCCTCCGCGATGCCGTACGTGTTGGCGATCGCCCCCATCTCGATCGCGTCGGTGACGATCAGGCCCTGGTAGCCGAGCCCGCCGTCCTCCGGGCGACCCCGCAGCAGCCCGCCCAGCACAGCCTTGCTGAGCGTGGCCGGGTAGACCGGGTCCACCGCCGGGAGCATGATGTGGGCGCTCATCAGGGCCTTGGCGCCGGCCTCGACGGCGGCCCGGAACGGCACCAGGTCGCGCGAGCGCAGCAGGTCCTCGTCCACGCCGATCATCGGCAGGCCGTGGTGCGAGTCGATCGCCGTGTCGCCGTGGCCGGGGAAGTGCTTGGCGCAGGCCGCGACACCGGCCGACTGCAGGCCCTCCACCCAGGCCGCGGTGTGCCGGGCGCACAGCTCGGGGTCGGCGCCGAACGAGCGCACCCCGATGATCGGGTTGCCCGGGTTGGAGTTGACGTCCGCGGAGGGCGCCCAGTTGTAGTTGATGCCGCACTCGGCCAGCGCCCGGCCCAGCTCGCGGGCCACGTCGCGGGTCAGCGCCGGGTCGTCGATCTCGCCCAGGGCCAGGTTGCCCGGCCACGAGGAGCCGGAGCCGACCTCCAGGCGGGTGACGTCGCCACCCTCCTCGTCGATCGCGATCAGCAGATCGGGGTTCTCCTGGCGCAACTGGGCGGTGAGTGCCGCCAGCTGGGCCTGGTCGGTGACGTTGCGGCCGAAGAGCGCCACCGAGCCCAGACCGGCCGCCAGGTGGCGGCAGACCCACTCGGGCGGGGCGGTGGTGCCTTCGAAGCCGGGCTGCAGGACGGTCAGTGCGTCGCGATGCAGCTGGTCACTGTCCGCAATGCTCGGGATGAGGATGCTCACGGCGGTCGGTCAGCCCTTCACTGCGCCGGCGGTCAGACCACCGACAGCCTTGCGTTGGAGGATGAGGAAGACGAGCAGGATCGGGATGGCGAACAGGGTGGAAGCGGCCATGGTGGCCCCCCAGTCGTTGCCGAAGACGGTCTGGAACTCGGTCAGCCAGAGCGGCAGGGTCTGCGAGGTGCCGGGCCCGGTCGACTTGTTGAGGATCAGGATGAGCGGCAGCTCGTTCCACGCGGTGATGAAGCCGAACAGCGAGGTGGCCATCAGGCCCGGGGCCAGCAGCGGGAAGACCACCCGGATGAAGGCCTGGGCCCGGGTGCAACCGTCCACCATCGCCGACTCCTCCAACTCCTTGGGCACGGCGGCCATGAAGCCGCGCAGCGTCCAGATCGTGAAGGGCAGCACCATCATGGTGTAGAAGAGCAGCAGCGGGACCAGGCTGTTGAGCATCCCCTGGTCGCGGACGATCAGGTAGATCGAGATCGTCATGACCTCCCAGGGCGCCATCTGGGCCATCATGATCACCAGCACGAAGCCCTTGCGTCCGCGGAACTTCATCCGGGAGATCGCGAACGAGGCCAGGGTGGCGATCACCAGCGAGGCGAGCACCGCGCCGATGGTGGCGACCAGGCTGTTGCCGGTCATCTCCCAGAACTGCGCGGCGCCGGTGGCCTTGGAGAAGTGCTCCAGGGTGCCGTCGAGCGGCAGGAAGACCGGGGTCTTGCTGATGATGTCGGAGTTCTGCTTGAACGCCGTGGTCACCATCCAGTAGACCGGGAAGGCGAAGAAGGCGAAGAGGACGACCGCGACGATGTTGGGCCAGCTGCGTCCGATGAGCGAGCGCCTCACAGCTCGTCCTCCTGCTTCAGAATGATCCGGAAGTAGTACGACATCAGCACCGCCAGCATCAGCATGGTCAGTACGGCGATCGCCGCGCCCTCGCCGTAGTGCGAGTTGCCGCTGCCCTCGATGTAGGCGTAGACGGGCAGCGTCTCGGTGAGCCGCTGCGGGCCGCCCTGGTTGAGGGCGAAGACCTGGGTGAAGGACTTGAACACCCAGATGACCTCGAGGAAGGTCGTGCCGAGGAAGAACGGCTTCAGGCTGGGGTAGACCACCTTGGTGAAGATCTTGACCGAGCCGGCGCCGTCCAGCTTGGCGGCCTCGTAGAGCTCGTTCGGGATGGTGGTCAGCGCCGCGTACATGTTGAAGGCGACGAACGGGATCGAGCCCCAGACGATCAGCAGCACGATCACGAAGAAGGTGGAGAGCTGGGTGCTGAACCAGTCGTAGTTGGCCATGCTGTGCCAACCCAGCTCGTTCAGGCACCAGTTGACCACGCCGTACTGCTGGTCGAAGAGCCAGGTGAAGACGGTGGTCTGGGCCACGATCGGCATCGCCCAGGCGAGCACCAGGCCGATCTGCAGGAAGAGCCGCATCTTCGAGCCGAGCCGGTTCAGCAGCAGGCCGACCAGGGTGCCGCCGACCATGATCAGCGCCACGTTGACGGCGGTGAAGGCGATCGAGCGGCCGGTGGTGTGCCAGAACTCGGCGCTGGTGAGCAGCTGCCTGTAGTTGTCGAAGCCGTTCCACTCGGTCAGGTGCAGGACCAGCTGACGGCGGTTCAGGTTCTGGAACGAGAGCAGCACGGTCTTGAGCAGCGGCCAGCCCAGCAGCGCCAGGGTGGCCACGGTGGCCGGCAACAGCAGCAGGTACGGCATGGCCCGGCTCAGCAGGCTCGGACCGGCGGCCGGTCTGCCGGCACTCTTCAGGGTGTCGCCCGTCCCCGATCCACGCGGGGTCCGCGCCCGCACCGGTTCCGACTGAACAGCCATCGATCTCTCTTCCTCACGCCCGGCCCGACTGAGTGGCCACAGAACAGGGGTACGGCGCCGCCCACCGCCTCCGTCAGGAGAGCCGGTGAGCGACGCCGCTCGCGAACTACTGCTTCTGGTTCAGCAGGCTGGTGATCTGGGTGTCGTACTGCTTGGCGGCCGTGTCGTAGTCCGCGCCCTGCAGGACCGCGGTCATGAACTCCTTGATCGGAGCCGGCGGGTTCTCGACGGTCGACCAGTTCGGCAGGTTCGGCGTGGTGGCGCCGACGGCCGCACCCTTCAGCGCCGCCTGCGCGAACGGGGTGTTGGCCAGCGAGTCCAGCGAGGTCTTGTTCGGGATCAGACCGGCGGAGGCCATCATGCCCTCGTACTTGTCCGAGAGGGCGATCTTGAGCAGGCCCTTGGCCAGGGTGGGGTTCTTGGTGTCCGCGGCGGCGGCCAGGTTCGAGCCACCGAGGAAGACGCCGGAGGGCTTGTCGGCGGTCTGGCCGGGGATCGGGAAGTAGCCCACGTTGTCGGCCGGCATGTCCTTGGGCGCCGGGGCCTCCCAGCCGAGGCCGATCATCGAGGCGATGGTGCCCTGCGGGAACAGGGTGGACTGCGCCGGGGTGGCCTCGTCCTTGTCCTTCGGCGCCGTCGAGTAGCTCTGCAGCTTCTGGTAGGTCGCGAAGGCCGCCTTGGCCTCGGGCGACTCCAGGTTGCCGACCCACTGGCTGCCGTTCTGCTTGGCGATCGTGCCGCCGTCGCCGGCGATCAGGCCGAAGTAGGTGTACCACTCCTGGCCGGGCAGGTAGATCGGGTTGGCGACGCCGGAGGCCTTGAGCTTGTCCAGGTCGCCGTAGAACTCGTCCAGCGTGGTGGGCGGGGCGGCGATGCCGGCCTTGGTCCACAGCGCCTTGTTGTAGATGACCACGCGGTTGGAGAAGTACCACGGCGCGGCGTACTGCTTGCCCTCGAACACCGAGGAGGCGTTCAGGTTGGCCGGCCAGTCGTTGCCGCCCAGGTCGGCCTTGTCCGAGGTGAGGTCCATCAGACCGCCGGTGGAGGCGTAACCCGAGGTCTGGGTGTTGCCGACCTCCAGCACGTCCACCGAGCCGTCGGAGAGCGCGGTGTTGACCTTCTGGCCGATGCCGTCCCACGGCTGGATCTGGATGTTCAGCTTCGCACCCGGGTACTGCGCCTCGAAGTCGGCCTTGACCCCGTCCTGCCAGGCCTGCGGGGCCGAGCCGGACATGAGCCACATGGTGACGGTCTTGCCCTTGTAGCTGCCCGCGTCGTCCGACGACTTGCTGGACGAGCCGCAGGCCGCGACGCCGACGACCATTGCCGCGACGCCGACCGCCGCGATGAGCTGACGCTTCACGCCATCCTCCTGAGGGATGCCCGGGTGCCCCCCATCGGTGGCCGGCGACATATCCCGCATAACGGGAGGGAGTGATGCCGCGAACCCTGAGATGGTCTGGGGATTCATGAGTTGGCCTGCAGTGGTGTAGACCAGATGCCTGGAGCTTGGCCTAGACCAATGGAGGTGTCAACGGGCGGACATGCAAACGCAACGAGCCGTTATCAAGCCGACACCGCTCATCGTTCATCGCGTGATGCGCTCCCCGTCGCCCAGGCATACGTGCAACGATGTGTGCCGTTAACGAGGTAGTGGGGCCGGAGCGGTCCCGCGAGGAGTGGAGAAGCGGCCAATGAGCAGCGACGGGGGCACCACGGCCCAGCTTCGGCCGGACGAGCCCAAGGCGGGCGAGCCGGACACCCAGGCCCCGACGACGGCCGGCGACGCCCAGGCGGCGCGCGTGCCCAAGTACTACGGACTGAAGCGACACCTGCTCCAGCTCACCGAGACCCAGCCGGCCGGCACTCCCGTCCCCCCGGAGCGCGCGCTGGCCGCGCAGTTCGACACCTCGCGCACCACCGTCCGCCAGGCGCTGCAGGAGCTGGTGGTCGAGGGCCGGCTAGAGCGCATCCAGGGCAAGGGCACCTTCGTCGCCAAGCCCAAGGTCGCCCAGGCCCTCCAGCTGACCTCCTACACCGAGGACATGCGCGCCCAGGGCCTGGAGCCCACCTCCCGGCTGATCGAGGTCGGCTACATCACCGCCGACGACCACCTCGCCCCGCTGCTCGACATCAAGCCCGGCAGCCGCGTGCTGCGGATCGAGCGCCTGCGGCTGGCCAACGGCGACCCGATGGCGATCGAGGTGGCCCACCTCTCCGCGAAGCGCTTCCCGGCACTGCGCCGCAACCTGGTCAAGCACAACTCGCTCTACGCGGCGCTGCGCGAGGTGTACGGCGTGGTGGTGGCCGAGGCCGAGGAGACCATCGAGACCACCCTGGCCAACCCGCGCGAGGCGGGGCTGCTGGGCTCCGACCTCGGGCTGCCGATGCTGCAGCTGTCGCGGCACTCGTTCGACGCCGAGGGGGCGCCGGTGGAGTGGGTGCGGTCGATCTATCGCGGGGACCGGTACAAGTTCATCACGCGGCTGCAGCGGCCGAGCAGCTGAGGCAGTCGGCCGGGAGCGGTCGGACGTGACGCGAGAGCCACTGTCGCCCAAGCCGGGCAGCAGTGGCAGGCTCGGCGCTACTGTGAGTTCACGGCCCCTTTTGCGGGCTGCCTGCCGGGGAAGCGCCCCGGACCGAGCGCACACAGAGGAGCATCCCATGCTCGCTGAGATCCGTACCGCCGGCGAGGGTGCTCCCACGACCACCCACGATCTCGGGGCCGACCAGGTGGAGATCGCGCTGATCGTCGGTCCGGACCTGCTGGAGACGCTGGACCACCTCTCCGGGGACCAGGACACGGCACAGTACGTCGCCGAGTTGGTGGCGGACGCCATCAGGAAAGCGACGCTGGCGAAGATCACTGAGGAGTACAAGGCCGCGTACGGTACCCCGACCGATGAAGAGGAGCGGGAGTACGACGCGATGTTCCAGCGAGCCACTCAACTCGGCGTAGGCTCGTCCCCTGACCGAGCGCAGCTCGAAGGGGACTCCGAACATGGCCGCGAAAAAGGCCACGCAGCTTGACGCTTCATCAGCCGGAACGCTGTTCCTCGACAGCCAAGGCGTGAGCCTGCTCGTCACCACCGGGCAGGAGGGACGAGATGTGCAGCTGCTCGTCGCGCAAGCCCAGGCTCGCGGACAGCTGGTCGCCACCGCCGGTGTCGTCCTGGTGGAGGCGCACCGCCCCGGCGGCAAGGCGTCAACGGCCCGCTGGAAGCTTGCCGGTGTCAAGGTGATCGACACCGACCCGGAGATCATCAACGAGGCCAGGGCTCTGGCCGACAGGACCGGGATACACGGCACGAAGTACACGATCGACGCGATCATTGCGGCCACTGCCAAGATCCGCTGTCCCCGGCCGGTCACCTTGGTGACGACCGACGACGATATGAAGGCATTCGCCGAAGACTTCGCCGAGATCAGGGAGGTCTGAGCAGGGCACGCCGCCTTTGCTCATCCGGCGATGACGCGATCCTGATCCGGGTCGCCGAGCCGGTGGGGCGGGTGCCCGTGGGTCACGAGGGCCGGGTGCGCGCGTGGCGGGGGCAGGCGCACTCCGGCCACTGGTCGAAGAGGCGGGACCGGAAGAAGCCGGGCTCGCCCCGGACCGTGTGCTTGGGCGTGATGGTGACGCGCTTGCCGGTGGCCGTGATGCGGTAGACGTGGAGGGTCATCCGGCTGCCGGTGGTGCGCTTGCTCTTGCTCTTGTCGGTGCTCACGGGGGCTTCAGTTCCTTTCGCACAGGGGGCAGCTCGGCCAGCCGAGGGGGCAGGGGCGGGCGCTCTGTGTCGTGCTCTTTGTCTTCTTCTTGTTCAGCAGGCGCGGGCGAGGGCTGCGGTCAGCCACCGGACTCGATTCCCTTGCGCATCACGTCGGTGAGCTTGCCGACCACGTCCGGGCGGGCCGCGCCGAGGTCGATCAGGAAGTAGCCGGTCGCCTCCCCCATCCGCCAGTTGACCCCGACGCTGGGGAGCACGATGCCCGCGAGCGCGAGGGTGGCGAGGAACTCGTCCAGGGCGTCGGCGGCTTCCTGGCGGGCACCACGGAGTTGGCGGGTGAGTGGCGAGGGCATGGGGTGGGGTCCCGTTCTGGAGTGCGCAGTGCTCAGTGCTCAGTGCGACTGCGCGGTGACTGTGTGATTCCAGCATCGGCACGTGGGCATATTCTCGCCAGGGGTGACATGTTGACGGATCTGACGGACCGTTGACGGTTGCGCTGAACCCCCTTGGCACGAAAGGGAAACACGATGGCGGGTCGAAAGAATGAGCTGGATCCGAGCGAGTCGCCCGGAAGTCTGTTCGGTGGAATGCTGCGCCACTACCGGGAGTTGCGGGAGATGTCGCAGCCTCAGCTGGCGTCGCGGATTCCATGCGACGACAGCCTGGTGAGCCGGATCGAGAGTGGGACGCGGGCGCCGAAGGACGGGTTCGCGGCGCGGTGTGACGAGATCCTGCTGACGGGCGGGGCGCTGACGGTCCTGATGCCGTTCGTCAAGCGACGGTTGGCCCAGACGTTCCGCGAGGGGTTCATGGACTACGTGGACGACGAGGCCAGGGCCATCGAACTGAGAAACTTCGAGACCTCATGTATCCCAGGACTGCTCCAGACCCCTGCCTATGCCCGCGCGATGCTCTCCACCGGGGCTCTCCTCCTCGATGACGCCCCGGACACGACGGAGGAGGCAATCGCCGTACGACTTGACCGGCAACGAATCCTCACCGCCGAGACACCGACCTTTGCATTCTTTGTCATTGACGAAAGCGCACTCCTGCGACCGGTCGGTGGCCGAGAGGTGATGCGCGAGCAGCTGGATCACCTGCTTGCAGTCGCCGAGTTTCCCAACATCGCCCTTCAGGTGGCACCAATGTCGTTGGGTGAGCGATCTCCAATGTGGCAATCACTCCACCTTCTGAACCTTCCTGACGGATCAGTGGTCGGATACAGCGAGTCTCTGCACGAGGGCTCGCTGGTGCGCGATCACGCGAAGGTTGCTCTCTGGCAGCGTCAGTATGCTCTCCTGCAGATCGCAGCCCTCTCGCAGGATGCGTCCCTGGACCTGATCCGCACAGCCAGACAGGACATGTACTCATGAGCAACGACCTGGACCTCGCCCGGTGGCGCAAGTCGAGCCACAGCGACAACCACGGGGCCTGCATCGAGGTGGCCGACGGTCAGTTCACCGGCCTCACCCCCGTCCGCGACTCCAAGGACCCGTCCGGCCCCGCGCTCGTCTTCCCCACCACGTCCTTCGCCACCTTCATCGCGAACCTGAAAGACGGATTCCTCAACACTCATTGAGGCAACACCACACACCAACTCCCGAGAGGACCTCTACTCATGCGCAACGGACTGCCCAATGCCCGGTGGCGCAAGTCGAGTTACACCGGCAACAACGGTGGCGCCTGCGTCGAGGTGGCCGACGGTCAGTTCACCGGCCTCACCCCCGTCCGCGACTCCAAGGACCCGTCCGGCCCGGCCCTCACCTTCCCCACCACGTCCTTCGCCACCTTCGTCACGGGCCTGAAGACCGGCACCATCGCCCCCTCCTGAGCCCCTCGTGCGCCCCTTGACGGTGCGTCAGCCCCGGGAGATCGTGACCGCAAAAACGGGAGGATGGCGATGACGCACCACGTACCGGACTTCACCACGCTGCTGAGGGGCGCGCGGAGCACTGCGGTGCATCTGGAGATGCGCGACAGCTACGCGGTCTCCGGCGAGGCCGAGGAGTTCGAGGAGTTCAAACGCTCCGGCAAGGTGAACGAGGACCCCGAGTCCGAGCGCTGGGCGGCCTGGGTCCCCCTCGTCCAGGAGGCGGTGGGCCGGGGTGTGGTGCTGCGCCGCGCTCGGATCGTCTCCGAGCCGGTGACGGACTACGTCCGCTGGGAGCACGCGGTCACCTCCGTCAACCTCGCCGCCGGCGAACTGGTGCGCTGGCTGCCGAGGAGCCGTACGTCCGCAATCGCCCTGCCGGGCAACGACTTCTGGCTGATCGACGACCGCCTGGTGCTCTTCCGCTGGTTCACCGGCGACGGCACCTGGGCCGGCCACACCTTCACCGGCGACCGCGCCGCCGTACGGCTCTGCTCCTCGGCCTTCGAGGCGGTCTGGGAACGGGGCATCCCGCACGAGAAGTACCGCATGGCGACGTGATCCACTAAGTTCTCGCTTCGCTGTGTCACAGCGGTGTGCGAACAAGGGGGAAGCGTTGATGAGCCAGCAGGGTTCTGCCACGGTGCGCGAGGCGGCGGTCGGCACTGCCGCCGCCAGCAGTCCGCCCTGGGGGACCAACCGCTTCGCCCGCTGGGCGCGCACCTGCGGGCTGCTGGCACTGGTGCCGTTCGCCCTGGTCTTCGGGGTGATCGCGCTGGTGCAGGTGCGGCGCAGCGGGCAGCGCGGCAAGGGCGCGGCGATCACCGGCCTGATCGCCGCGCTGGTGTGGCCCATGGTGATCTACGACGTGGTCGACATGTTCAGCGACCACGTCCAGCGGGACCCGGGCGGCGGGGTCTCCGCGATCCAGGTGACCAGCGTGTTCGACCTGCGGCCGGGTGACTGCTTCACGGTGCAGTCCAGGGACGCCGGCGGCGGGATCCAGTGGGTCGTTCTGGTCCCCTGCGCCCAGAACCATGACGGCAGGGTGTACGCGACACCCGTGCTGGCCTTCAACGAGTCCCTCACCGCCGAGGACGCCGCCAAGGCGGCCTGCACCCAGGCCCTGCCGGCCGCCACCCCCGCCGGTGTCTCGATGGGCTACCTCTACCCGGACGAGCTCGACTTCTCCGAGGGACACGGCCAGGCGTCCTGCTACACGAGTTCCTGACCGGCAGCGGTCGCCCTCCTCGCCACCGACCCCGCCCCGCCGCGCTAGAAGGCCGCCGTGCGGTCCTCGCTGCGCGGGTCGGCCACCCGGTGCCCGGCGTGGGCGCCCGCGCGGGCTGCGCGGCGCCAGGGGCGGGCGTGGGTCACCGCTTCGGCGGCGGCCTCGGCGGCGTCGTCCAGGTCGACCACCGCCAGCGAGGGTGAACCGTCCACGGGGCAGCGCGAGAGCCAGTCGCCGTTGGGGGCGATGACTCCGGCGGGCGCGGTGGCGCTGTGCTGGGTCGGGACCGAGAAGCTGAGCCAGTAGCTGTTGGCGGCGGCGTGGCCCTGGGCCTGGGCGGCGGCGTTGCCCGGGGAGACGCCGGTGGTGGAGAGGAGGACGCAGTCGACGTCCAGTCGCTCGTACTCGGCGAACAGCTCCGGGTAGTGGATCTCCATGCCGAGCAGGCAGCCGAAGCGCACCCCGTCGACGTCGAAGGTGACCGGCGAGCTGCCCGGCGAGTACAGGTAGGAGACCTTCGTCTTCGACAGCAGGCGCTCGTCGTACCGCGTGACGACCTCGCCCCGGTCGGAGATGACGTAGAGGCTGTTGTGCGGGCGGTGCGGCTCGGTCAAGCGGTGTGCCGAGGCGATCACCGTCCACAGCCGCAGCTCGCGGGCCAGCTCCGCGATCGAGGCCAACTCGGCCTGCAGCACCGGCCACTGGCACCGGTCCCAGTCCGCCGGGCCGACCGCGTCCGGGCCGTCGACGGACATGACGCGCTTGTGCGGCGCGCAGATCGCGCCTTCGGGGAAGTGCACGATCCGCGCGCCGCTCGCGCCGGCTTCGCGCATCAGCGCGCGGACCTGGCGGCCGCTCCCGCGCAGGGCGGCGGCGTCTCGGGGGTCCTCGCGGACGGGGGTCTGCGCTACGGCGAGCCGCACGCTCCCGGGGGTCCTGGCGTCCGGCACCAGGTCTCCGGCCGGAGTCGGCCGGAAGTGGCGCAGGGCGGAGGTGTAGGACTCGCCGGTCTTGGCGGCGCGGGCGCGCACCTGGCGCTTGAAGTTCCTGTGGGCTGTCATCGCGGCCTTCCACGCCTGAGCGATCGTTCCCCGGCAACCTCGCCCGAGGCGATCGGGCTGCAACAGCGACCTGAGACGCTAGTCCCTTTGCCTCCGCTGGGAGACCGTGCCGGGGACGGTCGGGGGAGGTTCGGCGTAGGCCACGCAGTCCGTCATCATGCCGCCGCCCATGGGCTCCGTCAACCTCCCTCGACCTCCGTCGAGCCGGCGCGTCGCGGATGGTTACCCGCCGGTTCCGCCATCGCGTAACCCTGCGATCACCCAATTGGTCTGGACCACGAACTGACGCCCGGTTAGGGTTCTTAACAGATGCCCCACCTTAAACGGGGCTTCATCACCTCCCATTGGATCGACCACCCCAAGATGCCTGTTGACATGGCAAGTTGGTCTAGCCCAATGTTGAAGTAACGGAAGTTTGCCGAGGTGAGAGCCCCATGGCTGGGGCCGTGCCCGGAACAGACCGGTCTGCCCTCCCCCTCAGCCACAGCACACTTTTCGAGCTCTGGAGTGACC
Organism: Kitasatospora sp. NBC_01266; assembly: GCF_036242395.1. Classification (NCBI taxonomy): domain Bacteria; kingdom Bacillati; phylum Actinomycetota; class Actinomycetes; order Kitasatosporales; family Streptomycetaceae; genus Kitasatospora; species Kitasatospora sp. NBC_01266. The sequence goes on along the minus strand of NZ_CP108458.1, from coordinate 5,361,948 downwards.
GCATGCCGACGCCCGACCCCAGATACCTGCACCGCGCCGCCTCCTCGACCCCCTACTTCAGCGCGGACACCGAGGCGTACCTCGCGCAGACCCCGCTGCGGGACATCGAGAAGTCGCGGCCGCTGCGGGTGCTCTCCGAGGCGGACTTCGCGCACTGGCAGACGTACGGCTACGTCGTCGTCAAGGAGGCGATCCCCGCTGCCTCGGCACGGCGGCTGCTCGACTTCGCCTGGGAGTTCCAGGGGCTCGACCCCGAGCGGCCGGACACCTGGTACCAGGAGCGGGAGTACCGGGACGACCTGGACCGGGAGTTGCACATCTACGGGTTCGTCGAGGCGTACCACCACCAGCTGATCTGGGACAGCCGCCAGTCGCAGCGCGTCTATGACGCGTTCGTCGACGTGTGGGACTGCGAGGAGCTGTGGGTGACGCTGGACCGGCTCAACCTGAACCCGCCCAACGTCAGGAACCGCGACCGGGCGCTGATCGCCCCCACCGACACGGGCTTCGACATCGAGCTGCACTGGGACGTGGACACCACGCTCGGCGTGCTGCCGCAGCGGGTGCAGGGGATCATCGCGCTGAACGACACCCGGCCCGACCACGGCGGGTTCCAGTGCGACCCGGAGCTGTTCCGCCGGTTCGAGGAGTGGAGGCTGGGGCAGCCGACCGACCGGGACCCGATCCGGCCGGCCGTCGACCGCGACGAGTTCCCCATCGTGCGACCGGAGTTGAAGGCCGGCGACCTGCTGATCTGGAACGGCCTGCTGGCGCACGGAGTGGCCCGCAACACCTCGGCGGGCGGGGTGCGTTCGGTGCAGTACCTGTCGATGATGCCCGCCCTGGAGGAGGCCGAGGAGCTGCGCCGTTCCCGGGTCGAGTCCTGGCGCGAGGTCAGCACGCCGACCTGGAACCGGACCCTGGTCGGCGACGCGGTGAAGCACGAGTCGCTGCGGTACGGCGCCGCCACGCTGAACGAGCTCGGCGAGAAGCTGCTGGGGCTGCGCTCCTGGCACGGCGAGCAGGTCGAGGTCGAGGGAGGCCGGGAATGCGCCGAATCTGCCTGACCCTGCCCACCAACCGGGCCTGCGCCGCGACGATTTCGGCGATCCGCGAGGAAGCACGCTACGCCGCCGAGCAGTTCGGCGTCGAGGTGCACCTGCTGATCCTGGACTCCTCCGATCGGCCCACCTTCGCCGAGCACGCCGAACTGGTCGGCGCGGCGCGGCCGGTGCCGAACGTGGTGCTACACCACCTGGACGAGGACACCCAGCGGGACTTCCTGCAGCGGGTGATCAAGGAGGCCCAGGTCGCCGAGCCCGAGCTGCTGCTCGACCTGATGCTGCCGGCCGGTGTCTCCTACGGTGCCTGCACCAACCGGGCGTTCCTGATCGGCAGCGCGCTCGGCTGCGAGTCGGTCCACCGCCGCGACTCGGACAGCGACTACCAAGTACTGGACGGCGAGCCGGTCTTCCCGATCCACCACGAGCTGCGCTCGCTCGGCAGGCGCGCGATCGACGCGGTCGACGGCGTGAGCGAGAACGCCCTCGACCCGGCGCACGCGCACAAGCCGGTAGTGCTGGTGGGCAGTTCCTTCGTGGGTGAGCTGTCGGTGGACATCAGCGAGATCCGCGAGCTGGACCGCGAGGTCTACCACGACGTGGTCAGCCTCTGGGCCCCGGCCGACTGGTCGGCGCGGCAGAAGCGGGACCTGGTCGAGGAGTCCTTCACCGGCGCCGGCACCGACCCGTTCGTCGCGGACCACTCGACGCTGGCCATCGTCGACCCGATGCGGCTGGACATGTGCAACATCAGCTTCCAGCAGGTGCACGAGCGGGTGCCGCTGCCGCCGGCCACCGACACGATCGGCAGCGACTACTTCCTGATGCACCTGGTGCAGGACGCCAAGCTGCCCGGGGTGCTGCACAACCGCCACATCGTGAACTTCTACACCGGGGAGCGGCGCACCGACGAAGGCTTCCTGGCCTACCAGTTGCGGTTCGCCAAGTTCTTCCTGTCGATGCTCTACTTCAACTTCTGCTACGACCGGATGGCGGCGGCCGGCGAGTCGCTGCTGGACGAGCGGCAGCAGGTGCGCGCCGACGCGGTCGCCGGGATCGTCCGGCGCAGTGCCGACCTGGACCAGGCGGAGAACGTGCGGCGGCTGGAGAGCCTGGCGGCCTCCTACCGGAAGCTGGGCGGCAGGTACGCCACGTTCGCCGACCAGCTCGCCGACCGGCACGACCAGTTGCTCGAAGAGGCGCGGCTGGACATCGAGAACTTCGCGCTGCTGATCGACGCGTGGGAAGCGCTGGTGCGAGCCGGCAAGAGACTCGGACCCCTCACTCATGCCTGAGAACGCCCGGCTGCGCGCCGCCCTGGCCGCCGCCACCGAGGACCAGCTCGTCTACGACCTCGCCGGAATCGAGCGGGGGTACGCCACCCTGCTGCGCGAACTGCCCGGCGTGGCCGTCCGGTTCGCCATGAAGGCGTGTCCGGTGGACGAGGTGCTCGCCACCCTGGCGGCGGCGGGGTCCGGCTTCGACGCGGCGAGTCCGGGCGAGATCGCCCAGGCCCTCGGCACCGGCGTACCGGTCGAGCGGATCCACTACGGCAACACCATCAAGTCCGACCGGAACATCGCCGAGGCCTACCGCCTCGGGGTCCGCGACTTCGCCACCGACAGCCTGGCGGATGTCGCCGCGATCGCCGAACACGCGCCCGGCGCAAGGGTGTTCTGCCGACTGGCGACCAGCGGGGACGGCGCGCTCTGGGGGCTGAGCCAGAAGTTCGGCTGCTCGGCGAAGGACGCCGTCCAGGTGCTGGAGGCGGCCCGCGCGAGCGGGCTGCGGCCGGCGGGCCTGTCCGTCCATGTCGGCTCGCAGCAGATGACGGCCGACGCCTGGCGGGAGACCTTCGAGCTGCTCGCCGACGTACTGGTGACGCTGAACCGGCGCGGGATCCCGCTGGACCACATCAACCTCGGCGGCGGGCTGCCCGCCGCCGGCTACCTCGACAAGCGCGGAGTGCCGCTCGACCCGCCGATGGACAAGATCTTCACGGCGATCCGCGAGGGCATGCAGCAGCTGCGCGCGGCCTCGCCGGCCCCGCTGGACTTCCTGATGGAGCCGGGGCGCTACCTGGTCGCCGACCACGGCGCGATCCGGGCCCATGTGTACCGGCTCTCGGTGCGCCGGCAGCTCAGCGGGGAGCGCCAGTTCTGGCTCTATCTGAGCTGCGGGAAATTCAACGGGCTGTTCGAGATGGACCAGCTGCAGTACCGGCTGGAATTCCCGTCGCACCCGAACGAGGAATACGTGCCGGCCGTCGTGGCGGGTCCCACCTGCGACAGCGACGACGCCTACTTCCATGACGGGAATCTCGTCCAGGTGCCCCGCGCGGCGGCCTCCGGGGATCCGGTCTGGATATTCTCCTGCGGCGCCTATGCGACCAGTTACATGACCCAGGGATTCAACGGATTCAGTCCGCTGCCCTGTTCCTGGACGGCAGCGGAGCGGCGGCGATGACCGAGGACGTGCGCCTGCGGCGGATATCCGACGGCGACTGGGACGGCATCGTCGCGCTGGAGGCCGGCACCTACGGCGACAGCGAACTGTCGGAGGACCGCGCCGCGCTGGAGTCCAGGGGCCGGGTCTCGCCGGACACCTGCTTCGTGCTGGCGCGCGGGCGGCAGGTGGTCGGCTATGCGCTGGCCCTGCCCTACCCGCCCTTCCGGTATCCGGACCTGTCCCGGCCGGAGGTGACCGCCTGCCACTCGCGCAACCTGCACCTGCACGATCTCGTCGTCGCCGAGAAGCTGCGCGGCCGGGGGCTGGCGAAGAGACTGCTGGGCCGGCTCACCGCGACGGCCGGCCGCAGGAGTTATGAACGGATCTCGCTGGTCGCCGTGGGCGGCGCCGACACCTTCTGGTCGGCGAACGGATTCCACCCGCACACCGAGGTCGCCCTTCCCCGGAGTTACGGATCGGACGCGGTGTACATGTCCCGGGCGGTGCCCGCGGATATGCCCGAGCAGACAGGGCCCGCCAACGATCCGCTGCCCGGATCACCCCCGGAAGACGAAGTAGGCTGATTCACATGTTCCGCGTCCGCGATCCATTCCGCCGGACCCAGCTGGCGATTGCCGCGTTGTTCTGCTTTCTCGGATTCCAGTACGGCAGCTGGGCGTCGCGGATTCCCACGATCAAAGCGCAGCTGGACCTGAGCGCGGCAGAGGTGGGCCTGCTGCTGATGGCCACCGGCGTGGGCGCGGCGGCCTCCTTCCCGCTGGTGGCCCTGCTGATGAAGCGGCTGGGCTCGCGGCGCCTGGCGTTCCTCGCGGCGCTCTGCCTGGGCGTGATCCTGCTCGCGATGGCCGAGTTGCCGAACTACCCGGTCGCACTGCTGGTGATGTGCTGCGACGGCGTCGCTGTCGGGGCCCTGAACGTGGCGATGAACGCGCAGGGTGCCGCGCTGGAGGTCCGGTACCAGCGCACCGCGATGGCCAAGCTGCACGCGACGTTCAGCGCCGGGTCGCTCGGCGCCGCGCTGCTCGCCTCCGCGATGAACGCGTTCACCTCGACCCTGGCGGCGCACTTCGCGGTGGCGGCCGTCCTGTTGCTGCTGCTGATCGCCTACGCCCGCCCCGCGCTGCTGACCGAGGATCAGCAGGGCGAGCCCGCCGGGGCGAAGGAGCCGAAGACCCGGCGTAGTTGGAGCCTGCCCGCGCGGGTGACGCTCTGGATGGGGTGCGCGATGGCCTTCGGCACGGTGACCGAGGGCGCCATGAACGACTGGTCGGCGCTCTATCTGAAGAGCGTCGCCCACGCGGCCTCGGCGCTGGCCCCGATGGGCATCGCGGTGGTCTCGGTGATGATGGTGCTGGCCCGCCTGTTCGCCGACAACTGGCGCGAGCGCTGGGGCGACGGGCGGATCGTGCGGGCCGGCAGCGCACTGGCCGGTGCGGGCCTGGCGCTCGCCCTGCTGGCCGGCGGCCTGGCGCCGGCCCTGCTCGGGTTCGCCTGCGTCGGTCTCGGCGTCGCGGCCGTGACGCCGTGCGTGTACGTGGCCGCCGCGCGGCAGGGCTCCGACGCGCTGGCGCTGGTCGCCGCGATGGGCACGGTCGGGCTGCTGGCCGGACCGGCGGTGATCGGGTTCATCGCGAACGCCGGCGGGCTGGTCTGGGGCATGGGCGCGGTGGCCGCCTCGGCGATCGTGGTCTCGCTGTGCGCCGCCCGGATCCGCTGGCCGGACCGGGCGGCCGAGGAGCCGGCACCGGTGGTGGCCGCGGTGGTCGAGGCCTGAGGCCCCGGGATTCGGTCAGCACTTCTTGACCGCCCGTCAACGACTCTTGACCGGCCATCAGCCTCTCGAGAGCCGATCGGCCGCCGGTCGACCGGACGCAGTCACGGTTCGGCCGGTCCACTCACCGAGATCGCGCGTTTTGTCCAGTGACACGGAGGTGTCAGGTGCCCTACATTCCGGGTCAAGCCGATCACCATGGGCGCTGCTCGGCGGACGCACCGGCCGCGGGTCGGCGTGCTGCGGCGCCGCTGGGGATCCCTGCCTGTGCCGGAGTCGCCCCATGTCCACCGAACCTGACGCTCCGTCGGCGCCCCCGGGGCAGCTGCCGGTCGTCACCCCCGCCCGTGTGCTGGCCGGGATCAGCCTGGCCGTCCCGGTCGTCGCGCTGCTCTGGGTCTCGTCGTACGCGTCCCTCACGCCGAGGGTCGGCGGCATCCCGTTCTTCTACTGGTACCAGATCCTCTGGATCCCGGTCTCGGCGCTCTTCACCGGCGCCGCCTACCTGCTGCTGAACCACGACGCGAGGCAGCGCAAGGCCGCCCGAGGAGGTGCCGCGCGATGAACCACGGCGTGAACACGGTCGCCCTGCTGGTGTTCGTCCTCTTCTTCCTGCTGGTCACCGTGCTGGGCTTCCTGGCCGCGCGCTGGCGACGCACCGGCAGCGCGCTACACCTGGACGAGTGGGGCCTGGGCGGCCGCAGCTTCGGGACCTGGATCACCTGGTTCCTGCTGGGCGGCGACCTCTACACCGCGTACACCTTCATCGCGGTGCCGGCGGCGATCTACGGCGCCGGGGCCTCGGGCTTCTTCGCGGTGCCGTACACGATCATCGCCTACCCGCTGGTCTTCCTCTTCCTGCCCCGGCTCTGGTCGGTCGCCCGGGTGCACGGGTACGTCACCCCGGCCGACTTCGTGCGCGGGCGGTACGGCTCGCGGGCACTGTCGCTGGCCGTGGCGCTGACCGGGATCCTGGCCACCATGCCGTACATCGCCCTGCAACTGGTCGGCATCCAGGCGGTGCTGGACACCCTGGGGGTGGGCGGCGGAGCGAACGCCAACTGGTTCGTCAAGGACCTGCCGCTCTTCCTGGCCTTCGCGGTGCTGGCCGCCTACACCTACTCCTCGGGGCTGCGGGCACCCGCGCTGATCGCCTTCGTCAAGGACATCCTGGTCTACATCGTGATCATCGTCGCGGTGATCTACCTGCCGATGCGGCTGGGCGGCTACGGACACATCTTCGACGCGGCGGCGAAGAAGATGAGCACCGTCAATCCGGCCACCAAGCAGCCGGTCGGGTCGATGGTCACCGGGCCGAAGGCGCAGTGGGCGTACGCGACGCTGGCGCTCGGCTCGGCGCTCGCGCTCTTCATGTACCCGCACACCGTCACCGGCGTGCTGGCCGCCAAGTCGCGCACCACCGTGCGCCGCAACATGGCCATCCTGCCCGCGTACTCGCTGATGCTCGGGCTGCTCGCGCTGCTCGGCTTCCTGGCCATCGCAGCCGGGGTGGGCAAGGGCGTCAAGGGCTACAACCCGCAGCTGGCGGTGCCGCAGCTGTTCGCCGGGCTGTTCCCGGACTGGTTCACCGGCGTGGCCTTCGCGGCGATCGGGATCGGCGCGCTGGTACCGGCCGCGATCATGTCGATCGCGGCGGCCAACCTGTTCACCCGCAACATCTACAAGGAGTTCCTGCGCCCCGAGGCCACCCCCGAGCAGGAGACCAAGGTCGCCAAGCTGGTCTCGCTGCTGGTCAAGGTCGGCGCGCTGGTCTTCGTGCTCGGGATGGACAAGCAGCTGGCGATCAACCTCCAGCTGCTGGGCGGGATCTGGATCCTGCAGACCTTCGTCGCGGTGGTCGCCGGACTCTTCACCCGCTGGTTCCACCGCTGGGCGCTGCTGGCCGGCTGGCTGGTCGGCATGGTCTACGGGACCTGGAAGGCGTACGGGATCGCCTCCCCCGCCACCAAGCACTTCGGCGGCAGCAGCGCGACGATCCCCGGGATCGGCGAGATCGGCTACATCGGGCTGACCGCCTTCGTGCTCAACGTGCTGGTCTCGGTGGTGCTGACCCTGGTGTTCAAGGCGGCGAAGACGCCCGACGGCGTGGACGAGACCGCCGCGGCGGACTACAGCGCGGAGGAGGGCGACCCCGAGCTTGCCGGTGCGCCCCAGCCGGTCGCGGCGCATTAAGCGCCCCGTTGCGCGCCCTGTGATCGCGCCGCCGCCTCCCTCAACACTGAGGGGGTGGCGGCGCGATCATATGTATGGACAACTGGTGGTAGCCGCCTGCCGCACCCGCCGTACCCCAGACCGGCCACCGACAGGCCACAGACACCAACGGGGAGCAACCGCCATGCCAGAGCTGAGCAGCATCCTCAACGGCCACCAACGGCAGGACACCCCCGCGACCGGCCCGGCGACCGGTGCCCCGGCAGCCGGCCCGCCGCTGCCGTCCGTCCTGATCGCCACCCGGCACGGCGAGAGCACCGCCAACGTGGAGTTCCAGCTCGCCGAGGCCACCGGCGCGCTGGAGGTGCCGATCACCTGCCGCGACGCCGACATCCCGCTCTCCATGCACGGGCAGTCCCAGGCGCAGGCGTTCGGCCGCTGGTGGGCCGAACTGCCCGGCGCCGACCGGCCGCGCTCGGTCTGGTGCTCCCCGTACCTGCGCACCGCCGAGACCGCGCGGATCGCGGTCGCCCAGGCGGCCGGGCTCGGCGCGGTGCCGGTGGGGCTGCCGGTGCGCTACGACGAGCGGCTGCGGGACCGGGAGTTGGGCATCCTGGAGATGCTCACGGCGGCGGCGATCGAGAAGCGGCACCCCGAGGAGGCGGCCCGGCGGCGCAAGATGGGCGAGCTGTACTACCGGCCGCCGGGCGGTGAGAGCTGGTCGGACGTGGCGCTGCGGGTGCGCGACTGCCTGCGCGACCTGTGCGCCGAGGAGGCCGGGCACCCGGTGCTGCTGGTGGCGCACGACACCGTGGTGCTGATGCTCTGCTACGTCCTGGACCGGCTCGCCGAGCAGCGGCTGCCGGAGCTCGCGCCGGTGCGCAACTGCTCGGCCAGCGTGTGGCGTTCGGCGGGCGGGCGGCTGCGGCCCGAGCTGTGGAACGCGACCGGGCACCTCGGGTAGCGGGGGACGAGGACGGCCGGAGACGGCGGCACCCGGGCACGAGGGCGGCCGGCGCGCAGGGCGGTGCGCGAAAGAACGGCGCTCAACCGGGCGAGAGTGCGCAATCATGCGCGTTTTGACGGCTCTATTGACACGAATGAGCGTCACGGCTGCACTGGTTGCGCACTTCCCCTGCCCCATGCCCGGAAGGAGCCACCATGCCCTCGGCACGTCGTGCCCTCGGCCAGCTGGTCACCGCCTGCGCCCTGCTCGCCCTCCCCCTGGCCGGCGCCGCCGCCCCCGCCTCGGCCGCCACCACCCCGGCTCCCGCCGCTCCCGCAGCCGCCGCTCCCGTACCCGGCGCTGCCGCCGCCGTCCTGGCCGCCACCCCGCCGATGGGCTGGAACGACTGGGCGCACTACCAGTGCGGGATCGACGAATCGACCATCACCGCGAACGCCGACGCCCTGGTGAGCAGCGGCCTGGCCGCCAAGGGCTACACCACCGTGACGGTGGACGACTGCTGGATGGCGAGCAGCCGCGACGCCGACGGCAACCTGGTCGCGGATCCGACCAAGTTCCCGCACGGCATGGCCTGGCTGGGCAGCTACCTGCACAGCCGGGGCCTGAAGTTCGGCATCTACGAGGACGCCGGCTCGGCCACCTGCGGCGGCTACCCCGGCAGCGGGCTGCCGCAGGGCGGCGGCACCGACCACTTCGCGCAGGACGCCGCGACCTTCGCCTCCTGGGGCGTGGACTACCTCAAACTGGACGGCTGCAACCTGTGGACCGCCCCCGGCCAGACCCAGGAGCAGGCCTACCACCAGGCCTACGACGCCGAGGCGGCCGCGCTGCGCGGCAGCGGGCGGGCGATCACCTTCTCGGAGTCGGCGCCCGCCTACTTCCAGAGCGGCGAGTGGGGCAACCCGAGCTGGTTCTCGGTGCTCGGCTGGGTCGGCCAGGACGGCCAGCTCTGGCGCGAGGGCTATGACATCGCCACCTTCGACGCGAGCAACCCGACCGCCTCGCGGTGGAGTTCGGTGCTCTCCAACTACGGCTACAACCGCTGGATCGGCCGCTACGCCAAGCCCGGCAACTGGAACGATCCGGACTTCCTGATCGCCGGCGACGGCGGCCTGACCGACGACGAATCGCGCAGCCAGATCGCGCTCTGGTCGATGATGGCCGCGCCGATGATCCTCTCCTCGGACGTCGCCAACCTCTCCCCCGCCGCGCTGAGCGCGCTCGGCAACACCGACCTGGTCGCGATCGACCAGGACAGCGCCGGCAAGCAGGCGGCCGTGGTCTCCACCAACGGCAGCACCGACGTACTGGCCCGTCCGCTGGCGAACGGCGACCGCGCGGTGGCCGTGCTCAACCGCACCGGCAGCGCCAGCTCGATCAGCACCACGCTGGCCTCGATCGGCCTGCCCGGTTGCACGGTGAGCGCCAAGGACCTGTGGACCGGCGCGAGTTCGACCGTCTCCTCGACGCTGACCGCCACCGTCCCCGCGCACGGCACGGCGATCTGGCGGCTCACCCCGCAGGGCTGCGCGGCTCCGGTGCCCACCGGCCAGCTGACCGGCAACGGCGCCAAGTGCGCTGACGACTCCGGCAGTTCGACGGTGGACGGCAACCCGGTGATCCTCTACTCCTGCACCGGCAACGCCAACCAGCGCTGGACGCTGAACAGCGACGGGACCATCGGCACGCTCGGCAAGTGCCTGACCGAGTCCGGCACTTCGGCCGGCTCCTGGGTGACGCTGAGCAGCTGCGGCGCGGGCGGCCAGCAGTGGACCGCGCAGCCGGACGGCACGCTGGTGGCCGCCGACTCCGGGCTCTGCCTGGACGTCTACGGCGGCGGTACGGCGGACGGCAGCCAGCTGGACGTCTGGACCTGCGGCGACCATCAGGCGAACCAGGCCTGGTCGCTGCCGGTCTGACGACTGCTCAGAGAAGCTCCGAGCAGCTCCGAGCAGCTCGAGTCCGCCGGGCATCGCTGCTGCCACCCGCGCCCGGGGCGGGTGGCGGCGGCGGTGCCCGGCTCGTTCGGTCCGCCTGTTCAGCCGCGCTCGGCGGGCGGGGCCTCCGGTAGGCCCAGGAGATCGGCCAACTGCTCGACCGCACAGGCGAAGAAGGCGTCGGCCGACTCCACCGCGCCGTCCAGGTTCCCCGCGAGCTCGAACCCGACCATGCCGCACAGCTGCGCCCAGGCGACGAGCGCCCGGGCCACCACCGGCTGCGGCAGCTCCGGCGCGTACTGGCCGACCAGCTGGGCCAGCCGCGCGGAGAGCAGCGGGGATGGCGACCGGGGGGACGGACGCGCCGGCCCCTGAGCGGGTCGGGCGGCGCTGCCGCGGAGCAGGCCGAGCAGCGCGAGCGGGATCCGGGCGGCCGGCCCGACGGTCTCCTCGGCGGCCCGGTAGCCGGGGACCGGAGTGCCGTAGAGCAACGCGTACTCGTGCGGCCGCGCCCTGGCCCAGTCGCGCACCGCCGCGCAGAGCACCCGCCAGCGCACCCGGGCGCCACCAGCGCCGGGCACCACCGCCACCGCGCGCTCCACCGTCTCGGCCAGCATGGTGTGGGCGTCCACGATCAGCGCGGTCAGCAGGTCGTCACGGCTCGGGAAGTACCGGTACAGCGCGGAGGAGGCCATGCCCAACTCCCGCGCCACCGCCCGCAGCGAGAGCCGCTGGGCGCCGTCGCGAGCCAGCTGGCGCCGCGCCTCCCGCTTGATCTCCTCGGTGAGTTCCGCCCTCGCCCGCTCCCGGGCTCCCCGAATCGCCGCCGCTGCCATGCGGCCCAGCCTGCCACAGCCGCGGGCCCACCGGCCCGGCCCCGCGCGCCCCGGACAGCCTCAGCCCACCCGCTCGCCGCCGAACGCCCGCCGGTAGGCCTGCGGCGTGGTGCCCACCAGCCGCCCGAAGTGGTGGCGCAGCGCCGCCGCGTTGCCGAAGCCGACCTGGGCCGCCACCGCCTCCACCGGCTCGCCGGTCTCCTCCAGCAGCCGCCGCGCGAGCAGCACCCGCTGCCCGATCAGCCAGCGCAGCGGCGTGCTCCCGGTCTCCTGCCGGAACCGCCGCGCGAAGGTGCGCGGCGCCATGTGCGCGCGGGCGGCCAGTGCGTCCACCGTCCAGTCGCGCTCCAACTCCTGGCGCATCCAGTCGAGCACCGAGCCGAAGGAGGTGCACTCGACACTGGCCAGCGGCCGGGTGACGTACTGCGCCTGCCCGCCCTCGCGGTGCGGGGCGACCACCATCCGCCGGGCGATGCCGCGCGCCACCTCGACGCCCTGCACCTTGCGCACCAGGTGGAGGCAGGCGTCGATGCCCGCCGCGGTGCCGGCCGCGGTGATCACCGGGTCCTCGTCCACGTAGAGCACCTCCGGCTCGACCCGGGTGAGCGGGAACCGCTCGGCCAGCTCGGTCGCCTGCCGCCAGTGCGTGGTGCAGCGCCGCCCGTCCAGCAGCCCGGCCGCGCCGAGCAGGAAGGTGCCGCTGCAGATCGACAGCACCCGGGCGCCGCGCTCGACCGCCGCGCGCAACGCCTCGATCAGCACCGGCGGATAGCTCTCCCGGATCCCGGTGGCCGCCAGGACCACCAGGTCGGCCTCGGCCAGCCGCTCGGCGCCGTGCGGCACGTTCACGCTGAATCCGGCATGGGTGCGCAGCTCACCCGGGCGGTCCGAGGCGAGCGCGAAGTCGTAGACCGGCAGCTCCTGCTCGCTCCGGTCCAGCCCGAAGACCTCGCAGGCCACCCCGAGTTCGAAGGGGTGCACCTCCTCCAGCACCACGGCGACGACGTTCTTCAGCATGCCCGCCAGCCTACCGGGCCTGGTGGCAGTAATTCGATGGAGAGTGTCATTACTGCCACTCGTACCGATTCGAACCACTTGCCAGGCTGAAGGCATGACCTCCTCCACCCTGGCAACCGCGATCGCCGTGGTCGGCCTGGTCGGCGGCTTCGGCCTGCTCGGACTGCTGCTCCGCCGCGACCCCGACCTCCCCGACGGCCCGGCCACCGCCGCCACCACCCCCCGGCCGCAACCACGGCCGAATCCCCGGCCCCAGCCGCTCCCGGCCAACCCGGACCGGCTGCGCGGCACCCTTCCTGCCGCCTCCGACCTGCGCCTTGGCACACTGGTTCGATGGACCTCCTCATCCGCACCGCGACCGCGGCAGATCTCGACCCCGCGGGCGCGGTGACCGTCGAAGCCTTCGTCGGCGATGGCCACACCCACTCCGACTCCCCCTACGTCTCGCTGCTGGCCGACGCCGCCCGCCGCGCCGCCGAGGCCGAACTGCTGGTCGCCGTCGACCCCGCCGACCTCTCGACCGGCCCCACCGGCCGGGTCCTCGGCTGCGTCACCTTCGCCGTCGGCGGCACCGAGTGGGCCGACATCGCCACCCCCTCGGAGGGCGAGATCCGGATGCTGGCCGCCTCCGCCGCCGCCCGAGGTCGCGGCGTGGGCGAGGCCCTGGTCCGCGCCTGCGTCCAGCGCAGCCGCGACCTCGGCCTGACCGGCATGGCCTTCTCCACCCGCCCGGGCATGAAGGCCGCGCACCGCATATACGAGCGGGTCGGCTTCCGCCGGGCCCCGGAACGGGACTGGTGCCCGCGCCCGGAGATCGAGCTGTGGGTCTACGCGATGTCCCTGTGACCGCTGCCGCGCCGCCAACTCCCCGCTCCGGCAGGGACCCCGTGTTCCGGTGGACCGGCCGACCGGCGTCGCGCGAACCGCACAGGGCCGCGCGGGGAGTGCGGACCAAACAATTGGGGCGGCGCGGATCATGTTCTAGCATCCGGTCTATGACTGACGGCACGGAACACCGGGGAGAGTCCGCAGCCCCCGCCCAGCAGCCCCCGTTCCCATCGCAGGAGCGGGGGACGGACACGCCGCCCGTCACCCCCGCGCAGCCGGACACACCGAGCGCACCCGGTGCATACGGCTATCCGCAGCCGCCGACCCTGCCTCAGGCGCCGGCCGGCTACGGGTATCCGCAACCCGGCAACCCGTACGCGCAGCCGCAGCCCGCGCAGCCCGCTCCCGCGGCCCCGGCCGACTACCAGCAGCCGACCGCGCCCTTCCCGCCCACGGCCTTCGCCCCGCAGCCGGGACCGCCGCCGAACCCGCACGCCCTGGCGCCCACCGGTCAGGGACCGGACTGGGTGGCGCTGGCCGACCGGAACGAGAGTCAGGCCCGGCGCAAGCGGCGCCTGGTGACGATAGGCATCGTGGTGGTCGCCTGCGTGCTCGGCATCGGCGCCGGTGCCCTGGTGATCGGCGGTCTGGGAAAGAGCGGGGGGAAGACGAAGACCGTCGCCACCGGTACCGCCTCTCCCTCGGCGAGTGCGAGTGCCACCGCGCCGAGCAACTCGCCCACCGTGCCCGGCCAGCCGAACCTGCTCGCCGACCACTCCGGACAGGCCAACGTGGCACTCGGCCCGGACTCCCAGGTGAACCAGGTGACCGGCGGCTACGCCGTGCGGTTCAAGGCCGACAGCAACTCCTTCGCCCAGTCCGCCAATCCGGTGGTGGACGTGACCCGGAGCTTCAGCATCTCGGCCTGGGTGGAGAACGAGGCCACCGACGGCCCGCGGATCGCCATCAGCCAGGGCGACGGGGTGTCGTACTCCTTCGAGCTCGGCCTCGACGCGACGAACGGCCAGAAGAACTGGGTCTTCCGGGTACAGACCGCCGACGGCGGCAACGACAGCACCGCGGTCCAGGCGGTGACCGCCAACAGCAGCTCGGTCGGCGACTGGTCGCTGCTGACCGGCACCTACGACGCCGACCTGCACAGCATCTCGCTCTACGTCAACGGCCAGCTCGCGCAGACCACGCCGCTCCCCAACAACGGCGCGGTGTGGGCGGGTCCCGGCCCGCTGCAGTTGGGACGTAGCCGCGAGCACGGTCAGTGGGGCAGCATGTGGGCCGGTGTGATCGGCCACATCCTGATCTGGGACCAGGCGCTGAGCCCGGCCCAGGTGGGCGACCTGAAGAGCGGCGGCACCGGCCAGTCGGCCAAGCCGATCGCCTCCTGGCTGGTCGGCTGACCTGGCCCGTCATCCATCGGCTGGTCGGCCCCGCCCCGCGACCGGGCGATCGCGGGGCCAACCCTGGGACGGCTGCGGCGCGGGGTGAATGAAGGATTGACAGCACTTCGGGAAATAAGCATGGGCTAAAGTGACCGACCGCGGGTGCCCTGATCACCTGTCGTGACGTCAAGACATCATCAGGGCCGCCCGCAGACCATCGGGGGCACAGCAGCGCCGCTCAACCCCCGTCCGCAGTTGGTATTACGGGGGCCCTGGTGCACACGCTGTCGATCGTCATCCCGGCGCTCAATGAAGCCCCCAACCTCTCCACCGTGATGGCCTCGGTGCCGGTCGCCGAACTGGCCGCGGCCGGCTGGCAGACCGAGATCCTGGTCGTCGACAACGCCTCGACCGACGACACCGCCGAGGTCGCCCGCGCCCTGGGCGCGCGGGTGGTCTCGCAGCCCGAACGCGGCTACGGCAACGCCTACCTGGCGGGCTTCGAAGCGGCCAAGGGCGACGTGATCGCCACCGGCGACGCCGACTGCACCTACCCCTTCGACGCACTGCCGCAGCTCCTGGGGACCCTGGTCGAGCGAGACATAGAGTTCCTGACCACGGATCGGCTGCGCCGGGACAACCGCGCGGCGATGAAGCGCTCGCACACCCTGGCCAACCACGCGCTCAGCGCGTTGAGCCGGCTGCTCTTCCGCAACGGGCTGCGCGACTCGCAGTCCGGAATGTGGATCTTCCGGCGGCACGTCTGGCACGGGCTTGACGTGCGTTCCACCGGCATGGCCTTCTCCCAGGAGATCAAGAACGCCGCCACCCAGGCCGGCTACCGCTTCCTGGAGGTGCCGATCGAATACCGCCAGCGCGGCGGCGAGGTGAAGCTGAACGCGCTGCCCGACGGCATGGCCAACCTGCGCCAGCTCTTCGAACACCGGCTCCGCCGATCGGCCGGACCGGGGGCCGATCGGGCAGCCCTTCCGACGCAGCGTAAGTTCGAATCGGCATGAGCGAAGAGCCGGACGAACAGCAGCAGGACGGATCCGCCGAGGGATCGGCCGACCCCGGGACCGACGCTGCCGAGATTGCCGAGGCAACAGAGGCAACAGAGGCAACAGAGCCCGATGCGCCCCGGCACGGCCCCGACACCCCCGATCCCCTGCCGAGGCGGGCCGGCCCGCCTCCCGGCCGCCGGACCCGGCGGCGGCACGGACGGCGCGCGGCCGTCCCGCGGTTCGGGCTCGTCCCGGCTCTGCTGGCCCTCGGCCTGCTGATCGGCCTGGCCGGCGGCCTGTGGTCGGTACCGACCGTGCGCACCCAGCTGCTCGACTCGTTCACCAACCGCGGCACCTCGTTCACCGAGCTGTTCTTCACCGCCGATCCGACCTACGAGGGCGCGACCGTGGTGGTCCCGATCACGCTCATCGCCCACGGCACGGGTGAACGCTCGTACCAGCTGAAGCTGACGCTAGAATCCCCGGACGGTTCGGACGCGGCCACGGACACGGTCAGCCTGGTACCGAAGGACGGCGCGCCAGTGCCGGTCGTCGTGCGGCTGCAGTCCAACGGCAACGCGGCCATGGTGCGGGTCGCCCTGGTGGGCCACCCGCAGACCCTGCACTTCCGTTTCGGGAAGTAGCCGACCACCGACCCCCCGAGCCCTGGAACCTCTCTCATGCGCACAATCGTGCAGATCACCCCCTACTACCCGCCCCACTTGGGCGGGTTGGAGCGCGTGGTGGAGCAGCTGGCGCATCAACTGGCCCTGCGGCACCGGGTCCGGGTGGTCACCACCACGCTGGGGGCGGCCCGCGGCGAACCGCGCCGATCCGGCGGCGCCGTGCCGGTCCGCCGGCACCGGGCGGTCGAGCTGGCGCACACCCCGATCTCCCCCGGCCTGCCGGTCTCGCTGCTGCGCGCGCCCCGCTCGGCCGTCCTGCACCTGCACTGCGCCCACGCCCTGCTGCCGGAGCTGGTGGCCCTCACCAGCCGGCTGCGCGGGCAGCGCTACCTGCTCCACTTCCACCTGGACGTGGACGCCTCGGGACCGCTCGGTCGGCTGCTCCCGCTCTACAAGAGGCACCTGTTCGGCCGGGTGCTGCGCGGTGCGGCCGGGGTGGTGGTGCTGACCGAGGCTCAGGGCGAGTTCGTGCGCGCCGCCTACCGGGTGCCCGCCGAGCGGGTCTTCGTGGTCCCCAACGGGGTCGGGGCCGAGTACTTCATGCCTGCGCGCACCGCGCACGCCGGTCCGCTACGGCTGCTCTTCGTCGGCCGGCTCGGCGCGCAGAAGAACGTGGCCCGGCTGCTGGACGCACTGCCGCTGCTGCGCGAACCGGTGCGGCTGCGGATCGTCGGGGACGGCGAGCTGCGCGGGCAGCTCACCGCGCAGGCCGACCGGCTCGGGCTCGGTGACCGGGTGGAGTTCACCGGCGGCCTGCTCGGCGCCCGACTGACCGCCGCCTACCGGGAGGCAGACGCCTTCGTGCTGCCCTCCGACAGGGAGGGCATGCCGCTGGCGGTCCTGGAGGCGATGGCCGCAGGCCTGCCGGTGGTGGCCACCGACGTGCCCGGCAGCGCCGAGCTGCTGAGCGGCGTCGGCCTGCTCACCGCCCCGGAGCCGACTGCGCTGGCGGCGGCACTCGACCGCCTGGCCGCCGACCCGGGGCTCCGTGCCCGACTGGCCGAACGCAGCGCCGAGCGAGCACGCCGGCAATCCTGGGCAGCGGTGGCCGAGCGGATCGAGCGGGTCTACGACGCCGTCCACGGGCCGGTCGGGACAGCTGGAGCGGCCGGATGAGCGCCGTCGACTCCCCGGTGGCCGAGACCACCGCGTCCGAGCGGACCGGGGCGGCGACGGCCGCGCCGGGTCGCACTGCGCTGCCCCGGCGGCTGCCCGCGCGGCTGGCCGACTGCTGGGACCGCCGGCCGCGCGGCCGTCAGGCCCTGCTGCTCTCGCTCGCGCTCGGCTGCGTACTGGAACAACTGCCCGCCACCCCCGGACCGCTCCGCACCCTGGCCGGGCTCTGGCTGCTGTTCGGCGCCCCGACCCTGCTGTGGCGCGGCACCGCCGCCAAGGTCGTCTCCGGGCGGGACGCGAACCTCCTGGTGGCCGTGGGCCTGACCATCATCATCGATCTGCTGATCGCACTGGGCGTCAACACCGTGCTGCCGCTGCTCGGCCAGCACCATCCGCTGACCCGCACGGCGCTGGCCGGCGCGACCGCGATGGTACTGATCGTGCTCGGCGCCGTGCTCCCCGAGGAGGCGCGCGCCCCGGCGCCGCCGCGCCGGCTGCGCGAGCGGCTGGCCGGGCGGCCACCCGGCGTGCTCCCGGTGGCCGGCCTGGGCTCGCTCACCCTGCTGCTGGCCGTCGCGGGCCCGATCCGGCTGAACAACGGCCTCAGCGGGAGTGTCAGCGTGCTGGCGTTGCTCGCCATCGCGAGCCTGCTGCTCCTGCTGCTGCGCCGCCGCCGGCGCTACCCGGCCGAGGTGCTGCAGAGCGGGCTGTTCATCGCCGCCACCGCCCTGCTCCTGCTGAACTCGCTGCGCGGCTGGTACCTGACCGGACACGACATCCAGCGCGAGTACGAGTACTTCCGGCTCACTCTGGGCGGCTCGCTGTGGAGCGTGGCGAGCTACCCGGACGCGTACAACGCCTGTCTGAGCATCACCCTGCTGCCGGTCAGCGTGGTGCGGCTGACCACGATCCAGGACATCTACGTCTTCAAGCTCGTGCTGCCGGTGCTCTTCGCGCTCACCCCGGTGCTGGTCTTCCGCGCGGTACGCAACGTCACCTCCCGGCTGGTGGCGCTGCTCTCGGCGCTGTACTTCATGGCCTTCCCGACCTTCTTCACCGACATGACCTTCCTCGGCCGCCAGGAGGTGGCCTTCGTCCTGCTCGGTTGCGCGCTGCTGGTACTGACCGACCAGGGACGGCCGTTGCGGGCGCGGCGGATCGGCTTCTGCGTGCTGTTCGCCGGGATCGTACTGTCGCACTACTCCACCACCTACGTGCTGGTCGCGGTGCTCGGCATCGCGGTCGGTGCCGACCTGCTGTGGCGGCTGACGAGCCGGCTGACCGAGCGGCGCGGGCGCCGACGGCGTCCGCGGACCCTCGGCGGGCCGCAGGCACCCTCCTTCGTCACCTGGTGGATGGTGCTGCTTCCGGCCACGCTGGCCCTGGTCTGGGCCGGCCCGGTGACGCACACCAGCGGCCAACTGCACTCGACCCTGAGCGCCGCCTACCAGCAGCTCACCCACCTGGGCGGAAACGGGAAGAGCGGCTCCTCCGACACCAAGTACAGCCTGCTGGGCGGCACCGAGGTCAGCCCGCAGCAGCGGCTGACCGACTACCGGGCCCAGACGCTGGTGCAGACCGCCGCGAAGCGCGCGGCCGGCGACTACCTGCCGCTGCAGACCGTCAACAGCTACCCGGTCAGCGTCGTGCCGCAGCCGAACCTGCCGTTGACCGCGGCTGGCCGGGCGCTGAAGAGCGGCGGCATCGACGTGGTCGGCCTGAACGGGGCGATCCGGCAGGGTGCTGCCACGCTGCTCCAACTGCTCCTGCTGCTCGGCGTGGTGGTGACCCTGCGGGCCCGGCGCCGGGGGTTTCGGCCGCTGCGCGACCAGGTCACCCTCACCGTCGGCGGGCTCGGCCTGATCGCGCTGCTGACCGTGGTGCCGCAGCTGTCCGTCGACTACAGCGTGCTGCGCGCCTTCCAGCAGGGGTTGTTCTTCTTCTCGCCGTTCATCGCGGCCGGCACGCTCTGGGTGGTGCGCTGGGCCGGGCGGCGGGCGGTGCCGATCGCCTGCGCCCTGGTCCTGGGGCTCTTCCTCGACCTGACCGGGGTGGTACCGCAGCTGCTCGGCGGCTACCCGGCGCAGCTCCAGCTCAACAACGCGGGCCAGTACTACGACATCTACTACCCCACCACCGAGGAACGGCTGGCCGCCTACCGGCTGGAGCAGGACATCGCCGGGCAGCATCCGGTGCCCGTGGTGCAGAGCGAGTCCTACACCTTCGGACGGCTGCAGACGCTGATCACCGGGCCCGCGATCGGCGACATCTTCCCCACCGAGCTGGGCAGCAATCCGTACGTCCTGCTCGGCACCACCACGGTGCGCACCGGCGACGTGACCCTCTCCTACCAGGGCGACCTGGTCACCTACCGGTACCCGATGGGGCTGCTCGACAGCACCAAGAACGAGATCTACAGCAGCGAAGGGGCGGAGATCTACAAATGAGGCCGTACCGGGTCCTGCTGGTCAGCCACTACTACCCGCCGCACCTGGGCGGGATCGAGAACGTGGTCCGCCAGGAGGCGCTGCACCTGGCCGCGCTCGGCGTCGAGGTCACCGTGCTGACCAGCGGCGAGCGCGCCGGGACCGAGACCGCCGACGGCGTCCGGGTGGTCCGGGTGGCCGCCTGGAACGGCGTCGAGCGCCGCACCGGGGTGCCTTTCCCGGTGCTCTCCCCCGCGCTCCTGGGCAGCGCGCTGCGCTGGGCCCGCTGGGCCGATGCCGTGCACCTGCACGACTGCCTCTATCCGACCAGCTGGGCGGCCGGCGCGGCGGCCGCCCTGACCCGTACCCCGCACCTGGTGACCCAGCACGTCGGCCTGGTGGAGCACCCCTCGGCGCTGGTGCGCGGCGTGCAGCGGGCGGTCTACGCGGTGGCCGGACGGCCGCTGCTGCGCCGGGCCCGGCGGGTGCTGACCCTGAACGCCTCGGTGGCCGACTTCGTCCGCCGGCACGGCGCCAGGACCGAGCGGGTCGAGCACCTGCCGAACGGGGTGGACACCGCACTGTTCCGACCGACCGAATCAGCTTCGGCACGGGCGAGCGCGCGGGCCCGCTTCGGCCTGCCCGCCGGTCGGGTGCTGGTGCTGTTCGCCGGGCGTCTGGTGCCGAAGAAGGGCTTCCAGCTGCTGCTCGACGCCCACTCCCCGGCGGACGGCTACGAGTTGGTCTTCGCCGGCGACGGCGACAGCGCCGCGCTGCGCGGCCGGGCCGGCGTGCACCACCTGGGCACGCTGGCGCCCGAAGCGCTGGCCGAGGCCTACCGGGCCTGCGACGTCTTCGCGCTGCCGTCCACCGCCGAGGGCTTCCCGCTCACCGTGCAGGAGGCGATGGCCAGTGGACTGCCGGTGGTCACCACCGACGATCCCGGCTACGCGCCCTACCGGTTGGACCGCGAGCAGGTCCGACTGGTGCCCCGGCAGGTGGACGCGCTGCGCACCGCACTCGCCGACCTGGCCGCCGACGAGCCGCTGCGCGCCCGGATGGGCCGCTACTCGCTGGACTGCGCCCGGACCTCCTTCGACTGGACGCAGCACGCCCGGCGACTGCTGACCCACTACCAGGACAGCCGTGGCTAGACACCAGGGCAGGCACGCCCGGCCACCGGACCAGATGTACCGCAGCTCGTTCTTCCTGCTCTCGGCAACCGTGACCACGGCCGCACTCGGCTTCGTGTTCTGGGTGCTGGTGGCCCGCTTCTACTCACCCGAGCAGGTGGGGCTGGCCACCTCGCTGATCTCGGCGACCTCGCTGATCTCCTACCTGAGCCTGTTCGGGCTGAACAGCACGCTGATCCGGTTCCCGGCCCGGGCCGAGGCCCGCAACGGGCAGATCAGCCAGTCGATCGCGCTGGTCGCCCTGGTCGCCGCGGTGGTCGGCGCCGGCTACCTGCTGGGGCTGCCGCTGTACGGGCAGAAGCTGCTCTTCGTGCGCGAACACCTGCTGCAGGCCGGGGTCTTCGTGCTGTTCTGCGTCTTCTCCGCAGTCAACCTGCTGACCGATTCGGTCTTCATCGCCGCCCGACAGCCGCAGTACAACGTGCTGGTGGACGGCCTGCTCCAGGGGTTGGCCAAGCTCGCGCTGCCGCTCGGACTGACCGGCCTGGGCGTGTTCGGCATCTTCTGCTCGACCGGCGGCGGCTACCTGGTCGCGGTGGCCGCCTCGATCCTGCTGATGCGTCGCCGGCTGGGCTTCCGCTTCGACCTGCTGGCCCGGGGCACCCGGCTGCGCGAGCAACTGGGCTTCTCGGTCGCGAACTACCTCTCCAGCCTGCTCAACCTGGCACCGCAGCTGGCGATCCCGCTGATCGTGCTGCAGCGCTTGGGGGAAGCGGCGGCCGGCTACTACTACGTGGCGTTCCAGATAGCCGGGCTGCTCAACGCGGTCTCCTTCTCGGTCGGCGAGGCGGTGTTCGCCGAGGCCTCCTACGACCCTTCGCGGTTCAGGGTGCTGCTCCGCCGCTCGGCCATGATCATGGCAGCCGCGCAGCTGCCGGCCGCTGCGGCGGTGGCCGGTGGCAGCGGCCTGCTGCTCACCCTGTTCGGCGGCGACTACAGCGCCAAGGCCCGCCCCCTGCTGCTGGTCTTCGCGCTCGCGGCACTCGCGGTGGCGCTGAACACCTGGACCAGCTTCGCACTCAAACTGACCCGCCAGATGGGGGCCCTGGTGCTCAGCAACACCGTGTACGCCGTGGTGGCGATCAGCCTGGCCCTGCTCTGGGCACCGCGCGGGCTCGCCTGGCTCGGCTGGTCCTGGGCGGCCGGCAACCTGTTCTCCGGGCTGGTGGCGCTGGTCGCGCTGCTGGCCAGGCGACGCGCCGGGCAGCGCGCGGCGGTCCAACCGGCGGCGGCGCTGTGAGGATCCTGCAGATCGTCAACCTCGGCTTCGAGGCCGGCGGCGCCGAGAAGAGCGTGCGGCTGATCGCCGAGGGGCTGACCAAGCGCGGACACCAGGTCCGGGTGCTCGCCACCGACCTGCTCGCCGACGGCGAGCAGGTGTTCGCCGACGAGTTGGTCCCGGGCATCGCCGGGCACCCGGTCCGCCGGCTGCTGGCCAAGGCCTGGTACCGGCCGGCCCACCGAGCGGTACGACGGACCATCGAGGAGTTCCGGCCCGACTGCGTCCACCTGCACACCATCGGGGAGTTCAGTCCCTCGGTACTCGCCGCCACCCGCGACCTGCCGCGGGTACTCACCGTGCACGGCCCCGAGGACTGGACCCTGCGCCTGCTGCGCTGGAACCTGCCGAGCGCCACCACCGGCCGGCTCAGCCCGCCGGACGCCGCCCGCTACCTCTACCTGCGGCTGCTCCAGCGGCCCGGCTACCTGCCCCGGCTGCGCCGGGTGGACCGGGTGCTGGCGCCGAGCCGCTACTTCGCCGAGGCGGTCCGCCCCGACCTGGGACGGGTGCCGGTGCACGTACTGCCCAACGGGGTCGAACCGGGCCCCGGGCCCGCCCCGCTGCGCACCGCCGACCACCTGCTCTTCGTCGGGCGGCTGGAGCCGGTCAAGGGGGTGGCGGTGCTGCTCGACGGCTTTCGGGAACTGATCAGGAATCACCCAGCCGCACGCCTTACCATCGTGGGCGACGGATCGGCGCGGGCGGCTCTGCAGGCCGCGTCGGTGGACCTGATCGCCGAGGGCAGCGTGGCCTTCACCGGCTGGTTGCCACCGGACGGGGTGCACGAGTGGCTGCGCACCGCCTCCGTGGTGGTGCTGCCCTCGCTCTGGCCGGAGAACTTCCCCACCGTGGCACTGGAGGCGCTGCAGCTGGGACGCCCCCTGGTCGCCAGCGCCGTCGGCGGGCTGCCAGAACTGGTCGGCCCGGACAACGGCGTGCTGGTGCCACCGGGAGACGCCACCGCACTGGCGGCGGCGCTGGCCGGGCTGCTCGGTCGGCCCGACCGGCTGGCCGCCCTGGGCGCGGGTTCGGCGGCGCGGTCGCAGCGGTACGGGGTCGAAGAATTCCTCGATGCCCTGGAGAGGCACTACCGCGAGGTCGCCGAGCGCAGCGGCACGGCACGAACGAGCGGACGAGGGAGCGGCAGAGCGTGAGGATCCTGGTCGTCAACGCCTTCCAACGCGGCAACCGGGGCGACGCGGCGCTGCTGAGCGTACTGCTCGAGCAGCTCGCCGAGGCCCACCCCGGCGCGCTGATCGAGATCGCCGGCTTCGAGTCGCCGCAGCAGTGGCCCGAGTTCGACGGGGTCGCCAACCTCGGCTCGATCCGCCGCTGCGTGGGCGACGAGGAGATCCGCCAGGCGCTGCGGGTCGGCCGCAAGCTGCTCGCCTGCGCGCTGGCCGCACTCGCCACGCTGCCCGGCTCCGGACGGGCGCTGCGCGCACTGGCCCGGATCCTGCCGACCGAGATCGGCGCCGAACTGCGGGCACTCGCCGCGGCCGACCTGGTGGTCAGCTTGGGCGGCGGCTACTTGAACGGGCGGGCCGACCTGCCCAGCGACCTGAGCATCTTCTTCCTGCTGCTGCCGCTCTGGCTGGCCCGGCGGTTCCGGGTTCCGGTGGTGCTGGCCCCGCAGTCCTTCGGGCCGTTCCCGACCCGGGCCCAGCAGTTGATGATCCGCCGGGTCCTGCGGTCCTGCCGCCTGGTGGTGGCCCGCGAGTCGATCAGCGTGCACCGGCTCGCCGAGGTCGGGGTGTCCGGCTCCACCGTGGTGCGCGGGGTGGACAGCGCCTTCGCCTTCCGCGACCGGGCGTGGCGCGACTGGAGCACCGAGCTGGCCGTCGGGCCCGGTACCCGGCTCGTGGTGGTGACCGCCCGCCAGTTCCTGCGCGGCGCGGCCCAGCAGGCGTACGAACGGGCACTGGCCACCGCGATCACCCACCTGCTCGATCGGCGGGACTGCGCGGTGGTGCTGGCTCCGCAGGTCACCTGCGCCTACCAGGGGGACGACGACCGGATCGTCAACGCGCGGATCGCCGCGCTGGTGGCCGACCCGCGGCTGCGGGTGCTGGACGACGGCGGGCTGGACCACCACGAGATCTTCGCGCTCTACCGGGCCGCCGACTTCATCCTGGGCACCCGGTTCCACTCGGTGATCTTCGGCCTGATCGCCCAGGTCCCGTGCGCGGCCATCGAGTACGACCACAAGACCCGCGGCATCATGGCGGATCTGCACCTGGAGCACTGGGTGGTCCCGATGGCCGAGGCCGACGCCGACACCCTGATCGCGCTGCTGGACCGGCTGCTCGCCGAGGGCGCGGCCTACCGGCGATAC
Organism: Kitasatospora sp. NBC_01266; assembly: GCF_036242395.1. Lineage (NCBI taxonomy): Bacteria > Bacillati > Actinomycetota > Actinomycetes > Kitasatosporales > Streptomycetaceae > Kitasatospora > Kitasatospora sp. NBC_01266. The sequence continues at coordinate 5,337,451 of NZ_CP108458.1, read as the reverse complement.
CTGGCCGCCGAGATCCCCGGCTACGCGGCCCGGGCGGCGGACTTCGTCGAACTGCTGCGCGTGGAACTGCCGGCGAACCGGCCTGCCACCGCCGAACCGTCCGCCCGGCCGCGGCAGGCGGTGCTGCGGTGACCCGGCGGACCGTGGCGGTGGTGACGCCCTACTACCCGCCGAAGGTCGGCGGTGTCGAGCACTACGCGGCCCGGATCGCCCGCGCGCTGGCCGACTCTCCCGATCTGAGCCCGGTGGTGCTGACCAGCCGGCCCGGCGGCCTGCGCAGCACCGTGCGGGTCGAGGACGGGGTACGGGTGGTCCGGCTGCCCGCCTTGCTGCGGCTCTCCAACACCCCGCTCGACCCGCTCTGGCCGCTGCGGCTGCGCTGGTGGCTGCGCCGCACCGGGGCCGAGCTGGTCAACGCGCACGCCCCGGTCCCCGGCCTCGGCGACCTCGGTGTCGTGCTGGCCGGCCGGCGACCCAGCGTCCTGACCTACCACGCCGGCTCGATGCACAAGGGTGAGCCCGGCACCGGCGCGGCCGACCGGCTGATCGGCTGGTACGAGCGGCGGCTGCTGCCCCGGGTCTTCCGGCGCGCCACCAGGCTGGTCGCGGTCTCCCCGGTCTCGCTGGCGGCCGGCCGGCCGCACGCGGTGCAGATCACCCCCGGCGTGGACACCCGCCGGTTCACCCCCGGCGCCCCCGCCTCGACCAGAGCGCCGGTGGTGCTCTACGCCGGTCGGCTGGACCGCTCCTCGGCCTGGAAGGGCGTGGACGTACTGCTGCACGCCTTCGCCCGGCTCAACGATGTCCCCGACGCCCGGCTGCGGCTGGTCGGCGGCGGCGACGCGCTGCCCGACCTGCTTGCGCTGGCCCAGCGGCTGGGCATCGCCGACCGGGTCACCGCCGAGGGCGAGCTGACCGGGGCGGCGCTGGTGGCGGCGATGCGCGAGGCGGCCGTGCTGGCGCTGCCGTCCCGGACCGAGGCGGAGTCCTTCGGGATGGCCCTGGTGGAGGCGATGGCCTGCGGCACTCCGGTGGTCGGCTCGGCGGTCGGCGGCATCCCGCATGTGGTGACCGACCGTCACGACGGTCTGCTGGTACCGGCGGGCGACCCGGTCGCGCTGGCCGGCGCCGTGCGCGAGCTGCTGACCGACCACGCGCTCGCCGACCGGCTCGGCGCGGCCGGGCGGCGGCGCGCCGAGGAGCGCTACGACTGGGACGGGCTGACCGGCCGCTACCTGGAGCTGTTCCGGGCCCTGCTTCAGCCGCCCTGCGGCGGGCCCGAGGAGCCCTGCTCGTAGGCACCGATCGCGTCCTTCCAAGCCTCCAGGGCCGGCTTGGGGGTGCCGTCGAAGCGGCGCAGGCCGTAGAACAGCGAGCGCTGCTGCTTCTGCGACGGCTGCCCGGTGTCCTGGTCGGTGAACCAGAAGACGGCTGCCACATGGGGGTTGGCGGCGGCGGCCCGAACGGTGTCGGCGGCGATGGTGGCCTGGTACTGCTCGGTCACATGGGTGTTCTGCGGCGTGATGACGGTGCCGTCGGTCACCGTGCCGGGCCCGTTGGTGGCGGCGCCGGTCTCGGTGATCCAGATCGGCAGGTCCGGCGTGCCGTAACTGGTCAGGATCGCCACCAGGTTGCCCGGGGCGCTGCTGATGTCCTCCATCGCGGTGCCGAACGAGGTCTTGGCGCTCGGCAGGTACGGGTAGGTGTACGGGTGGTAGCTGATCGCGTCCACCATCTTGTTGGCGCCCAGCTTGCAGACCGCGGTGAGGAAGTCGCCCTGCGAGACGTAGCCGGCGTCCTGGCCGGTGCTCACCGCCGCCAGGCCGCCGAGCAGGATGTAGGCCTTGGGGTCCGCGGCACGCAGCGCCTTGCTGGTGTCGCCGAGCAGTTGAGTGTAGGCGGCCGGGTCGGGGGCCGGTGCCCAGAACGGGATGTTCGGCTCGTTCCACACCTCCCAGGTGTGCACGCCCTGCGGGGCGTACCGCTTGGCGGCGGCCGCGGCGAAGGCGGCGAACAGGTTCGGGTCGGCCGGCGGGCAGGCGTCGTCCGAGGCGCAGCTCGCCTTGCGGGCCCACGGCGGGGTGTAGCCGATGGTGGGCAGCACCTCCAGGCCGCGGGCCTTGGCGGCGCTGAGGACCCGGTCGAACCGCTGCCACTCGTAGGTCTTCGGGCTGTCCGGCTGGATGTCGTCCCAGGACAGGTCGACCCGGATCCACTTGGAGCCGGTGTCCACGGCGTCACCCAGGCCGGTCGCCAGGTCCTGGTCGTTCTTCCAGGTGAGGGTGTCCCCGTAGGAGATGCCGATCCGCAGCGGCTTGCCCGGGTCCGCCGGCGCCTGGCTCGGCACGGGCGACCCGCCGGCCGTGACGGCTCCGGGGCCCGGCTTGGCGGCGGCCCCGGCCGAGGGCGAAGCGGTGGTGACGGTGCCGGCGAGGACGGTCGCGACCGCCGATACGATGAACGCCACCAACGCCGCCCGTAGGCGCTGCCTTCTCCCCGTGTCCCTCACCATGCGGCACAGCCTAGGCCAGCGTTCTGAGACCGCCGCGTGGCGGGGCGACCCCCGTCCCGCGGAGCCGCGACCGGTCGCCGACGCGGCGTCAGGCGACCTTCCGGCACCGACCGCCTTACTGCCCGCTGTGTGCGCGACACTACACATGACACTACATATGGGGTGCCTCGAAGGGGCCACCACTACATGTATGCTCACTCTCGCTGTCGACGCAGGGGAACCCGGTGCGAATCCGGGACTGCCCCGCAGCGGTGAGCGGGCCCGCCCCCGGGTGGCCCGCCAGTCCGAGTACCTGCCGACGGTGTGCCGCCCGGCCTCCCCGCAGAGGCCTTTCACGCACCGCAGTACCGTCCGGCCTCGCGGGCAGGCCAGGGTGACGACGCGCGCGCCGCAACGATTCGGCGTGCCCATCTCCCCTGCCCGGCGCGCACAGGCCACGGACGCCTCCCAGCCCGCCGCCGCCCCAGGAGAGAGCGCCTTGACCGTCGCTGCCTCAGTTGCTTCCCTGCCCTCACAGGGACACGCCGACGCCGCCCAGACCGACCCCGGTACTGCGCTGCTCCGGCTGCTCACCGACCGAAGCGCCGACCTCCCCCAGGTGGACCCCGGCCACGTCGCCGCCGCCGCGCTGCGCGGCCGCCATGCCGGCTCGGACTTCGCCGAGCTTCGCGGGTTGGCCGTGGACGCCGCCGCTTCGATGATCGCCGAGGACCCCCAGTACTCGAAGCTGGCCGCCCGGCTGCTCGCCCAGGAGATCGCCGACGAGGCGAACGGCCAGGGCGCCACCTCGTTCACCGCCTCGATCGCCGTCGGCCACGCCGAGGGCCTGATCGGCGACACCACCGCCGCCTTCGTGGCCAAGCACGCCGCGGCGCTGAACGCGCTGATCGACGAGCAGGGCGACGACCGCTTCGAGTACTTCGGCCTGCGCACCGTGCAGTCCCGCTACCTGCTGCGTCACCCGATCACCCGCAAGGTGGTGGAGCGCCCGCAGCACTTCCTGCTCCGGGTCGCCTGCGGCCTGGCGGTGGGCGACAGCGAGCAGTCGGTGGCCGAGGTCGCCGAGCTCTACCGGCTGATGAGCCGCCTGGAGTACCTGACCAGCTCGCCCACCCTGTTCAACTCCGGTACCCGGCACCCGCAGATGTCCAGCTGCTACCTGCTGGACTCGCCGCTGGACAACCTGGACTCGATCTACTCCCGGTACGCCCAGATCGCCCGGCTCTCCAAGCACGCCGGCGGCATCGGCCTGTCCTACACCCGGATCCGCTCGCGCGGCAGCCTGATCCGCGGCACCAACGGCAAGTCCAACGGCATCGTGCCGTTCCTGCGCACCCTGGACTCCTCGGTCGCCGCGGTCAACCAGGGCGGCCGCCGCAAGGGCGCGGCCTGCGTCTACCTGGAGACCTGGCACGCGGACATCGAGGAGTTCCTCGAACTGCGCGACAACACCGGCGAAGAGGCCCGCCGCACCCACAACCTCAACCTGGCGCACTGGATCCCGGACGAGTTCATGCGCCGGGTCAACGCCAACGCCGACTGGTCGCTCTTCTCGCCGGCCGACGTGCCCGAGCTGGTCGACCTGTGGGGCGAGGAGTTCGACGAGGCCTACCGCAAGGCCGAGTTGGCCGGCAAGGCGGTCCGCACCATCCCGGCGCAGACCCTGTACGCCCGGATGATGCGCACCCTGGCGCAGACCGGCAACGGCTGGATGACCTTCAAGGACGCCGCCAACCGCGCCGCCAACCAGACCGCGCTGCCCGGCCGCACGGTGCACTCCTCCAACCTGTGCACCGAGATCCTGGAGGTCACCGACGACTCCGAGACCGCGGTCTGCAACCTGGGCTCGGTCAACCTCGGTGCCCACGTGGCCGCCGGCGCCACCGCCGCCGACCTGGTGAACGCCATGGACTGGGCCCGGCTGGACGCCACCGTGCGCACCGCCGTGACCTTCCTGGACCGGGTGGTGGACATCAACTTCTACCCGACCACCGAGGCCGCCACCTCCAACTCCCGCTGGCGGCCGGTGGGCCTGGGCGTGATGGGCCTGCAGGACGTCTTCTTCCGGCTCGGCCTGGACTTCGACTCCGCCGAGGCCAAGCGGCTCTCCACGCTGATCGCCGAGCGGATCATGCTGACCGCCTACGAGCGCTCCAGCGAGCTGGCCGAGCAGTTCGGGCAGCACCCGGCCTACGCCGAGACCCGCGCCGCCCGCGGCCAGCTGCACATCGACCACTTCGCCGACGCCACCCCGCAGTGGACCGAGCGCTGGACGGCGCTGCGCGGCACGATCGCCCGCACCGGCCTGCGCAACTCGCTGCTGCTGGCGATCGCACCGACCGCGACCATCGCCTCGATCGCCGGCGTCTACGAGTGCATCGAGCCGCAGGTCTCCAACCTGTTCAAGCGCGAGACCCTCTCCGGCGAGTTCCTCCAGGTCAACCCGTACCTGGTGCGCGAGCTGAAGGAGCTGGGCGTCTGGGACCAGCAGACCCGGGACGCGCTGCGCGACGCCAACGGCTCGGTGCAGGAGCTCTCCTGGCTGCCGGCCGAGCTGCGCTCGCGCTACCGCACCGCCTGGGAGCTGCCGCAGCGCGCGCTGATCGACCTGGCCGCCGCCCGTCAGCCGTACCTGGACCAGAGCCAGTCGCTCAACCTCTTCATGGCCGCGCCCACCATCGGCAAGCTCAGCTCGATGTACGCCTACGCCTGGAAGGTCGGTCTGAAGACCACCTACTACCTGCGCTCGCGCCCGGCCACCCGGATCGCCCAGGCCGCCTCCGGCGCCGCCCGTCCGGCGGTCACTGTCCCCTCCCCCACCATGACCGCTGAGGAGCAGGCCGCCGCCATCGCCTGCTCCCTGGAGAACCCCGAGTCCTGCGAGGCCTGCCAGTGAGCTCCGCCCCCCTTGACCAGTCCGAGGGCCGCCAGAAGATGCTGCTCGACCCGGGCTTCGAGCTGACCCTGCGTCCGATGCGCTACCCGTCGTTCTACGACCGCTACCGCGACGCGATCAAGAACACCTGGACCGTGGAGGAGGTGGACCTGCACTCCGACGTCGCCGACCTCGCCAAGCTGAGCGAGGGCGAGCGGCACATGATCGGCCGTCTGGTCGCCTTCTTCGCCACCGGTGACTCGATCGTCGCCAACAACGTGGTGCTGAGCCTCTACAAGCACATCAACTCCCCGGAGGCCCGGCTCTACCTGTCCCGGCAGCTTTTCGAGGAGGCCGTGCACGTCCAGTTCTACCTGACGCTGCTGGACACCTACCTGCCCGACCCGGACGACCGCAACGCCGCCTTCGCCGCGGTGGAGAACATCCCCTCCATCCACCAGAAGGCCCAGTTCTGCTTCAAGTACATGAACGCGGTCGACCACCTCGAGTCGCTGCAGACCAAGGACGACCGCCGGGCCTTCCTGCTCAACCTGATCTGCTTCGCCGCCTGCGTCGAGGGCCTCTTCTTCTACGGCGCCTTCGCCTACGTGTACTGGTTCCGCAGCCGCGGCCTGCTGCACGGCCTGGCCACCGGCACCAACTGGGTCTTCCGCGACGAGTCCATGCACATGGACTTCGCCTTCTCGGTGGTGGACACGGTCCGCGAGGAGGAGCCCGACCTCTTCGACGACGTGATGGCCAAGCAGGTCACCGAGATGCTCGAGGAGGCGGTCGAGGCCGAGCTGCAGTTCGCCCGCGACCTGTGCGGCGAGGGCCTGCCCGGCATGAACACCGACTCGATGCGCCAGTACCTGGAGGCCGTCGCCGACCAGCGGCTGGCCCGCCTGGGCATGCCGATCCGCTACGGCTCGACCAACCCGTTCGGCTTCATGGAGCTGCAGAACGTCCAGGAGCTGACGAACTTCTTCGAGCGCCGGGTCTCCGCCTACCAGGTGGCCGTCGAGGGCACGGTGGCCTTCGACGACGACTTCTGAGCCCGCCGCGCAGCTGACCGCTCAGCCGCACAACCCCGAACGCCCCGCCGGCTGTTGCCCGGCGGGGCGTTCGGGGTTGGCGCTGCCGACCCGGCGTCAGTTGTTGGGCACCGTCGCGTAGCTCGCGGTGCCCTCGGCCATCTGCCGCAGCGCGTCCTTGCGGTCGCGCTTGGAGAGGCGGTCGATGTAGAGGTAGCCGTTCAGGTGGTCGGTCTCGTGCTGCAGGCAGCGGGCGAAGAAGCCGGTGCCCTCGAGCCGGACCGGGTTGCCGTCCTTGTCCTGGCCGGTCACCACCGCGAAGTCGGGGCGGGCCAGTTCGGCGTAGGCGGTGGGCACCGAGAGGCAGCCCTCGTTGCCGTCGTCCAGGGTGCGGCTGCCGACCGGGAGCTCCTCGAGCACCGGGTTGATCACGTGCCCGATGTGCCGCACGTTCTCGTCGTCCGGGCAGTCGTAGACGAACACCTTGGCGTCCACGCCGATCTGATTGGCCGCCAGGCCGACGCCCGCCGCCGCGTACATCGACTGGAACATGTCGTCGATCAGCGCGGACAGTTCGGCGTCGAACTCGGTGACCACCTTGCACTCGCGGTGCAGCACCGGGTTGCCCACCACGGTGATCGGACGCGCGGTGCCCTTGGTCAGATCGGGCTCCTCGCCGATCACCTTGACCGGAGCCTGCTCGGCCTGCTCGGCCTGCGCGTGGTCATGACCGTGCTCGTCGTCGTGCGTGTGCTCGTGCTGCTCCGCCATCGCTCTTCCGCTTCTGTGGGCCTGCTCAGGAACCCCACCAGCCTAGACCGCCGGTCAGCAGACCTCTTCCACGTCCCGGTAGGCCCGGCTGGTCGGCTCGGCCGCCACCCAGCGGTCCAGCAGCAGCCGCACCAGGCCGGCCGGCGCGGCGATCCCGCACTCGCGCTCGGTCAGCCAGTCCGTGCCGCCGCTGCCCTGGCTCAGGTGGCTCAGGTGGCCCGGGTGCGCGGCGTCGCCGTCGTCGTGCGGGTCGTGGTGCGCGGTGCGGCCGTCGTCGGTGGCCATCCGGCTCTCCGAACAGGCCCGGCAGAGCAGCCGCACCGAGGAGGTCCAGTCCTCGGCCGCGTAGCCGGCCTCGGCCACCAGCCGCTCCAGCGCGTCCCGGTCGGCCTCGGTGGCGGCCTGCAGCAGCACCACGTAGGTGGGCACCGGCGAGGGCGCCCACAGCTCGATCTCGTCGAAGACGGGGTACGCGGTGCCGGCCGCGACCCGCTCGCCGTGCGGGGCGCCGTCGTGCAGCACCACCTCGCCCCAGCGGCGGCCGGAGGAGGGCAGCGGGATGGAGAGCACCTCCACCCGGGCCGGGTCGAGCCGGCGGCCCCAGACCACCTCGGACTCGCCCTCCGGGGAGAGCCGCACCGGCGTGGTGCCCAGCTCCAGCTGGACCGGCGCGTCCGGCGCCGTGCCACCGCCGGGCAGCCGCAGACCGTAGGCCTGCCAGGCCCGGCGGGCCAGCGGCCAGTCCTGCAGCGCGGTGGCGGTGATCCCCAGGTTCCACCAGTCCGGAGCGCCCTGGTCGCGGTCGAGCAGCGCGACGGCCCGCAGGCCCGCGACCCTGGCCTGCTCCCAGTCCCGGCGGAACTTGTGCAGCAGGGCCAGGTTGAACCAGGAGTCGGAGAGCCACGGCTCCAGGTCGGCGGCCATCACCAGGAGTGCGCCGGCGTCCTCGTAGCGCCCGTCGCCGATCAGCGTGAAGGCCCGGTCGGTCGTCTGCCGCCAGGTGGCGGACGGCCGATGCCGTGCCCGGTGGAAGATCTTCACGTTGCCCTGCCGCCTGTCCGCTCGGTTCTGCTGAGTCCTCTGGGAGCCTGACCGCTCCCGGCACTTCCTGCCGGGGACGGCCGACTCGCGTTCCGCACGGTGTGCTACCCAGTGCTGTGGCCGGGGCCGAGGGGGCGGGTAGCCCCTGCTCGGGTGTTCCACGCTACGACCGCATCCAACCACGGCGGCGGCAGGGTGCGCTTCCCATGCGGTCCGTCACGCTACGTCACCAACGGGCCGGTCACCCGCTCCCGGTCCGAGCCACCGTGCACGGGCCGCCGCCGGCGGCCCGCACCCGCTCCAGCGCCGCGACCACCACCGGATCGTAGGTCCGCCCGCTCTGCGCGCGCAGCACGGACAGCGCCGCCTCGCCCTGCTCCGCCGGTCCGGTGAGGTCCTCGTGGGCGTTGGCCACCCGGATGATCCGGGCGGCCAGCGGCAGGCTGCGGTCCGGCCGGCCGTCGGGGCCGAGCAGCGGATCGGCCAGCCGGGCCACCTGCTCGGCCACCGCTCCCGACCCCGAGCAGCAGCGGATCACCTCGCTGCCCAGCCTGGCGATCCGCTGCTGCTCGGGCTCGGGCAGCAGCGCGGTGGCACCGCCCCGCACCGGCTCGACCAGGGAGAGCTGGCCGATGTCGTGCATCAGCGCGGCGTACTCCAGCAGGGCGAGATCGTGGGTGCTCAGGCCCAGCTCGCGGCCGAGCGCGCACGCCGTGTCCGCGACCCGGCGCGCGTGCCCGGGCGCCGTGTAGCCGGCCACCTCGGTGGCCCGGGCCAGGGTGGCGATGGTCTGCCCGTAGGTGGCCCGGACGGCGGCGGCGCGCCGGAACGAGGCCTGGGCGAGCAGCAGCGGCAGGCAGAACACCGGCAGCGCCCAGAGACCGACCTCGCCGGCCGCCAGGCTGACCAGCATCCCGGTGGCGGCGATCGCCGAGCCGATCCCGGGCAGCGCGCGCAGCTCCGCCTCCAGGGCGGGGCCGAACCGGCCGCCGCCGGGCCGCTGGCAGGCGGCGAGCACCGCGTCGGCCAGCCCGGCGAGCGCCGCGACCAGCACCAGGAAGACGCCGTAGGCGGGGCCGGCCAGCGGGATCCGGTCGAGCGCGCCACTGGTGTAGAGCGGCTGGAAGAGGGTGGCGGCGAAGGCCACGGCGAGCAGTCGCCGGGCCGCGCCGTCGTAGCGGTTGCCCGCGCCGTAGCGGTGTCCGCGACGGTGGGCCCGGCCGTCCGCCCGGCCGGGGCGCCGGGCCCGTAACCAGGCCGGCGACCAGCGGTGCGGCCTGGCCGGTGCGCTGCCCGGCGGCCGGGCGGGCCAGGAGTCGCCGGGGCTGCCGGAGTTGCCGGGGCCGCCGGGGCGGTCAGAGCTGGCGGGGCGGTCAGAGCTGGCGGGGTGGTCAGAGCTGGCGGGGTGGTCAGAGCTGGCGGGCGGCCGCGGGCGCGGCACCGCGGACCGCGCCCGGTCCCGCTCCGCGCGCCGCAGCCGCCCGCCGCAGCGCACCAGGGCACGGACCAGCGCCCCGACGGCCAGGCCGGTGCCGGCCACGGCGACCACCTGGCACACCCCGTGACCGGTCGGCAGCCCGCGCAGCGGGCCGAGCAGGGCGTAGGCCAGCCCCGCCGCGGCCCCCAGCGGAGCCTGGCCCCGACCACCACCGGCGTCGGCCACCCGGGCCGCCTCACCGATCGCGATCAGGACGCCGAAGGCCAGGGCGACCCGAGGATCCGTCAGCCCGTGCGCGAGCACCGCCGCGAGGGCTCCGGCGAGCAGCAGCAGCGCCGCCGCCCGGACCAGTGAGGCCCCGCTGACGGCCGGGTCGGGAGCGGCGGCGAGCAGCCTGCCCGGCGCCCTGGCCGGCCTCACCGCGCCGCCGTCCGGGGGCCCGGCTCCGGGAGGCCGAGCGGGATGTCGGGCACCGCGCCGTCCGCCGCCGGGGCCGGTGGCAGCACCGGCTGCCAGCCGCACCGGTCCACCGCCTGTACCAGCGCCTCCACCATCGCCGGGTCGAACTGGCTGCCCGCGCAGCGGCGCAGCTCGGCCACCGCCTCCGGCACCGGACGGCCGCGCCGGTAGGAGCGGGTGGAGGTCATCGAGTCGAAGGCGTCGGCCACCGCGATGATCCGGGCGAACTCGGGGATCCGGTCGCCGACCAGCCCGTGCGGATAGCCGCGGCCGTCCAGCCGCTCGTGGTGGTGCAGGATCGCGGCGTGCGCCTCGCCCAGGAAGTCGATGCCGCGCACCAGGTCGTGCCCGTACTCGGGGTGCACCTCCACCGCCCGGCGCTCCGCCTCGGTCAGCGGACCGTTCCTGCGCAGCAGCTCGGTCGCCACCCCGAGCTTGCCGACGTCGTGCAGGGTGCCCGCGAAGTGCAGGGTGCGCAGCCGCTCGCCGCTCATCCCGAGCTGGCCGGCGATCAGCACCGAGGCCCGGCCGACCCGTTCGCTGTGGCCGCGGGTGTACGCGTCCTTGATCTCCACCGCCTGCACCAGCGCTTCCACGGTGGCCCGATGGGCGGCCCGCTCACGGTGGCCCTGGGCGAAGACCCAGGCCGAGACCGAGAGCGGCAGCAGCGCGAGCAGGGCCGCGAAGGCGCCGTACGGGCCCTGCCAGAGCACCGCCATCATCAGGCCGCCGAGCGCGTGCACGAAGGCCGGCGGGCCGAGCACGGAGACCGCGCCCCGGCGCAGCTCGGCCGGCGGGCAGTGCTCGGCCAGCAGCCGGATGCCGGCCACCAGTACCCCGTTGACCAGGCAGAACACCAGCACGGCGGCCAGCGCGGGCAGCAGCGCGGCCGGGTAGCGGGAACCGAACAGCAGCCGGGGGCCGCCGAGCAGGTGGAACAGGGCCGACGCCGGCCAGGCCGCGAGCGCGAACTGGGCGGCGTTCCAGGCCCGGCGCAGCGCCCGTGGGGCGGCCGTCGCGCCGGTCAGCGCGGCGGGCAGGGCGACCAGCGCGGCGGCGGCCGGCGGCAGCATCAGCACCCCGGCGAAGAGCACCGGCAGGAAGGTGTTGGCGCTCGGGCGCACCGGCGCGGGCCCCAGCCCGGCGCCCGGCCGGGCGCCCTGACCGAGGGCTCGCGCGAGCAGCAGGCGCAGTCGGCGGGCCAGCCGCAGGCAGGGGGTCGGCAGGCCCTGGGCCACCGACTCCCAGCAGGCGTGCAGGAAGGCGAGCAGGGCGACCTTGGGCCAGTCGACCGGGCCGCCGAGCCAACCGGGCAGCCCCAGCCGGGCGGCCGCCCCGGGCAGCAGCGGCAGCAGCGCGAGGGCGGCCGCGCCGAGCACCAGCAGGACATAGCCGAAAGCCGCCGCGGGGAGCCGCGCCGGTGTCTGCTCAGGGAGCTCGCGGCCCCCACGATCGACAGCGATCTCAGCCTCCCCAGCTCGCCGACAGGCTCGTCTGAGGAGGATAGGGCTCCACCAGGGCGACCGAACCCGTCAGCGCCCGATACCCGCCGGAGCAGCGGACACACTCACCCGATCGAGTGAGGCAAGGGAACTGACGCCCCATCACGCAAGGGCCGGCAGCCGACCGCCCAACTGCCCCGTCACGGTCCGGACATGGCGATGGGGCCCGGGATCACTCCCGGGCCCCACTCGAGCACCCCGCTCCACCGAGCAGCCCAATGCCCGCAGAGCCGCTACTCCGCCGGCGTCGCCGCCTGGGAAGCCGTCAGCACCGCGCTGTCCCCGTGCCCGGGGACGGCGGGGTCCACCTCGAGGACCGGCTCGCCGCCGCGCTGCCCGGCCCGGATGCTGTCGATCCGGGCGAGCACCTTGCTGCGCAGATCCGACGGAGTGTCATCACACCCGCAGGACCGCTTGATCAGGGCCTTGATGGCCTGCTCCAGGCCGTACTTCTCCAGGCATGGCGAGCACTCCTCGAAGTGCTCGCGCAGCTTGGCGCAGTCGCCCTCGGCCATCTCGTTGTCAAGGAACTCGTAGAGGTGGTCAAGCACCTCGCCGCAGTCCGTGGCGTGCGGACCTCCGCAGCTCATGAGCCCGTGCCTTTCGCCTCGCGCCCAGCCCCGCTGCCGGCCGGGACCAGGCCGCGCTCGCGGGCGTAGTCCTCCAGCATGCCCCGCAGTTGGCGGCGGCCTCGGTGCAGCCGGGACATCACCGTACCGATGGGGGTCCCCATGATGTCGGCGATCTCCTTGTATGCAAAGCCCTCGACGTCCGCGAGATAGACCGCGATGCGGAACTCCTCGGGGATCGCCTGCAGGGCGTCCTTCACGTCACTGTCCGGCAGGTGGTCGAGCGCCTGGGTCTCGGCCGAGCGCAGACCGGTCGACATGTGCGACTCGGCCCTAGCCAGCTGCCAGTCCTCGATCTCCTCGGCGGCGGTGCGCTGGGGCTCCCGCTGCTTCTTGCGGTACGAGTTGATGAAGGTGTTGGTCAGGATCCGGTACAGCCAGGCCTTGAGATTGGTCCCCTCCCGGAACTGGTGGAAGGAGGCGTACGCCTTGGCGAAGGCCTCCTGCAGCAGGTCCTCGGCGTCGGCCGGGTTGCGGGTCATCCGCAGCGCGGCCGAGTACATCGGGTCCAGGTAGCCCAGCGCGTCCCGCTCGAAGCGCGCCCGGCGCGCCTGCTCGCTCTCCTCGGCCGACACCCGGAAGGTGTCCTCGCCGATCGCCTCGGCCAGCTCGTCACCGCTCGGCGGCTCGCCGGCGGACGATGCGGCAGCGGGCGGCTCGGCCGAGAGGTCGGACCCGCCCAGCGGGTCGTCCCCGCCCAGGTCCATGTTCGGCTCGTCCTCGGTCGCGACGACCGGACCCACCTCCTCGCTGAATCGAGCACCACTCACCGTGAGTCGGCCCGGAACGGAGGATATCGGGCTCACGGGCTTCTCGCCCGCGACAAGCCATTCCGACCATGGGAGGAAGGCGCTCTGCGCGCTCTGCTCCTCGGGCCGCTCAGGGCACGCGATCGAACCCATGTGCGCCGCCTTTCCGCCTGGGCACCACTGACGAAGGGGTTAACCCGCCTGGTCGCCCGGGCATTCCCGCGGGAGCACGGATCACCCGGGTGCGCCAGTGGTACGGCCGCCGGGCCGCCGCGAAGCGGCCCGGCGGCGGCGATCGATCGGGCGGCACAACGTTCAGTCCAGCGGCAGCCCGGCCAGCCAGTCGGCGACCGCCGCGCAGAGCAGCTCCAGCGCCGCCGCCGCGCCGAGCGGCGCCGACTTCGGCAGCGCGAAGCCGTGGTTCGCGTACGGGATCGGCACCGGCTGCCGGTCGGCCGGGAACTCCGCCGGGGTGCCGAAACTGTCCCGCTCGCCCTGCACCACCAGCGTCGGCAGCCCGGTGCCGAGCAGTTCCTCGACCCGGGAGCGCTCCGGCCTGCCCGGCGGGTGCAGCGGGAAGGCGAGCGCCAGCACCGCCACCGCCCCGCTCGCCGCGCCGGTCCGGCAGGCCACCCGGGCGCCCGCGCTGCGTCCGCCGACCACCAGCGGCACGCCCTCGGCGGCCAGTCGTCCGGCCACCGGCAGCCAGCCGGTGTCCAGCGTCTTCGGCGCGGGGGCCACCTTCCTGCCGGCCACCCGCCAGGGCTGCTCGACCAGCGCGACGGTGACGCCGTGCGCCGGCAGCGCGGCGGCCAGGGCCGCCAGGTCCGGCGCCTCGATCCCGCCGCCCGCGCCGTGCCCGAGGCCGAGCACCGCGCGCGGCCGGCCGGCGGCCCGGTGCCAGCTGATCCTCGCCGGCCCCGCGGGGGTGTCCACCGCTGTCTGTTCGTCGGCCATCAGAAGAGCGCTCCCTCGGACTCCGGGGTGGCCCGCGCGGTCAGCCCCGGGTGGTTGTTGCGGATGCTGCCGACCGCCGAGCCGACCGGGGTCAGCCGGAGCAGCCCGGGTGCCGGCGCCACCAGCAGCGAGCGGGCCTGCTCGGCGTCGTCCAGTCCCGGGTCGAGCCAGTCGGCGAAGGTCTCGCGCTGCAGGAAGAGCGGCATCCGCTCGTGGACCGGCGCCAGCAGCGGCTCGGCCTCGGTGGTCACGATGGTGCAGGTGACCAGCCAGCCCTGCGGGTGGTCGGCCGGGGCGGAGCGGTCGCGCCAGAACTCGTACAGCCCGGCCAGCGCGAGCGGCGCGCCGTCCACCCGGTTGACGAAGAAGGGCTGCTTGCGCGGCTTGCCGCCACTGGCGCTCTCGATCGTCTGCCACTCGTAGTAGCCGTCCACCGGGAGCAGGCAGCGGCGGGAGGCGAAGGCCTGCCGGTAGGCGGGCTTCTCGTGCACGGTGTCGGCGCGGGCGTTGATCATCTTGACCGCGGTCTCCGGCGACTTCGACCAGGCCGGCACCAGGCCCCAGCGCAGCCGCCGCAACTGGCGCACCGGCTCGCCGCCGCCCTTGGGGGGCCGCTGCAGGACGGCGAGGACCGGATCGGTCGGGGCCACGTTCCAGCTGGGCGCGAGGGTCTCGGCCGGGTCCCACTGGCTGACGTCGAACAGTTCGACGATGTCCTCCGGCTTGGTGCTCGCCGCGAATCGACCACACATGTCGCCAGCCTCCCACGTCCGTCCGGCGCCCGGCGCGGCCCGGTCCGGATCGCCGGCCCACCGTCGGACCGGCTCGATCCGGCGCTCCCCGGAACCGGCGGCTACCTCCCCGCGGTCCTCGCATGGGAGGCTGCTGGCTTCCCCAACACCCCGGCACGGCAAGGACGATCATGAACCACAGCATCAGCGGGGTCTGGCAGCAGGTGCTGGGCACCCAGCCCGACCCGCCGCACTGGCTGGTGCTCGGCTGCGCGGCAGCCGCGCTGCTGGCGATACTCCCGCACCCCCTGTGGCGGGTCAGCCGCAACGTGGTGACCATCGCGCACGAGGGCGGGCACGGCCTGGTGGCGCTGCTGACCGGGCGCCGGCTGGACAGCATCCGGCTGCACTCGGACACCTCGGGTCTGACCGTCTCCTCCGGGCACCCGAACGGGCCGGGCATGATCCTCACCGCCGCCGCCGGCTACACGGCCCCCTCGCTGCTGGGCCTGGGCGGCGCCACCCTGCTGGCCACCGGGCGGATCACCGCGCTGCTGTGGATTGCGATCCTGCTGCTCGCCGCCATGCTGATCATGATCAGGAACGCCTTCGGGCTGCTCTCGGTGGTGCTCACCGGCGGCGCCTTCTTCGCCATCTCCTGGTACGGCAGCGCCCAGTTGCAGGCCACCTTCGCCTACCTGGGCGTCTGGTTCCTGCTGCTGGCCGGGGTGCGGCCGGTGATCGAGCTGCAGCGCAAGCGCCGGCTCGGCGGGGCCCGCGACTCGGACGCCGACCAGCTGGCCCGGCTGACCGGGGTGAGCGCGCTGCTCTGGGTGGTGCTCTTCCTGGTGGTGTCGCTGGCCTGCCTGCTCGCGGGCGGCAGCCAGCTGCTGGCCTGACCCGGGCAGGCGGCCGAACCGGGCTCGGGACCGGGCCGGATTCTGGGCCGGCCCGGTTGTCCACAGCCCATGGGTTGTCCACAGAACGAAGAGGCGCGAGGCCGTTTTCCAGGCCCCCCTTAAACTGACCGCATGACCGAGACCCTGTGGCCCGCCCCCGTCGCGACCACCGCCGTTGATGCGACTGTCACCATCCCCGGTTCCAAGTCCGTCACCAACCGGGCCCTGATCCTGGCCGCGCTGGCCGCCGAGCCCGGCTGGGTGCGGCGACCGCTGCGCAGCCGGGACTCCCAGCTGATGGCGGACGGTCTGCGCGCCCTGGGCGTGGGCATCGAGGAGCAGGTCAACAACTCCTGCGGGGGCAGCGGGGGCGGCGAGGCCTGGCGGATCATCCCGGCCGGGCGGCTCAGCGGCCCGGCCCAGGTGGACGTGGGCAACGCCGGAACGGTCATGCGCTTCCTGCCGCCGCTGGCCGCGCTGGCCGACGGTCCGGTGCACTTCGACGGCGACCCGCGCAGTTACGAGCGCCCGCAGCACGGCGTGATCGACTCGCTGCGCGCCCTCGGCGCCCGGATCGAGGACGGCGGGCGCGGCGGCTTCCCGCTCACCGTGCACGGCACCGGCGCGCTGGAGGGCGGCACGGTCGAGCTGGACGCCTCCGCCTCCTCCCAGTTCGTCAGCGCGCTGCTGCTCTCCGGCGCCCGCTACAACCAGGGGGTGGAGGTCCGCAACATCGGCGGCCCGGTCCCCTCGCTGCCGCACATCCGGATGACGGTCGACATGCTGCGGCTGGCCGGCGTCCAGGTCGACGCGCCGGAGGACGGCGGCGAGAAGGACGTCTGGCGGGTCACCCCCGGCGCGCTGCGGGGCCGCGACCTGGTGGTCGAGCCGGACCTGTCCAACGCCGCGCCGTTCTTCGCCGCCGCGCTGGTCACCGGCGGCCGGGTGACCGTCCGCGACTGGCCCCGGCACACCACCCAGCCCGGCGACCAGCTGCGCGAGATCTACACCCGGATGGGCGGCTCCTGCGAGTTCGTCGACCGGCACAGCACCGAGGCGGGGCTGGAGTTCCGCGGCACCGGGGTGATCCACGGCATCGAGGCCGACCTGCACGATGTCGGCGAGCTCGCGCCGGTGATCGCCGCGGTCGCCGCGCTGGCCGACTCCGAGTCGCACCTGTACGGCATCGCCCACCTGCGGCTGCACGAGACCGACCGGCTGGCCGCGCTGGCCAGGGAGATCAACGAGCTGGGCGGCGACGTCAGCGAGACCGAGGACGGCCTGCGGATCCGCCCGCGCAAGCTGCACGGCGGCGTCTTCCACACCTACGAGGACCACCGGCTGGCCACCGCCGCGGCCGTGCTGGGCCTGGCCGTGCCCGGGATCCAGGTGGAGAACGTGGCGACCACCGCCAAGACCCTGCCGGACTTCGCGGCGATGTGGACCGAGTTGCTCGAACCAACGGCGGCGACGGACTGAGCGGGAGTACAGCACCATGCGCCGCTACGGCAAAGACGCCGACGAGGACGACATCCGCAACCGCCCGGGCCGCAAGGGCTCCCGGCCCAGGACCCGGATCCGGCCCAAGCACGAGGACGCCGCCGAGGCGATGATCCTCACCGTGGACCGGGGCCGGCTGACCTGCCTGGTCGACGCCGGGACCAAGCGGGAACGCGAGGTCGTCGCGATGAAGTCCCGCGAGCTCGGCCGCAAGGGCGTGGTGGTCGGCGACATCGTCGGCGTGATCGGCGACCTGTCCGGTGAGGCGGACACGCTCGCCCGGATCGTCCGGGTCGAGGAGCGCACCTCGGTGCTGCGGCGCACCGCGGACGACGACGACCCGTACGAGCGCATCGTGGTGGCCAACGCCGACCAGCTGGCCATCGTCACCGCGCTGGCCGACCCCGAGCCGCGCCCCCGGCTGATCGACCGCTGCCTGGTGGCGGCCTTCGACGCGGGGATGACACCGCTGCTGGTGCTCACCAAGTCCGACCTGGCCTCGGCCGCCCCGCTGCTGGAGTCCTACGCCCCGCTCGGCATCGAGTACGTGGTCACCAGCCGCGACGAGCTGGCCACCACCGGCGCGGAGACGGTCCGGGAACGGCTGCGCGGGCTCTCCACCGTCTTCATCGGCCACTCCGGGGTCGGCAAGACCACCCTGGTCAACGCCCTGGTGCCGCAGCACCAGCGGATCACCGGCCAGGTCAACGCGATCACCGGACGCGGCCGGCACACCACCGTCTCGGCACTCGCGCTGCGGCTGCCCCCGCCGCCCGGGGCCAAGCCCGGCGCCAAGAAGGCACTGGACCCGGGCTGGGTGATCGACACCCCGGGCTTCCGCTCCTTCGGCCTCTCGCACATCGACCCGTCCCGGGTGATCCACGCCTTCCCCGACCTGGAGCCGGGCACCGTGGACTGCCCGCGCGCCTGCAGCCACGACGAGCCCGACTGCGCCCTGGACGCCTGGGTCGCGGACGGCCACGCCGACCAGGCCCGGCTCTACTCACTGCGCCGGCTGCTGTCCAGCAAGGAGGCCCACGAGGGGGACTGAGCGATCCGAGGTGGCAGCGGCGTGGTGATTGGCGATCATAAGAAGGTCCGCCGATCGCCGAGGAGGCACCCGATGGCATGGCTCATGGTGATCATCGCCGGCCTGCTGGAGACCGGCTTCGCGATCAACCTCAAGCTCAGCCACGGCTTCACCCGGCTCGGCCCCACCATCGCCTTCGCCCTCTTCGCACTGAGCAGCTTCGGCCTGCTCACCCTCTCCCTGAAGCACCTGCCGGTCGGCAGCGCCTACGCGGTCTGGACCGGCATCGGCGCGGCCGGCACCGCGATCTACGGCATGATCTGGATGAACGAGAGCTCCTCGGTGCTCAAGCTGGTGTCGATCTCGCTGGTCATCGCGGGCGTGGTCGGGCTGCAACTGAGCGGGTCGGGGCATTAGGGCCGCAGTGTCGGTGCGGTGTGCCAGCATGAGACCAACAGCTCTCAGGAGGTCGTGATGACTGTGGTCGACGAACGCGCGCACAGCATCCTCGATGGCATCGAGGTTCCCGAGGGCTTCCGGGTGGAACTCATCAACGGGAATGTCATCGTGTCGCCATCTGGGAAGCCCCTGCACTGGAAGATTCAGCTCGAGTTGCTCCGGCAGTTCGCGCTCCACTCCGGCTGGGAGGTCGCCGCCGAGCAGACCATCAGGCACCCCGGCTACACCGACGAGCCGCAGCCCGACTTCTTCGCGATGCCCGCCGATGTCCCGGTGGACCTGGAGGGCAGCTACCCCGGGGACCAGCTCGCGCTGGTGGCCGAAGTCCTCTCCCGCAGCACCAAGGGAATCGACCTGATCGACAAGGTCGACCTCTACGGACGGTTCGGCATCCCCTTCTACCTGGTGGTCGACCCGTTCAAGCGTGAGTGCACCCTGCACTGCTTCCTGGAGCACGGCGTCTACAACGACGCGCTCACCTTCGAGTTCGGCCGCAAGATCCCGCTGCCCGAGCCGTTCCGCTTCAGCATCGACACCAGCGCCTTCCCCGCCTACCGTTCGCCCGACGGGTCCTGACCGCCCGCCACGCGAGCCGAACTGTCGATTCACCGGACGGCTCGCTACTGTTCGACCCATGGCCGACTACCACGATGATCTCCGCCTCGCCCACGTACTCGCCGACTCGGCCGACTCGGTCACCCTGGAGCGCTTCCGGGCGCTGGACCTGAAGGTCGAGACCAAGCCCGACCTGACGCCGGTCAGCGACGCCGACAAGGCCGCCGAGGAGCTGGTCCGCGGGGTGCTGCAGCGGGCCCGGCCGCGGGACGCGGTGCTGGGCGAGGAGTTCGGGCTGGTCGGGACCGGGCCGCGGCGCTGGGTGATCGACCCGATCGACGGGACCAAGAACTACATCCGCGGCGTGCCGGTCTGGGCCACCCTGATCGCGCTGCTCGAGGAGGGGCCGGACGGCGAGCAGCAGCCGGTGGTCGGCATCGTCTCGGCGCCCGCGCTGCAGCGGCGCTGGTGGGCGGCCAAGGGGCTGGGCGCGTACGCCGGGCGCAGCCTGGCCAAGGCCGGGCGGATCCACGTCTCGGGCGTCTCGCGGATCGAGGACGCCTCGCTCTCCTACTCCTCGCTGAGCGGCTGGGAGGAACGCGGCCGGCTCGACCCGTTCCTGGACCTGACCCGCGCGTGCTGGCGCACCCGCGCCTACGGCGATTTCTGGTCGTACATGATGCTCGCCGAGGGCGCGGTGGACATCGCCGCCGAGCCGGAGCTGAGCCTGTGGGACATGGCCGCGCCGTGCATCGTGGTGCAGGAGGCGGGCGGGCGGTTCACCGGCCTGGACGGCATCGACGGCCCGGGCGGAGCGGACGCGGTGGCCAGCAACGGCGTGCTGCACGACGAGGCGCTGCGCCGCCTGAGCGTCTGACGCCTGCTGCCGACCCGCGCGCGAACTGGATGCGGGCCCCGACGATCAGTCAGCTGATCGTCGGGGCCCGCCGTCATGGGGGCGCGGACTACCGCTGCTTGCGCAGCTCCCGCACCGCCTCCTCCAGGCGCCGCCCGTAGTCGGCGTCGGCCTGGCGGAAGTTGTCGATCGCGCGCTCGACGATGTCGTCGCGGTCGGCGGAGACGTTGGCGATGAAGCCGGCCAGGTTCTCGACCAGGCGCTGCTTCTCCTGCTCGGAGAAGAGCCGGTAGAGGTTGCCCGCCTGCACGAAGTCGTCGTCCTCGGCGTGCAGCGGGGCCGCGTGGGTACCGGTCGAACCGCTGACCGCGGTGGCCGCCCAGAGCGGACGGCCGGTCTCGACCGGTCCGCCGAAGCTGTTCGGCTCGTAGTTCTTCTGCCGCCCGTGCCGGCCGTCGTAGAGGTGTCCGTCACGGCTGTTGGTACGCGCCTCGGTGGCGTGCGGGCGGTTCACCGGCAGGTGGTCGGCGTTGATGCCGACCCGGTAGCGGTGGGCGTCCGCGTAGGCGAAGAGGCGGCCCTGCAGCATCTTGTCCGGCGAGGGGCCGATACCGGGCACGAAGTGCGCCGGGGAGAAGATCGACTGCTCGACCTCGGCGAAGATGTTGTCGGGGTTGCGGTTCAGCTCGAGCCGGCCGATCTCGATCGGCGGGTAGTCCGCGTGCGGCCAGACCTTGGTCAGGTCGAACGGGTTGAAGCGGTAGGTCGCGGCGTCGGCGGCCGGCATGATCTGCACCTGCACGGTCCAGCTCGGGAACTCACCGCGCTCGATCGCCTCGCGCAGGTCGCGCTGGTGGCTGTCGGGGTCCTCGCCCGCGAGCTTCGCAGCCTGATCGGAGGTCAGGTTCCGGATCCCCTGGTCGGTCTTGAAGTGGTACTTCACCCAGAAGTGCTCGCCGGCCTCGTTCTGCCACTGGTAGGTGTGCGAGCCGTAGCCGTTGAGGTGGCGGTAGGAGGCCGGGATGCCCCGGTCGCCGAAGAGCCAGGTCACCTGGTGGGTCGACTCGGGCGACAGGCCCCAGAAGTCCCAGACGTTGTCCGCCTCCTGCGAGCCGGTGTACGGGTCGCGCTTCTGGGTGTGGATGAAGTCGGGGAACTTGAGCGCGTCCCGGATGAAGAAGACCGGCGTGTTGTTGCCGACGAGGTCGTAGTTGCCGTCCTCGGTGTAGAACTTCAGCGCGAAGCCGCGCGGGTCGCGCACCGCGTCGGCGGAGCCGAGGTTGCCCGCCACGGTGGAGAACCGCAGGAAGGTCTCGGTCTGCCTGCCCACCTCGGAGAGGAACGACGCCCGGGTGTACCGCGTGACATCCGCGGTCACCGTGAAGGTGCCGTAGGCGGCGGCGCCACGGGCGTGCACCACGCGCTCCGGGATCCGCTCGCGGTTGAAGTGTGCGAGCTTCTCGAAAAGCTGCTGGTCCTGGATCAGGGAGGGGCCGCCGGGGCCGGCGGTCTCCGTGTTCTGGTTGTCGGCAACGGGCGCGCCGGCCTCGGTGGTCAGGGTCGGCCGCAGCTCTTCTTGGGCAGTCATGGGGAGCACCTTCGCGTCATCCGGTCGTGTGACTCGATCCTAACTTGGACTTTGTCTAAGTCAACATGAGATCTCAGCCCGGAGCATGTTCATGGTCATTGGCGAGCACGCGGGCGAGCACACGGGCAAGCACACGGGCAAGCGCGCGGCGAGGCGGCCGGTCAGGTGTGCAGGGTCAGGCGCTGAGTTCCGGGCGCAGCGCGTCCAGCAGTCGCGCCGCGCGCTCGGCCACCTCCGGCGGACCGTAGTCGGTCGCCCGCCGGCACCAGTTCTCCGCCTGCACCGGCTCACCCCGGCGCAGCGCCAGCAGCGCCAGGCGCAGCGCGGCCCGGCCGTGCCCGGCGTCGGCGGCCCGGGTGTACCAGAGCATCGCCTCCGCCTCCCGCTCCTGACGGGCCAGCAGCAGGCCGAGGTTGAAAGCGGCGCTGCGGCTGCCGGTCTCGGCCGCCCTGCGGTACCAGCTCTCGGCGATCTCCAGCGCGCCCCGCTCGGCCGCCCGCACGCCCATCCGCACCTGGGCCCGGCTGTGGCCGGCGTCGGCCGCGATCGCGTACCAGTGCTCGGCCTCCTCCGGCACGTCCCCGCGCCGGTCGAGCAGCGAGGCCAGCCGGAAGGCGCCCTCGGCCGAGCCGCCGGTGGCCGCCTGGCGGTAGCGCTCCATCGCTGCGGCGAGGTCGCCGCGCTGCTCCTTGACCACCGCGAGCTGCAGCGCCGCCTCGCCGTGACCCTCGGCCGCGGCCCTGGCGTACCACTCCTGCGCCTGCTGCTGCTCGCCCCGGTTCGCGTGCAGGATGCCGAGGTTGAAGGCGCCGTCCACACTGCCGGCCTCGGCGGCCCGGGAGAACCACGGCTCGGCCCCCGACTCGTCGCCGCGCTGCAGCAGGATCACGGCCAGCGCGTTGCAGGCCTCCCGGTGCCCGGCGTAGGCGGCCCGGCGGTACCACTGCTCGGCCTGCGCCTGCCGGCCCGCGCTCGCGCAGAGCAGGCCCAGGTTGAAGGCGCCGTTGTGGTCCCCGGCCTCCAGCGCGGCGCGGTACCAGCGCTCGGCGGCGCCGTCCTCGCCGCGGCCCGCGTGCAGCGCGCCGAGCGCGTTGGCGGCATTGCCGTCCCCGGCCTCGGCGGCCTCCTGCCACCACTCGGCGGCCGATGGCAGATCACCGGAGTCGCGCAGCAGGAAGCCCAGCGCGCAGGCCGCCCGCGGCTCGCCGTTCTGCGCCGCCTGCCGGTACCAGCGGGCCGCCTCGTCCCGCGCGCCGCGCTCCTCGACCAGCACGCCGAGGCGCAGCGCGGCCCGGGCGTGGCTGCGCACGGCGGCGGTGCGGTACCAGGTCTCGGCGCTCTCCTTGTCCCCCGCCGCCTCCCGCATCCGGGCCAGCCGGTAGGCGGCCTCGCGGTGGCCCGCGTCGGCGGCCGTCTTGAACCAGCGTTCGGCGCGCACGTCGCGCCGATGCTCCATCAGGTCGCCCAGCGCGTAGGCGCCCAGCGGGTGGCCCTGCTCGGCGGCGAAGTGCAGCCAGTACTCGGCGGACTCCTCGTCGCCCTGGTCGCGCAGGTGCAGGCCCAGCGCGTGCGCGGCCGGCGCGCTGCCCGCCACCGCGGCCTGCCGCCACCAGCCGCCGGCCTCGGCCCGGTGGCCGCGCTGGTGCAGCAGCACGCCGAGGTTGTTGGCGGCGGCCCGCAGGCCGGCCGCGGCGGCCTTGCGCAGATACGGTTCGGCCTCGTCCAGGTCGCCCCGGCGCAGCAGCAGCGCGCCGAGCTGGCTGGCGGAACCCGCGTCGCCGGCGTCGGCGGCGGCGCGGTACCGGGTCTCCAGCGCGGCGGATTCGCGGGCGGCCAGTTCGGTCTCGAAGGAGGCGGCGTCGAGGACGCTCTCGGCCTCGTCCGCCGAGCCCGGTGCCTGGTCGGCGGACGCGGGGTAGCGGCCGGCCACCTGCGGGACGGGGACGTGCACCAGGCTCTCCGGGCCGTAGGCCCGCCCGGCTTCGGTGGGCCGGCTGCCGCGCTGCGCGGGGACGGGTGCGGTCAGAGCCGCCGGGTCCTGCGGGTCCGCAGCGGGCGCCATGGGCACGGCGGATCCGGTCACGGCGTCGAGGTCCTGCTGCCGGTGCTCGCTTCGCCTCATGCCGACTCCCACTCACGGCTCGTCAACTGCCGTGCCCCGTCCCCCATGTGGTCCATCGTCGCATCACCCGAAGACTCGCGTACACCGGCTCGAGCGATTTTGCCGAGCCGGACCGAAGCGGGCGAGATTGCTTCAGCGCTTTGTCGATTTCCCGACACTTGCGCCCCACAAACCCCGCCATGCCGGGGATGTACCGAGTTTTGTTCGCCCATAGTACCGGAGGCGGTGCCACCGCTTACTGGTGACACCGCCTCCGTCAGCTCACAGCCGCTCAGATCACACGGTCTCAGCTCACGCTGATGTCATCCGCGTAGTACGTGCCTTGGCCGTACCAGCCGTGCACCCAGATGGACACCGAAGTGACCGAGGGGCCGGTGGTGAACTTGGTGGAGAGCTGGGACCAGCCGGAGCCGGAGGTCCAGGTCGAGGTGTCCGCGCCGGAGCCGGTCACCCCGAGATAGGTGTAGTTGCCCTGCACCCAACCGGACAGGGTGTAGGTGGTGTTGGGCTGGACCGTGATGGTCTGCGAGCACTGGGCGTCGTCACTGGAGCTGGCGGCGCCCGCGAGGGCGTGCGAGCCGGAGTGCGCGGGACTCGTCACCACCGAACCCAGGTTGCCGGAGCAGGTCCACGGGGCGAGCGAGCCGGACTCGAAGCCGCCGTTGACCACCAGGCCGCCGGACGGACCGGTGGGCGTGGGAGTGGGCGTGGGCGTCGGAGTGGGCGTGGGCGTCGGCGTCGGCGTCGGAGTGGGCGTGGGTGTCGGGGTGGGCGTCGGAGTCGGCGTCGGAGTGGGCGTGGGTGTCGGGGTGGGCGTCGGAGTCGGCGGAGCCGGGCAACTGCTCGCGGAGCCCGCGGTGTCCGCCACCACGTCGTTGAACAGGGTGGCCGCCGGATCCAGGTCGTAGAGCGAGAACATCATCGTTCCGCCCAGCCCGTTGCAGTGCAGGTAGTCCGCCTTGGCCTGGATCGACTGGGCGTCCTCACCGGACCAGAAGTTGGTGCCGTCGTAGAAGTACGCGGCCTGCGCCACCGGATCCCAGAAGGTGTCCGCGGGATTGTCCACCACCCCCGAGAGCTCCTTGTACATCCGGATCCCGGCCACGTTGCCCGAGTCCGGCGCGCCCGGCGCGGGCCCGGTGGCGGTCTGGAAGAGGCCGTTGTCGTTGCCGGCCGGCACGCCGGTCCAGCCGCGGTAGTAGAACGGCACCCCGATGGTCAGCTTGTTCGCCGGGAAGCCGCCGGGTATCCCGTACTGCGGATCACCCACCGTGTAGGCCTTGATCGCCTCGTCGATCGAGTACTTGCTGGTCCCCGGGGGGATCGGGCTGGACGGGTCGGCGGGGTTGTCGTAGATCGGCGACTGGTGGTTGGTCGAGTTGGGCTCCCAACCGCCGTGCATGTCGTAGGTCATCGGGTCGCCGAAGGTCAGGTACTGGGCGATCTGGTCGGTCTGGACGTTCTGGATCTTGTCCTGGCCGGAGGGCAGCGCCGCCGAGAGCGCGTAGGTCCTGCCGTCGGCCGCGCCCTGGGTGTTCAACTCCGAGCGGAACTCGGCCAGCAGCGCGGTGTAGTCCTGCTTGTCGGCCGTGCTGGAGTGGTTGCCCACGTGGCCGCCGCCACCGGGGTACTCCCAGTCGATGTCGAAGCCGTCGAAGATGCCCTTGCCGGTGCCGGTGCCGCCGTAGCCGTTCTGCGAGGGCAGGTTGCCGTCGATGAACATGTTGATGCAGGACGAGACCAGCTTCTGGCGCGAGGCCGGCGTGGCCGCCGCGTCGGAGAAGTACTTGGAGTACGTCCAACCACCCAGGCTCAGCAGGATCTTGAGGTTCGGGTACTTCGCCTTCAGCTCCTGGAGCTGGTGGAAGTTGCCCGCGATCGGCTGGTTCCAGGTGTCGGTGCTGCCGTCCACGCTGTTGCCGGCGGCGAAGGTCTTGCCGTAGTCGGCGTACGAGTCGCCGGCCCCGTCACCCGCGTTGGGGTCGCTCTCGTCCTGCGAGGCGGCCTGGTCGGCCTCGAAGCAGGTCAGGTTGGTGGGGTCGATGTTCTCGAAGTCGTAGATCAGGTAGGTGAGTTTGCCGGCCTCACCGCTGGCGGCCACGTTCTGCAGGTAGAACGCGTTCTGGTAGACCGACCACTGGTCGTAGTAGGCCACCGTGATGCCGCCCGAAGTGGCGGGCGCGCCGGTGGTGTTGGCCGGGGTGGCGGCCAGGGGGGCGGCGGCCGGTGGGGCGGCCGCCGCGGGCTGGGGCTGCGAGGCCTGGGCATGGGCCATGCCCAGCACCGACAGGGCGCCGCCCAGCAGGATGGCAGCCGCCGCGGTCACCGCCCCTGTCGATCTGCTCCTTCTACGCATGCGGTTCTCTTCTCTCTGCTGTGGGGGTGAGAGATGTGCGCTCTGCTCCGACGCTCGGTCAGCTCATGCCGTGGAGGTGGCCGCCGACCGTCGTGGCGATGGAATTGCCGTTGCTGGCATCCCAGTTGGTGGACCAGGTCATCGCACCGCCGATGCCGGGCCAGCTGGTGGGGGGCTTGAAGGAGCCGCAGTTCGTGCCGTTCGCCAGGCAGTCCAGCGCGTTGTCCACGGTCTGCGGCGAGACGTAGCCGCTGCCGGCGGCGCTGGTCGAGGCCGGCACCCCGAGACCCACCTGGCTCGGCGCGAGGCCGCCCTGGAGCTGGATGCAGGCGAGCGCGGTGAGGAAGTCGACGCTGCCCTCGGAGTAGACGTTGCCGTCGCAGCCGTTCATCGAACCGGAGTTGTAGTACTGGGTGTTGACGATGGTCAGGATGTCCTTGGTGGCCAGCGCCAGTTGGAAGTACGCCGTACCGGTGGACTGCATGTCGATCGTCTGCGGTGCCATGGTCAGCACGAAGCCGCTGCCCACCTTCGCTGCCAGCGCGTGCAGCGCCTGACTCATGTAGGTCGGGCTGACGCCGTTCTCCAGGTCGATGTCGACCCCGTCGAAGCCGTACTGCTGGATCAGCGAGTACGCGCTGTCGGCGAAGTCGGTCGCGGAGGTCGAGTCACTCACCGAGATGGTGCCGTTCTGGCCGCCGACCGAGAGGACCACCTTCTTGCCGGCCGCGTGCGCCGCCGCGATGTCGGCCCGGAACTGCGCGTCGGTGTAGCCGCCGAGCTTGCTCGACAGCGTGCTGTCCAGGCTGAAGGTGATGCCGCCGGGACTGCTCGGATCCGCGTTGGCGAAGGCCACCGCGATGATGTCGTAGGCCGGGTTGACGTCGCTGAGCTTCTGGTCGGTCGCCCCGTTGTCGAAGTCCTGCCAGTAGCCGGTCAGCAGGTGCTTGTTCCCGCCGCCAGGTCCCGTGGGGGTGGAGGTGGAGGTGGGAGTCGAGGTCGCCGTGGGTGTCGAAGTCGGCGTCGAGGTGGGCGTCGCCGTGGGCGTCAGCGTCGGCGTCGCGGTGGTGGTCAGGGTCGGCGTGGGGTTCGGCCCGGCCGGACCGCTGAGCACCAGGTCGTCCGCGCCGTACGCGCCGGTCCCGTACCAGCCGTGCAGGTAGACGGTCACGCTGGTGGTCGAGGCGCCGGTGGTGAAGCTGGTACTGAGCTGGTTCCAGGCGGAGTTGCTGCTCCAGGTGGAGGTGTCCGTCCCCCCGGTGCCACTGTCGCCCAGGTAGACGTAGCTGCCTTGCACCCAACCGCTCAGCTTGTAGCTGGAGTCGGGCTGCACCGAGACCTGCTGGACGCACTGCGCGTCGTCACTGCCGGCCGGGGTGGCCTGCAGCGCGTAACTGCCGCTGTGCACAGGGCTGGTGACGACGGCGCCGGAGTTCGCCGAACAGCTCCAGCCGGTCAGGTTGCCGAGCTCGAAGCCCGGGTTGTCCAGCAGGTTCACCGGATCGGCGCTGGCGCTGCCACCGCCGGCGAGCAGCGCCAGGCCGCTCACCGCCAGGGCGAAGGCCGCCACCCCGGCCACCGTCGAGCGGGCGGCCGGCGGTCGCCGCTCGCTCGTGCCGGGTCTTCTCTGGGTCTGTCTGGTCGCACGTTGCACGGTGCGGCTCCTCGGATCGGCAGGACGGCGCGGCGTTACCGGGCCGCGCCCGGGCGCCCCACCCGGACGGCAGGGCACAGGTGGCAGGGAGCGTGCTGTCCTCGCGGACGGGACTCAGAGTGGACTAGACCAAATAGCCGGTC
Source organism: Kitasatospora sp. NBC_01266 (assembly GCF_036242395.1). NCBI lineage: Bacteria > Bacillati > Actinomycetota > Actinomycetes > Kitasatosporales > Streptomycetaceae > Kitasatospora > Kitasatospora sp. NBC_01266. The sequence continues at coordinate 5,309,591 of NZ_CP108458.1, read as the reverse complement.
AAGGGGAGTCGCGCGGCCGGGCTCCGCAGAGCGCCCGTCACCCGTGCGCGGGCCTCGGGCGAACCTGATTGACGGCACGTCAGGGCTGGTCAGCGCGGTTGCGGTGACCCATGTGACTTAGTCGGCGCCATCCGGATTCCATCCCCCGTCCATCGAACGCCCGCTCAGCGGCGAGCGGGACGACCGGCGGGAGCGGACCGGCCGAAGAGCGCGGTGAGCGGGTGCATCCCGTAGCGGCCGTCGTCGGCGGCGAGCAGCAGACCGTGCTCGGTCAGCAGGTCGAGCAGGGACTCGGCCCGGGGTTCGGACCGGCCGAGCAGCCCGGCGGCGGTCGGCACGTCGAAGCCGCCGGGACCCACCGGCGCCAGCAGTCGCAGCGCGGCGACGGCCGCCGGGCCGTCCGGGGCACGGCGCAGCCGGGACCGGGCCGAGCCCAGCGCCCGCAGCACGCCCGCGCCCCCCGGGCTGAGCTCGGCCAGCCGGTGCTCCTCGTCCGCCAACCTGGCCGCCAGCGCGCCGAGTCCGCGCCCCGGCCGGGCCAGCAGCCGGCCACCGGCCGCCCGCAGGGCCAGCGGCAGCCCGGCGCACGCGGCCAGCACCGCGGCCTCCCCCGCCGCCCGCCCCGGCTCCCCGGCCAGTCGCCGCCACAACCGCCGCGCGTCGCCGGCCCCGAGGCAGTCCAGCACCACCGCCCGCCCGCCGGGCAGCCCGGCCAACCGCCCCCGCGCGGTGACCAGCACCGCGCAGCTGGGCGACCCCGGCAGCAGCGCCGCCAGCTGCGCCTCGTCCCGGGCGTCGTCCAGCACCAGCAGCAGCCGGCGCCCGGCGGTGACCGAGCGGAACAGTGCGCCGCGCCGCTCCGGCTCGGCGGGCAGCGCCTCACTCGCCACCCCGAGGTCGGTGAGCAGCGCGCCCAGCAGCGCGCCCACCTCGCCCGGCCGCCCGTCGGCCTCGTGCAGCCCGGCGTAGAGCTGGCCGTCCGGGAACCGATCGCGCAGCCGGTGCGCCACCCGCACGGCGAAGGCGGTCTTGCCCACCCCGGGCGGCCCGCTGACCACCGCCACCGGCACCGCCCCGGTCCGGCTGCCCGCGCCCGCCCCCAGGCTCCGCGCGAGCGATCGCACCTCGGCCGACCGCCCGGTGAAGTCCGCCAGATCGGACGGAAGTTGGGCCGGACGGCAGATCACCCGCCACCGCGCCCCCGGATCCGGCGAGCTCCGCTCCAGCTCCAGACCCGGGTCACCGAGCAGGATCCGCCGCTGCAGGTCGGCCAACTCCTTTCCCGGCTCCAGACCTTGGCTGTCGATCAGGGCCTGCCTGGTCTGCGCGAAGACCGCCAGCGCCTCGCTCTGCCGCCCGGCCCGGTAGAGCGCCAGCATCAGCAGACCGCGCAGCCGCTCCCGCCGCGGGTGGGCGGCGGCCAGCAGCCCGAGTTCGGCGACCACCTCGTGCTGGCGTCCGAGCAGCAGCGCCAGCTCGAAGCGCTCCTCCAGGGTGGCCAGCCGCAGTTCGGCCAGCCGGGTGCGGTGCAGCGCGGCGAACGGTCCCGGCAGCCCGTCCAGCCCGCCGCCGCGCCACAGTGCCAGCGCCTCGTCCAGGGTGGCGGCCGCCCGGGCCGCCTCACCGGCCGCACGCTGGACTCTGGCCCGCTGCCGGGCCGACTCGAACTCGTGCAGGTCCAACTCGCCCGGACCGACCGCGAGTCGATAGCCCGCGCCGTACGAGGTGAGCACCGTGCCCGCCGCCCTCGGCGGCCGTTCCGGTTCCAGGATCCGCCGCAGCCGCGAGATGTAGGTGGCCACCAGACCGGTGGAGTTGGCGGTGGCGCGGGCACCCCAGACGGCCTGGGTGATCTGCTCCCTGGGCACCGGCTCGTTGGCGTTGAGCAGCAGCACCGCCAGCACCGCGCACTGCATGGCGGGCCCCGGATCGCGGGCCACCCCGGCCCGGCGGACCAGCAGCGGCCCGAGCAGCTCATAGCGGAGCACGCCACCCGCCCCGGCCCGCGCGACCATTCCTCCGCTCCCCTCGCCCGTGGGAGCGGCCCGCGGGGTGGACCCACGGTGGACTAGACCAGAGGCGGCGTCAACACGTCCGGGGGAAAAACTTGTCGTGCGAGCGACAACACCGTGGCCGGCGGCACCGGATCCCGGCCGGAACGACGAAAAGGCCGAAGGCCCGGAGGAGAACCTCCGGGCCTTCGACTTCAGTAGCGGGGACAGGATTTGAACCTGCGACCTCTGGGTTATGAGCCCAGCGAGCTACCGAGCTGCTCCACCCCGCGTCGTTGTGTCTCAACCATAACACGGCTGCGGCGCCCCCTTCGCCCACCACGGATCGGGTGGCGGGCGAAGGGCGCAGCTCAGCACACCTACGGCGAGGCGGTCGCGCTCGCCGCACCCGTCGGCGTGGGCGGCGCGGCACCCGTCGGCGCGGGCGGCGGCGCGGCCGCCGTCGAGGGCTTGGCCGGTGTGGCGGACGCCGAAGCGGACGGTGACGGCGCGCCAGCGGACCCGCCGCCGTCCTTCTGCGCCGCTGCCGCCGCCGCGTCGAGCGCGTCCTGCAGCGCCTTCTGCGCCGTGCCGTAGGCCGCCCAGTCGCCCGCCTTCATCGCGTTCTGCGAGTCGGACTCGGCCTTCTGCGCCGCGACCAGCGCCTGCTTCAGCGCCGGGTCGACCGCGCCACCGCTGCCGCCCCCCGCGCCGCCGCCCGAGGCCGGCGGTGTGGTCCCGGCCGTGCTGGTCCCGCCGGCCGCCGGTGCCACCCCGGTCACCCCCGGCGCCGCGCCGAGGACGTCGGTCAGCGCCGCCCCGAGGTTGTCCTCGAAGCCCACGTTGTCGTTGCCGTACACCGCGAGCACCTTCTGCAGCACGGGGTAGTTGGACCCGCTGCCCTTGACGTACACCGGCTCGACGTTGAGGAAGCCGCCGCCCACCGGCAGGGTCAGCAGGTTGCCGTAGTCCAGGTTCGCGTCACTGCCGTTCTTCAGCAGGGTGATCTGGGGGGCCACCACCGAGTCCGAGTTGAACTTCGCCTGCACCTGGCTGGGCCCGGGGGTGTTGCTGTCGCTGGGCACCGTGAGGATCCGGATCCTGCCGTAGTCGGGGCCCGGATCCGAGTCCACCGACATCAGTGCCGCCAGGTTGGGCCGCCCGCTGGGCACGAAGGTGCTGTTCAGCGAGAAGGTGGCGGCGGGCATGTCCGGCATCCGCAGGGTCAGGTAGTACGGCGGCTGGGGCTTGTTGGCGCTGTTGGTCGGATCGGTCGGCACCTGCCAGATGTCCGTCCCGTTGAAGAACGCCGTCGGGTCGGTCATGTGGTACATCCCCAGCAGGTCGCGCTGGACCTTGAACAGGTCCTGCGGGTACCGCAGATGCGGCAGCAGGGCGGCCGGGATGGCGCTCTTCGGCTCGACCGTGCCGGGGAAGGCCTTCATCCAGGTCTTCAGCACCGGGTCGCTGTCGTCCCACTGGTACAGCGTCACCTTGCCGGTGAACGCGTCCACGGTGGCCTTGACCGAGTTGCGGATGTAGTTGACCTGGTCGGCGTCGCCGACCACCTGGCCGCGCTCGCTGCTGAGCGAGTCCGTGGTGGCGTCGCCCAGCGTGGTCTTGGAGGAGAACGGGTAGCCGTCCGAGGTGGTGTAGCCGTCCAGCACCCAGGTCAACTGGCCGTTCTGGACCACCGGGTACGGGTCGCCGTCGATCGCCAGCCAGGGCGCGACCTTGGCCACCCGCTCCTGCGGGGTGCGGTCGTAGAGCACCTTGGCGCCGGTGGTGATCGCCCCCGAGTAGAGGATCTGCGGCTCGTCGAACTTGACCGCGTAGGCGGCCCGGGTGATCGGGTTGTTCAGCGAGACGCCGCTGTCACCGGTGTACTGGTAGGTCTGCGCGCCGCCGTCGGCGGTGTTGTCGATCTCGTGGTTGGAGCCGTCGACGATCGAGTACGTGGTGGTGTTCTCGCCGTAGTAGACCCGCTGCTGGTAGTCGCCCAGGTCACCGGTGGTGGGCAGGCCCGACTCGGTGAAGACCGGCTGGCCGTTGGCGTTGACCTGGTTGCCCTTGGCCGCCACCACGCCGTAGCCGTGGGTGTACTTGAAGTGGTCGTTGATCCAGTTGTGCTGCTGCACGCCGCTCGGGTTGAGCTCGCGCACCCCGATCACGGTGTCCTGCACCCCTGGTGTGCCGTTCGGGCCGGCACTCGCGCTGCTGTACCGGTCGACGTCCAGGGTGGACGGGAAGCCGTAGTAGGAGCGCTGCTGCTGCATCTGCTGGAAGGTCGGCGAGACCAGGTTGGGGTCCAGCAGCCGGATGTCCGAGATGGTCTGGCTGTCCTGCGGCAGCGAGGCGGTGTTCGCGGTCCCGTTCGGCGAGTACACCTGGGACTGGCTGTCCGCGATGCCGTAGGCCTGCCGGGTCGCGTCGATGTTCTGCTTGAGGTACGGCGTCTCCTTGGCCTGCTCGTTCGGCTTCACCTGGAACTGCTGCACGATCACCGGGTAGAGCCCGCCGATCAGCACCGCGGAGAGCGCCATCAGGCCGAAGCCGGTCAGCGCCGGAGCCCAGGTCCGCCGGATCGGCGTCAGGAAGAAGAGCAGCGCGCAGATGATCGCCACGCAGAACAGGATGGTCTTGGCCGGCAGCACGGCGTTGGCGTCCACGTATCGCAGCCCGGTGTAGCCCGGGACGCCCTTGTACGAGCCGGTCTTCACCGCCAGCGCGTACCGGTCCAGCCAGTACGCGACCGCCTTGAACAGCACGAAGAGGCCGAGCAGCACCGCGAGATGGCCCTGCGCCCCGGGCGTCGCCCGGCGCCCGGCGCCCTGCAACCGCAGGCCGCCGTACAGGTAGTGCACCAGCAGCGCGGCGAGCACCGAGACCACCACCGCGCTGAACGCGAAGCCGAGCAGGAACTCGTACCACGGCAGGTCGAAGGCGTAGAACGCCACGTCCAGGTGGAACTGACTGTCCTTCACCCCGAAGTCGGTCGCGTTGGTCCACAGCAGCCACAGCCGCCACTGCCCGGCCGCCGCCGAGCCCGCGATCAGGCCCACCAGCAGCGAGATGCCGATCAGCAGCAACTTGCGGAACGGTGCCACGCCCATCCGGTAGCGGTCCAGGCTCTGCTGCTCGACCGACATCGCCGACAGCGGCGGACGCAGCCGGTGGGCCACCCAGATGTTCACCCCGGTGACCACCGCCATCACCAGTCCGAAGACCGCGAACAGCGCGACCTTGGTGCGCAGCTCGGTGCTGAAGACCGAGGAGTAGTGGACCGACTTGAACCAGAGCCAGTCCGTCCAGAGCCCGGCGAACAGGACGAACCCCAGGAACAGCAGCACCAGGACGCCCACCGTGAGCAGCAGGACCCTGGCGCGGCGGGATGGCAGACCGACCCTCGGCCGGAAACCCTGTCCACCGCGGTCGGGCATCTGGAATACCAAGACGGCACCTCTGCTGTTGAAGTCGGGAAGTCGGACGGGGCTCGACCGGATCGGAACGGGCCTCAGGGACAGGCAACGCCACGCCGCCCGCCCCGGAGTGCAACTTAATCAGGCTCTCACCGAGTTCCCAGGCGCAGGGCGCGTTCCGAGCGGGTCCGGCCCGGGGCGGCGCACCGACATGTGAGGATGGAGCCATGTCCGATGCGCGTAACACCCCCACTCCGACGACCCCGTCGGCGGACGGCCTGCCGCCGGCCGCGACCCCGCTCACCCGCGCCGCCCTGGAGATCGACGAGTACGTCGCGGGGCTCGGCTGGGACAAGCCCGCCCGCCTGTTCGCCCTGGTCGACAGCGCCCAACTGCGCCGGAGCGACCCGGCGGTGGCCAAGCAGCTCGGCCTGACGGACGAGACCGCGGGCACCCTGACCCCGGTCGAGCAGGAGGAGCTGCCGGAGGGCACGGCGCTGGACGAGTTCCTCGGCACCATCGCCTGGCCCGACATGGTGGTCGGCTGCGCGCTGGTGGTCGAGCGGCTGATGCTGCCGCCGGGCGCCGAGAAGAGCCGCCCGGCCGGTGCCACCGAGGCGCAGCTGGCCGATTGGGTGGCCAACCACCCCAGCCGCCAGGAGGTGCGGATCACCGCCGCGGTGCTGCGCGACGGCAAGCGCGAGATCGCGCTGCGGCTGCGCGAGAAGGACCTGGCGCGCGAGGTGCTGACCGGCCCCGACCTGGTGCCGGGGCTGACCAAGGCACTGCTGGCGACCTTCTCCTGATCCCGGCGCCGGCCCTGACGCCGGCTGCCTCCTCGGCGCTCGCCCCTCCTGCCGCCTCGGCTACTTCGCCGGGCAGGAGGCGAGCGCCGAGTCCTGTCCGGCGCGGATCTGGCCGAGCGCCTTGATCGCGTCGTTCAGGGTGTCCACCTTGATCAGCCGCAGCCCCTTCGGGGGGTTGGCGCTGGCCTCGGCGCAGTTGTCGCTCGGGGTGAAGAAGAACTGGGCGCCGGCGTCGCGGGCCGCGATCACCTTCATCGAGATACCGCCGATCGGACCGACGTTGCCGTTGGCGTCGATCGTGCCGGTGCCGGCCACGAACTTGCCGCCGGTGAGGTCGGTGGGGGTCAGCTTGTCGATGATGCCCAGTGAGAACATCAGCCCGGCGCTGGGCCCGCCGACGTCCTGCAGCCCGATGTCGATCTTGAACGGGAAGCTGTGGTCCTCCTCCGGCTCAATGCCGACGAAGGCCTTGCCGGTGCTGGGCGAGGTGGCCGTGACGATGCTGACCTGCTGCTCGTCGGCCGGCGTCGGGGTCCCGGTGTCCTTGGCCTGCGGCACCACGGTGAAGACCACGCTCTCGCCGGGCTTGTGCTTGGTGACCAGCGCGGCCACCTGGTCCTCGCCGGTGACCGCGGTGCCGTCCACCGCGACGATCCGGTCGCCCGCGTGCAGCTTGCCGTCCGCGGGGGCGCCGGCCACCACCGAGGAGACCACCACCTCGGTGCCGACCGGGATGCCGAGCTCGGTCAGCGCCGCCGCCTTCGCGCTGTCCTGGGAGTTGGTGAACTCCTCGGCGTTCTGCTGCTCGGCCTGCTGCTCGGTCTGACCCTTGGGGTACAGGTTGTCGTGCGGCACCACCAGCACGTCCGACCGCAGCCAGCCGACCACCACCGAGACCAGGCTCGGCTGGTAGTCGGCGCTGGTGACCTGGACGGTCGTCATGTTCAGGTGCCCGCTGGTCGGGTAGGTCTGGCGCCCGGTGATGCTGATCACCGGAGTCCCGGCCTTGTCCTGGGCGCCGAGCGTGTTGTACGTCGGCCCGGGGCTCAGTTCCGAGTACGGCACCGGCAGGAACACGGAGACGCAGAGCAGCGCTATGAGCATCAGGGTGGCGGCGAGCATCGTCGCAGAGCGGCGTGGCATGCCACGACAGTACGGGACCAGCGCTTGATGGCGCCCGCCGGGCTAGGCAGAACCTGAGCTGTCCGGACCCCCGTCGCCGGCCTGCCGGCCGACCGTGCTGCGCTCCATCGCGGCCAGGAACCGCTGGTGCTCGGCGAGTGAGGCGCCGTCACCGGTGGCCCTGGGTGGTCGCGCCGCCCAGGACGCCCAGAGGACGGCGACCACGCCCGCCGCGACGGGGATCCCCAACCAGGCCAGTGCTCCCATGTCCGGTCCTCCGAATCCGTCGTGCCTATCAGCACATTAACCGCCCGGCGTGAGAACGGCCGTGGCGCCATCCGGGTTACGGCGAAGCGGAGCCCGCCACCCCGTGGACGTATTCGTAGGACTGCCCCGCCGCCGAACGGGTTCCCGGGGCACGGGGCTTGGACCGACCGGCGGTCCGGCAGTCCGGCAGTCCGGCAGTCCGGCAGTCCGGGGGACGGTCTCAGCAGGAACCGGCGCCGACCCACTCCTCCTCGCCGTCGGTGAAGATCTGGTGCTTCCAGATCGGCACCTCGTGCTTGAGGTCGTCGATCAGCTTGCGCGCGGCGGCGAAGGCCTCGCCGCGGTGCGGGCAGGAGACCGCGACGATCACGGCGGCGTCGGTGATGTCCAGCCGGCCGACCCGGTGCACGGCGGCCAGCGCGCGGACCGGATGGTCGGCCACCACCTTCTCGGCGATCCGGCGCAGCTCCCGCTCGGCGCTCGGGTGGCAGCTGTACTCGAGCGCCGCCACCGACTTGCCGCCGTCGTGGTCGCGGACCGTCCCGACGAAGATCGCGGTACCGCCGGCCGCGTCGTCACCGACCGCCGCGTAGACCTCGTCGAGCGAGAGCGGCGTGTCGCGGATCGCGAGCAGGCGGATGGGGTCGTGGTAATCGGACATGACGCCAATGATCCGCCATCCCCGGTGGGCGGCGGCAACTGTGGGGTCATCCAAGTCCCGGCCGGGCTCCCCCGGCGTTCCTGCCGGACGCCCTGAGCGGGCCGGCCCGCTCAGATCCGGCGGCGCTTGCGGGCCCGGCGGACCAGCGCCGCGGTGCCCACCAGGGCCACCGTCGCGCCCGCCGCGCCCAGACTGGTGGCGGCCTCCTTGCCGCCCAGGCGCCGCCCGGCCACCGCGTGCTTGCCGGCCACCTGCTCCAGCAGTTCGGCCAGCACCTCCTCGTTGGTGTACCGGGGTCGCCAGCCGGCCTCGTGCAGCCGGCTGCCGGAGACCACCCACGGGTACATCGTGTAGGCCAGGTCCCCCGCCGGGGCCGGGGTGAGGCCGAGCCGGTGCAGCCGGGCGGCAGTGCCCAGGGCCAGCGCGGCGGGCAGCTCCATCCGGCGGATCCCGGAGAGCTCCTCGACCTCCTCCTGCTCCAGCCAGCCGTCGCAGCCGACCGTCACCTCGCCCTCGACCAGGCCGAGCACCGCGTACTCCAGGGCGCAGGCCAGGTCGTCCACGTGGCAGAACTGCCAGCAGGGCCGCGAGCCGGCCACCACCAGCAGCCGGGGCGCCTCGAAGTGCCGGGTCAGCACGGTGTCCACCCCGGGCCCGACCACCACGGCCGGACGCAGCACGGTGACCTGCAGGCCGGGATGGGCGCGCGGCGCCCGGTGGGCCAGCCGCTCGATCTCCAACAGGTCGCCGACCAGACTGGCCTCCTCGGTGGCCCGCAGCTCGGACTCCTCGGCCAGCGGCACCTCGTTGTCCGGCAGCGCGCCGTAGACCATCGCCGAGGTGCAGAGCACCACCCGGTGCACGCCGGCCGCCGCGGCGGCGGTCAGCACGGTCTGCGCGCCCCGCACGTTGTAGGCGCTGCGGGCCCGCGGATCGGACTCCATGTTCAGGTCCATCGCCAGGTGCACCACCACGTCCACCCCGCGCAGCCGCTCGGCCACCGCCGGGTCCCGCACGTCGAGCACCCGCCACTGGACACCGGCCGCCTCACCGCGCCGATCGTCGATCGCGAGCACCTTGCGCACCCCGGGCGAACTGGTCAGCCGAGCGGTGACCCGCTCGCCCAGCACGCCGGCGGCGCCGGTGACGGCCACGGTGAGCGGTCGCCCGCCGTAGGCTGGGGACGCGGACGCAGGCGCCACCTGCGCCTGCTCGCCTCCGGTCAGCCCAGAGCGAACGTCCGAAGGCGGGGAACTCACCGGCCATCCTCCACGGTTAGCTTATGTGCGTACGTACGAGTGTCACGTACGGACCATCCTGCCCGAGGAGAGGGCCTGGCGGTGCACCCGGCGCGGGCAAGCCCCCGCCGCACTCCGCGATTTGCCCGATTTGTGCCCGACCACCTGCTAGACCCGCCCCTTCCACTTGCTTTCCCGCCACACCACCCAGCGCGTGACGGCCGACCAGATCGAGGACCCCGTGAGCGACCTCCCCTTCGGATTCGGTGTCCCGCCCGAGGAGCCCGAGGAGGGCAAGGACCAGGGCGGCGACAAGGACGACCAGGCGAAGTCCGGCGCCTCCGGTGACCAGCCCGGCGACCAGCCCACGCAGCCGGAGCCGTTCGGTTTCGGCGGCAACCCGTTCGGCGCGCTGTTCGGCATGGGCGGCGCCGGCGGTCCGGGTGTCGGCGCCGGCGGTGACAACCCCTTCGCCTCGATGATGGGCGGCCTCAACCCGAACGACCTGGGTGCCGCCTTCCAGCAGCTGGGCCAGATGCTCTCCTTCGACGGCGGCCCGGTGAACTGGCAGCTGGCCAAGGACATCGCCCGGCAGACGGTGGTGGCCGAGCCGGCCGAGGGCAAGAACAAGGACCGCTCGGTGGGCGCCGCCGAGCGCTCGGCCGTCGAGGAAGCGGTCCGGCTGGCCGAGCTGTGGCTGGACTCGGCCACCGAGTTCCCGTCCTCCTCCGCCATCGCGGTGGCCTGGAGCCGGGCCGAGTGGATCGAGGCCACCCTGCCGGTCTGGCAGGAGCTGGTCGACCCGGTCGCCGAGCGGGTCGGCAACGCCATGGGCGGCGTGCTGCCCGAGGAGATGCAGCAGATGGCCGGGCCGCTGATGGGCGTGATGCGCTCGATGGGCGGGGCGATGTTCGGCACCCAGATCGGGCAGGCGCTGGGCGCGCTGGCCGCCGAGGTGCTCGGCTCCACCGACGTCGGGTTGCCGCTCGCGCCGGCCGGCAAGGCGGCGCTGCTGCCGCAGAACATCGCCGAGTTCGGCGAGGGCCTGAACGTGCCGGCCGAGGAGGTGCGGCTCTACCTGGCCCTGCGCGAGGCCGCCCACCAGCGGCTCTTCACCCATGTGCCGTGGCTGCGGGCCCACCTGTTCGGCGCCGTCGAGGCCTACGCCCGGGGGATCAAGGTCGACACCTCCCGGATGGAGGAGCTGATGGGCCGGCTCGACCCGGAGAACCCCGAGGCCCTGCAGGACGCGCTGGCCGGCGGCCTGCTGCAGCCCGAGGACACCCCCGAGCAGAAGGCCGCGCTGGCCCGCCTGGAGACGGCGCTGGCGCTGGTCGAGGGCTGGGTGGACGCGGTGGTGCACGCCGCCGCCGAGCCGCACCTGCCGCAGTCCTCCGCGCTGCGCGAGACGCTGCGCCGGCGCCGGGCCACCGGCGGCCCGGCCGAGCAGACCTTCGCCACCCTGGTCGGCCTGGAGCTGCGGCCGCGCCGCCTGCGCGACGCCTCCCGGCTGTGGGCCTCGCTGGCCGACGCGCGCGGCATCGAGGGCCGCGACGGGCTCTGGCAGCACCCCGACATGCTGCCCACCGCGAGCGACCTGGACGACCCGGACGGCTTCGTGCACCCGGGCGGCGTCGAGGTTGCCGAGGGCGGTCTGGACTTCGACGCGATCGACAAGCTGCTCGGCGAGGCCGCGGCCGGCCGCGGCGGGCAGAGCGGGCCGGGCGCGAAGCCGGGCGAGCAGGACGAGCCCGGCAAGCCGGACGCCGCCGACGGCGAGGCGGACGAGCAGAAGGACGAGCAGAAGAAGGACGACCCGAACGCATGATCCACGCCGATGCCGTCCGGGCACTGACCGCCTGGACGACCGACGAGACCGGGCAGCAGCAGCTGCGCCACGACTACCTGGCCCACCTGGCGGAGCACCAGGACGGCCTGTGGCGCTCCTGCCGACCCGCGCACATCACGGCCAGCGCGCTGGTGGTGGACCCGGCCGCCGGACGGGTGCTGCTCACCCTGCACCCCAAGGTCGGGCTCTGGCTGCAGATGGGCGGCCACTGCGAGCCCGGCGACGAGACGCTCGCGGCAGCGGCGCTGCGCGAGGCCACCGAGGAGTCGGGGATCCCGGGGCTGCGGCTGCTGCCGCTCGACACGGAGCCCGCGCCGGTGCGCCTGGACCGGCACCAGGTGCGCTGCGCGGGCAAGGACCAGCCGGAGAACACCCACCTGGACGTGCAGTTCCTGGCGCTCGCCCCGGCGGACGCGCGGGAGGAGATCAGCGAGGAATCGCTCGACCTTCGCTGGTTCGGGTTCGACGCGCTGCCCGAGTTGACGGACGGCTCGCTGCGGCGGCTGGTGGAGCTGGCGCGCAAGCTGGTCGGCTGAGCCGCCGGGCGTCCTGACGCTGCTTCAGGCGCCGGGGCGGCCTCGGCCGTCCCGGCCGTCTTGGCGATCCTGGCCGCAGCCGCCTCAGCCGCAGACCTCACCCGGCTCCGGCTGGTCCGCCACCTCGGGCGCACCCGCCGCGCGGGCGCCCGGGACGTGCGGCAGCCGGGCGGCGCCGGCCACCCCCTCCAGGTAGCCGCGAGCCCGCTCGGTGCGGGGGTAGGCCTCGAGCAGCGCCCAGAACCGCGGGCCGTGGTCGGGGACCAGCAGGTGCGCCAGCTCGTGCAGCAGCACGTAGTCCAGCACGTACTCGGGCATGCCCTGGAGGCGGTGGGAGAGCCTGATGGTGCGTTCACTGGGCGTGCAGGAGCCCCAGCGGGAGTTCTGGTTGGTGACCCAGCGGACCTGGTCCGGGCGAGCCCGGCCGCCGAGGTAGGCGGCGGAGAGCTGGCCGGCCCGCTCGGTCAGTGCCTCGTCGCCGAGGGCGCGGCGGCTCTCCTGGGCGGCCAGCTTGTCGAGCATCTGGCGCACCCAGCGCTGCTCCTCGGCCAGGGACATCCGGGCCGGGATCAGCACGATGGTGCGATCGCCCTCGCGATAGGCGGAGACGGTGCGGCTGCGGCGGGCACTGCGGCGGACCTCGACCGGACCGTGCTGCGGATGGGCACCTGCGGTCGACTCCCCCGGACCCGCCGCCGGTGGACTCTGCCGGGTTGCGTCCGGCCGCCCGCGCGTACCAGGCGTCGCGACTCCCGACCCGGCCGCTGCACGGGCACGCCGAGGCGACGCCGAGGGCTGGGAGTCCCGTTCGGCTGCCATGGCACACGACGTTACCCGCTGGCGCTGACAGAAGTCCGCTGCCATGGCCGAATTGTTTGCAACATCGATCGTGTGTGGACGTGCCGTGTCCGGACGGCCGACGCGGACAGCCGTGCGTGGACAACCGTGCGCGGACAACCGTGCCTGGACAACGCCCTGTTGACGTCGGGCTGATGAGACGGATGAACCGCTCGAACGCTGATCTGCTTTTATCCACCGGCTGTGGATAACCGGCTTGGCGAATTCCCGCAGCTGGGGCAGGCTTTGCTCACCTACAGCGATCGAGTGGGTTCACTCGGCCACCGGGAGAGGAGGTCGCCATGCGTCCGATGCTCAAGTCCGCGTTGTCCCGGGCCTGGCGTGACCAGGAGACCCTGCAGTTCGGCACCGCGCCCGAGCGGGCCCAGGTGGTTGACCAGGCCGATGAGCGGTTCTGCGCCTTTCTCGGCCTGCTCGACGGCGAACGGGACGGCCCGGCCCTGACGGCGGCGGCCGAGGGCCTGGGGCTGGCTCCCTCGTACGTCGCGCAGGCGCTGCACTCGCTGACCGAGACCGGCCTGCTGGACGACGCGCTGGCCGTCGAGCAGGCGCTGGCCGAGTTGCCGCCCAGCCGACGGGAGTTGCTCGGCCCCGATCTCGCCTCGCTCGCACTGCTCCACCCCAGCCCGGGCGGTGGTGCCCAGGCGCTGGCCCGGCGGACCGGGCTGCGGGTGGAGGTGCGCGGTGCGGGACGGGTCGGCGCGGCGGTGGCAGTGGTGCTGGCGGCCTCCGGCGTGGGCGAGGTGCAAGTGCTGGACCAGGGGCGGGTGCTGCCCGGGGACTGCGCGCCCGGTGGCATCCCGGCCCAGGAGATCGGGCGGACCAGGGCGGCGGCGGCCAGCGAGGCGGTGCGGCGGGCGGCCGGCCTGCCGGGCCAGGGCGCGGCGGGGCCCCGCTCGGCGCGGGCCGAGCCCGGTGGCGCCGAGCAGCGGCCAACGGATCTGGTGGTGCTCGCCCCACGGGACGGCAGCGGCGGCTACGCGGGTGCTGCCGTCGAGGCGCACGCGCTGATGCAGGCGGGCATCCCCCACCTCTACCTCGGGGTGATCGAGCACCTCGGGGTGGTCGGGCCACTGGTGCTGCCCGGTGCCTCGGCCTGTGGCCGCTGCCTCGGGCTGACCCGCACCGACCGGGACGAGGCCTGGCCGCGACTGCTCGCCCAGCTCTGCGCCGCGGGACCGGCCCGGCCGCGCGAGGTGGCCTGCGACGGCGCGGTGGCCGCGGCGGTGGCGGGTCTGGCCGGGCTGCACGCACTGCTGCTCCTCGACGGGGTCCGGCCGCCGAGCGTGGACGGCTGGTGCGAGGTCTCCGCCCTGGACGGCATGGTGCGCCGGCTCCGGCTGCCGCCGCACACCGAGTGCGGCTGCTTCTGGCGCTGACCGGCCCGCGCCGACCGGCAGTTGCCGGCCACCGGCGGCAGCAGCTCACGGGGCGTGGAAAGCCACGGCACGGGACCCGGCCGGGTCTTGGGGAGGAACGGGCACAATGGCACAGTGACCGCCGTCCCTCAGCCACCGCAGCCGCGGTCGCTGTCGGCGCACGTTCGAATGGGAGGCCCTGGTGAGCGATCTTCCGCGCAAGGCTGTGACCCGCACGGCAAGGCTCGCCGCCCTGCCGTTGGGGATAGCGGGGCGGGCCACGCTCGGGCTGGGCAAGCGGATCGGCGGCCGGTCGGCCGATGTCGTCACCGCCGAACTCCAGCAGGCCACCGCCGACCAGCTCTTCAAGGTCCTCGGTGAACTGAAGGGCGGCGCGATGAAGTTCGGGCAGGTCCTGTCGGTGTTCGAGGCCGCCCTGCCGGAAGAGGTGGCCGGACCTTACCGGGCCGCCCTGACGAAGCTTCAGGACGCGGCTCCGCCGATGCCGGCCGCCAGCGTGCACACCGCGCTGGCCGAGCGGCTCGGGCGGGACTGGCGGGCCAACTTCCGCAGCTTCGACGACCGTCCGGCCGCCGCAGCCTCGATCGGGCAGGTGCACCGGGCGATCTGGCAGGACGGGCGGCGGGTCGCGGTCAAGGTCCAGTACCCCGGGGCCGGCGAGGCGCTGCTCTCCGACCTCGCCCAGCTCAGCAGGGTGGCCTGGCTGCTCGGCCCGCTGATCCCCGGGCTGGACATCAAGCCGCTGATCACCGAACTGCGCAGCCGGGTCGCCGAGGAGCTGGACTACGCCCTGGAGGCCGAGGCCCAGCGGGTGCACGCCGAGGAGTTCGCCGACGATCCGGACATCACGGTGCCGGCCGTGGTCGCCCAGGCCGACCAGGTGCTGGTGACCGAGTGGCTGGACGGCACCCCGCTGGCCGAGGTGATCACCGGCGGCGGCAGGGCCGAGCGCGACCGGGCCGGGCACCTGCTGGCCAGGTTCCTGTTCGCCGGCCCGGCCCGGACCGGGCTACTGCACGCCGACCCGCACCCGGGCAACTTCCGCCTCCTGAAGGACGACGGCCCCGCCAGTGGCTGGCGGCTCGGGGTGATGGACTTCGGCACCGTCGACCGGCTTCCCGGCGGGCTGCCCGCGCCGATCGGCGACTCGCTGCGGATGGCGCTGGCCGGGGACGCGGTCGGGGTGCTCGACATGCTGCGGGCCGAGGGCTTCGTGAAGCCGACCATCGCACTCGACCCGGACGCCGTGCTGGACTACCTGCGCCCGATCATCGAACCCGCCGCGGTGGACGACTTCCACTTCACCCGGGCCTGGATGCGCGCCCAGGCCGCCCGGATCGCCGATCCCCGCTCGCCCGCCTACAACCTCGGCAAGCAGCTCAACCTGCCCCCGGACTACCTGCTGATCCACCGGGTCACCCTGAGCACCATCGGCGTCCTGTGCCAACTCGGCGCCCAGGCCCCGTTCCGCAACGAGATGCTCACCTGGCTTCCCGGCTTCGCCAAGGACTGAGCCGGGCCGCCGGCCGAACACCGGGCGGACCGGGGCGGACCAGGTCGGCCGACCGCAGACGACGTCCCCGCACGCAGCTGTGCCCGGCCCCGTGGTGGGGGCCGGGCACAGCTGCGTCAGGGAGCCGCCGGCTCTGGCGCTGACCTCAGGTCAGAGCACCGCCGAGGCAAGGGCCTTGCGGGCCCGCAGCGAGGCCCGCTCGGCCTTGCGCCGCAACCGGACGGCACGGGCCAAGCGTTGGTCCTCAGCCTCCTGGAGGCGTTCTTGCATATGGGCACGGGCCAGGTTTTCTTGCATGAGATGCATCTCAAGGGTCCTGTTCTGGATCGAGAGTTCAGTGGTCTGCTCGGCGCGGACGCTGGGCCCTGCGGTGATCGCCATGTCGTGGTCCTGCTCGTGGTGCGTGGTCGGGTAGGGGGTCTGTACCGCCGCATCAGCCTGGGCAAGGGCAGTGCGGACGGAGTGGCGCAGTGCGCCGTCCGCCGGGGGGCATTCCCGGTGGACTGTCGCTGCTCGGTGCGCCGGTTTCATGCCATGACCTCGGTCTTGCGCGGGCGGCCACGGGGCCGCTTGCGGGCCACCACGACACCCTGGACGAACAGCTCGCCACCCCAGACACCCCACGGCTCGCGGCGGTCGAGGGCGCCGGCCAGGCAGGCCTCCTTGACCGGGCAGGTGCCGCAGAGGGACTTCGCGTACTCGACGTCAGCGGGCGTCTCGGCGAAGAAGACCTCGGGGTCGAAGGAACGGCAGGGGATGGGAGCGCCGAGAGTCTCGGCGTCGTCGAGCGCGGTGATCTGCATGAGAGAGCCTTCCGGAGGAGGGAACTGAGCGGGCGCGGCCTGGGTCGGCGTTGTCGGCGGTACGGACGGGAGGGGCGGTGTGATGACCGTGGACACTGTGGGCGTCTTCCTCGTCTTGGTTGTGGTTCCGGTCCAGCTGACTGGTGGGGCTGGACCGGAGGCCCCGAGGGGCCTGGTGGTCTGTCGTACCGGACAAAACAGAAGGGCCGCGGATCCCGGTGTACGGGTTCCGCGGCCCTGGAGTGGTGCCGACCTGAGGCGTCCTCAGGTTCGCTCTCTCCAGGGTTCAGGCCCGCGGAAGGCCCGGATCCGGATGGCCTTGGCGCCGATAAAGGCGACCTTGGCCTGGTTGATCAGCTGCTCGTCCTGCTTCTGGGTGGCTCCGGCACCGGCGACCAGCAGATAGGCGCCATGCTTGGCCGCCGCTTCCACTGCCTTCGGTGCCTTGGTCGGTCGCTCATCGCGCATCACGGGCGAGCAGGCGACGACCGGGGCCCAGCCGAGGGACAGACCGCTCTCGACACCCGTCCCCGCGGCGCTACCGGAGAGCACGCCGGTGCGCAGGGCACCAGGGGCTCCGGTCGCAACGACACGGGTGGCGTCGAGACCCAGACCGCCGCGAACACCTGACAGCGAGACACCGTCGATCAGGGCACCGGTCGTGCGGGCACCCTGGACGGAGAGACGCGAGCAAGCGGAAACAGCGGTCTGGCCAGTCACTGTGGTGTTCATCTGGATCGTCACTGTCTTCGCCTCCTCTCGGCGTCTCGCGGTGCCCAGTTCCCCGGGCTCCGATGTTCGGATGTTCGGTCGGTCCTACTGTCCTGCGGTGGAGCTGCTCTGCCCTGCGGCAGAGGTGAAGCAGGTCATGCGGTGGTACGCAGGGGAAAGCCGCTCCAGGAAGGTTCCCGATCGGCTTCGCGGCCTCGTCCCCTTGACCGCTCCGGCAGGCTATTGCGCATCATGCACAGCGCGCAAACTATTTTTCCGGCGAGTTTCGGGACAGGTCCCGGGGCCCTTCGGACGGCTCCCCCGGCAGCTCCTGCGGAGCCTGCTCCGCGTCATCCGCGGCGAGGTCGCCGACGGCTTCACCCGAGAGGTCGTCCGCCTCGGCGGCCTGCTCCTCATCGGGGTCTTCCCCCGCGCACAACGACAGCACAGCGGCCCCGTACTTGTCCAGCTTCATGGCACCGACCCCGGAGATCAGGCTCAGTTCACCGGTGCTGGTGGGAGCGTCCTCGGCGATCGCCATCAGGGTCGCGTCGGTGAAGACCACGTAGGCCGGCACGCCCTGCTCCCTGGCCCGAGCGGACCGCCACTCGCGCAAGCGCTCGTAGAGGCCCTCGTCCATCGTGGAGGGGCAGTCCTCGCAGCGGCGCAGCTTGCGCTCGACCGCCTCGGTCAGGGTGCGCCCGCAGACCCGGCACTTGACCGGCCCGCGCGGCGCACGGCGCTGCGCCGAGCGCTCCGCCCCGCCTTCCGCACCACCGCGCCCGCCGGACGAGCGCCCGGCGCCCGCGGCCGAGCCCGGGCGCAGCCCGTCCAGGAACCGGCTCGGCTTGCGGCTGGCCCGCCCGCCGGGCGAGCGCGACAGCGCCCAGGAGAGCGAGAGGTGCTCGCGCGCCCTGGTCACCCCGACGTAGAGCAGTCGGCGTTCCTCCTCCAACTGCTCGTCGGTCTTGGCGTAGATGATCGGCAGGGTGCCCTCGGTCAGGCCGACCAGGAAGACGGCGTCCCACTCCAGGCCCTTGGCGGCGTGCAGCGAGGCGAGGGTGACCCCCTCCACCGCGGGGGCGTGCTGGGCGGCGGCCCGGGCGTCCAGCTCGGCCACGTAGGCGGCCAGGTCGCCCGGCTCACCGGCGGCCAGTCGGGCCGCCTCGAACTCCTCGGCGAGGCGGACCAGTGCGGCCAGGGACTCCCACCGCTCGCGCACCGCGCCGGAGCCGGCCGGTGCGGTGGCGGTGAAGCCGCGGGTGGCGAGCACGGCGCGGACCTGGGCGGCGAGGTCGGGTGCGTCGGCGGTCAGCGGATCGTTGCCGGCCCGGGCGGCCCCGCGCAGCAGCAGGCCCGCCTCGCGCACCTCGGGACGCTCGAAGAACCGCTCGGCGCCCTTGAGTTGGTAGGACAGGCCCAGGTCGGCCAGCGCCTGCTCGTAGACCTCGGACTGGCCGTTGGTCCGGAACAGCACGGCGATCTCACTGGCCCGCACCCCCCGGGCGAGCAGCTCCTTGATCCGGTGCGCGGTGCTCTCGGCCTCGGTGGGCTCGTCCGCGTACTCGGTGTAGACCGGCTCGGGGCCCGCCGGACGCTGCGAGACCAGCTCGAGGCGGTGCCGGGCGGCCGCGCCGCGGGCCTGCGCGAGCAGCCCGTTGGCCAGGTGCACCACCTGCGGGGTGGAACGGTAGTCGCGGATCAGCTTCACCACGGTGGCATCGGGGTGCTTGACCCGGAAGTTCAACAGGTAGTCGGGGGTGGCGCCGGTGAAGGAGTAGATGGTCTGGCTGGCGTCGCCGACCACGCACAGGCTGGCGCCCGAGCCGCCGCCGGTCCACTGGTCGAGCAGCCGCTGCTGGAGCGGCGAGACGTCCTGGTACTCGTCGACGGTGAAGTGCCGGTACTGGGCGCGGACCCGCTCGGCGATCTCGGGGCGGTCCTCCAGGATGGCGGCGGTCAGCAGCAGCACGTCCTCGAAGTCGATGACGTTGCGGTCGCGCTTGGTCTGCTCGTAGGTCGCGTAGACCCGGGCGATCTCGGCCGGGTCGCGGGGCGCGTCGCGGCCCGCCTTGGCCACCGCGACCGGATAGTCGTCCGGCACGATCTGGGTGACCTTGGCCCACTCGATCTCGCCGGTCAGGTCGCGCAGCTCGGTGCGCTGGACCCGCAGCCCGCTGCGGCCGGCCGCCTCGGCGACCAGCTGCACCTTGCGCTCCAGCAGCCGCGGCACCTCGCCGCCGACCGCGCGCGGCCAGAAGTACTGGAGCTGGCGCAGCGCGGCGGCGTGGAAGGTCCGGGCCTGCACGCCGTCGGCCCCGAGCTGGCGCAGCCGGCCGCGCATCTCACCCGCCGCCCGCGCGGTGAAGGTGACGGCCAGCACCTGCTGCGGCTGGAAGACACCGCTGCGCACCCCGTAGGCGATCCGGTGGGTGATCGCCCTGGTCTTGCCCGTGCCGGCGCCCGCGAGCACGCAGACGGGCCCGTGCAGGGCGGTGGCGACGGCCCGCTGCTCCGGGTCGAGCCCGGCCAGCACGGCGTCCGGGTCGGCCGGGCGGGCGCCGTAGCCGCCGGGGCCACCCTGGGAGTCGATCGACAGCTCTTCCTGCATGGGCTCCATCCTCTCAGCCCGGCGGGCCGACCGGCCCGGTCCGGACATCCTGGCAGGAATCGCCGACAAGCCGCCCCGAGTTGTCCACAGGCCCGGTACGACGATCGGCCCGCTCTTCGGCGGTGCCCGCACGGCCACCCCGCACGGCCACCCCGCACGACCACCGGAATGCACCCGGCCTCGCGTACGTTGTGCAGCGCGAGACCCACCCTTGGCGAACCACCCCGCGACGAAGGAGCCCTTTCGATGTCCGGCAGCGTGACGATGTACAGCACGACCTGGTGCGGCTACTGCCAGCGGCTGAAGAGCCAGCTCACCCGCGAGGGCATCGGCTACGACGAGATCAACATCGAGCAGGACCCGGAGTCCGCGAAGTTCGTCGAGTCGGTCAACGACGGCAACCAGACGGTCCCGACCGTCCTGGTGGTCAGCGCCAGCGGCGAGCGCACCGTGATGACCAACCCGAGCCTGCGCCAGGTCCAGTCCGCCCTCGCCGCCTGACGGACCAACGGCCGCGAGCCGGTGGCGGGCATCCGGCCGCGATTCAGCCGCGCCGGGCCCGCCACTCGGCGGCGGGCATCCGGCGGACCGCGGCCGGCCTCACGGCAGCGGCCGCGCCGTCAGTTCGCCCAGCCCGTAGACCAGTCGGCAGCGGTCGGCCGAGTACCGGCTCTCGATCACCCGCACCGGCCCGCGGCGGTCGTAGGTGACCCGGGTCTGCACCAGCAGCGGGACACCCGGGCCGCCCTGGAACCACTGCGCCTCCTCGGGGCCCGGCATCCGGGAGACCAACTGGTCCACCGCGCCGATCTCGATCCGCCCGAGCGCCGCCAGCACCGCCTCGTCCCCGCCCGGCACCGGATCGGGCTCCATCAGCGCGGTGCCGGCCGCGACCCCGGCCCGGTAGTGGCTCTCCTCGATCGAGTAGGGCTCGCGGTCCATCAGCCGCAGCTGCCGGCGGACCACCACCGCCTCCCCGGGCCGCAGGCCGAGCCGCTCGGCCACGTCCACCCGGGCCCGCACGATCAGCATCTCGAACTCGGCCGTCAGCGCCCGCCCCGCTGCCTCGGCCTCGGCCGTGTAGACCTCGCTGGGCGCGGCCAGACCGTCCCGCTGGGCCGGCAGCAGCGGCTCGCCGGCCACTTGGCCGGTAGGCCCGGCCACCGGTGGGCCGAAGGCCCGGTGGTCCAGCACCGGATGCTCGCGCAGGAAGGTGCCCTTGCCCTGCAGCCGGACCAGCCGCCCCTCGTTGACCAGCACGTCCACCGCCAGGCGCACGGTGTTGCGGGCCACGCCGTACTGCTGCTCCAGTTCGGACTCCACGGGCAGCGCGGTATCGCCGGGCCACTCTCCGGCCGCGATCCGCCGGCGCAGGTCGGCGGCCAGTCGTTGGTACTTGGGGGACGGAACGCTTCCACTGGAGATGGTCACTCCGGAAATGTAGCGATTCCGCCCAGACTCTCTCAGCTAAACCGACCATAATGGGCCATGATTGCCCACCCGACAATCGGCCTCCGGGTCACCGGAACCGCGCTGACCTGGCCTGATACCGGGCATAACGACCTGGCTGGGCAGCCGGTGGAAGTTGATGGCAGAGCCCGACAAAGGGGGGCGCGGATTAATTTCCGCACGCCCCCCTGCCATTTCCGCTACCAGCGCGCGGTGCTCGGCATCGGGCCGCCGTACCAGCGCTCGATCAGGTGCCGGGCGATCGAGATCCCCGACGGCGGCAGGATCTCCCCGGACTCCATCCCGGCCCGCAGCTCCTCGCGGGAGAACCAGCGCGCCTCGGCCAGCTCCTCGCCGTCCACCGTGATCTCGGTGCCGCCCGGCTCGGCCCGGCCGACGAAGCCGAGCATCAGGCTGGCCGGGAACGGCCAGGGCTGGCTGGCCACATAGGCGACCTCGCCGACCCGCACCCCGGCCTCCTCGAAGACCTCGCGGGCCACCGCCTGCTCGATCGACTCACCCGGCTCGACGAACCCGGCCAGGGTGGACCAGCGGCCCTCCGGCCAGAGCGCCTGGCGACCCAGCAGGCAGCGGTCCTGCTCATCGGTGATCATCATGATCACCGCCGGGTCGGTGCGCGGGTAGTGCTCGGCCGCGCAGGAGGTGCAGCGGCGCAGGTGGCCGGCGCCCGCCTTCTCGGTCGGGTGCCCGCAGCGGGAGCAGAAGCTGTGCAGCCGGTGCCAGTGCTCCAGGGCCACCGCATGCACCAGCAGGCCCGCGTCGCGGTCCGACAGGGTGCCGCCGACCTCGCGCAGCCCGGCCGGGCGGGCGTCGCCGTCCAGCCGGCCGGGCAGGCTCTCGCCGGCCAGCGCGAAGTAGGAGACACCGTCGTCGTCGGTGCCCAGGAAGTACCGGTCCCCGGTCTGCGGTGCCTCGAAGGAGGGCAGCAGGACCAGCTCGGCGCCCCGGTCGGTGTCCACCACGAAGGCCTCGCCGCCGGAGATCGGCAGCACCTTCGTACTGGGGTGGCTCCAGGCGGCGGCCAGCCAGGGCTCGTCCAGCCGGTGCTGCGCGGCCCGGTCGACCCCGGCCCGGGCCAGGGCGAGCCGCGGCGGCGTTTCGGTCTCAGGCAAGGTGCTCATTGGTCGGTCCGTCCCCGATCACAGATCTTCAGTGGTCCCCGGCCGCCGGCCGGTAGTTCTCGGCCAGGTCGCCCCAGAGGTAGGCGGCCGCCTCCACGCCCTTGCGCAGCAGATCCAGCTCGACCTTCTCGTTCACCGAGTGCCAGCCGTCGGAGGGCACCGAGATACCGAGGAAGAGCACCGGCGCCCCGAGCACGTCCTGCAGGTCGGCCGCTGGCCCGGACCCGCCCTCGCGGGTGAAGAGGATCTCCTGCTCGAAAGCCCGCTCCATCGCCCGCACGGTGGACCGCAGCGCCGGGTGGTCCAGCGGGGTCAGGCAGGGGCGGGTGGCCGCGCGGAAGGTGATCTCGTGCCGGATGCCGGCCGGCAGCTGTGCGGCCACCCAGTCGGCGATGGCCTGCTCGACCCGCTCGGTGTCCTGGCCGGCCACCAGCCGGAAGGAGATCTTCAGGTGCGCCTGGGCGGGCACGATGGTCTTGCTGCCGGGGCCGGTGTAGCCGCCCCAGATCCCGTTGACCTCGGCGGTCGGCCGGGCCCAGACCCGTTCCAGGGTCGAGTAGCCGGCCTCGCCCTGGGTGCCGTGCGACTTGGCGGTCGTCAGCCAGGCCGCCTCGTCGAAGGGCAGCTTCGCGAAGAGCTCGCGCTCCCGCTCGGTCAGCTCGATCACGCCGTCGTAGAAGCCGGGCACCGCGACCCGCCGGTCGCCGTCGTGCAGCGCGGCGGCGAGTTCGGCCGCGGTGGTCGCCGGGTTGGGCACGGCGCCGCCGAAGGAGCCGGAGTGGATGTCGCTGTCCGGACCGAACAGGTCGATCTGGCAGTCGGCCTTGCCGCGCATCCCGGTGCAGATGGTGGGGGTGCTCTCGCTCCACATCCCGGTGTCCGAGACGAAGACCAGGTCGGCGGTGAGCCGCGACGCCTCGCGACGCAGCAGCGCGCCGAAGTTCGGCGAGCCGGACTCCTCCTCGCCCTCGATCAGCAGCTTGAGGTTGACGGCCGGCGAGGTGCGCCCGGTGGCGGCCAGGTGGGCGCGCAGGCCGAGCGTGTGGAAGAAGACCTGGCCCTTGTCGTCGGCCGCGCCCCGCGCGTACAGCCGGTTGCCGACCACCACCGGCTCGAACGGCTCGGTGTCCCAGCCGTCCGCCTTGGCGGCCGGCTGGACGTCGTGGTGGCCGTAGAGCAGCACGGTCGGCGCGTCGGCCTCGCCCGAGGGCCACTCGGCGAAGACCGCCGGCAAGCCGTCGGTCTCCCAGACCTCCGCCACCGGGAACCCCGTCTCCCGCAGCTTCGCCACCAGCCAGTCGGCCGATCGGCGGACGTCGCCCGCCCGCTCCGGATCCGCCCCGATCGAGGGGATCCGGAGCCAGTCGGTGAGGTCCGCCAGAAAGGCGGCCTCGTGCTGATCGATGAAGGAGCGGACGGCGCTGTCCGGGGTTTTCGTCATGCGGACGACTTTAGTTCGCCGGGCCCGCCGCGCGTCGCTGTGGTCCGCGCCCCGGGACCACAGCGACGTGTAACCTCCGTCACCCGCTACCCGGCACGCCGCAGCAGCGTGATCCGCGAGCGGGTCAGCACGGTGGCCAGCAGCACGGCCAGCACCGGCAGCCCGACCAGGGTCATCGCGATTGTCGTCCAGGGGAAGGCGATCACCGTGTGCGAGTGGTCCATCGGCGAGGAGGCCATCCCCTGGACCCGTCGCAACGCCACCGCCGGCACCGTCCCGCAGACCGTGCCGAGCACCGCGCCCATCGCCGCGATCACCCCGCACTGGAAGCCGGAGAGCGTGCGCCGGATCCGCGGCTCCGCACCGACCGCGGCCAGCGTGGTCAGGTCCTGCTGCGAGTCGGCGGAGGCCAGACCGGTGGCGATGCCCGCCGCGCCCAGCGCCACCAGGACGGCGAAGCCGGTCAGGCCGAGCTCGATCAGGCTGTGCTGCTGCTGGTAGCCGCGTTCGACGTAGAAGTTCCCGCTCTGCGCGGTGACGGCCGCGAGCTGGGCACGGGCGTGCTGCTCGGCGGCCGAGGTCGGCATCGCGCTCGGCAGCCAGACCGAGCCGGCGTCGACGGTGTCCAGCCCGAGCCGGGCAGCGGTCTGCGGGGTCATGAACATCCCCACGGGCGGGTTCGGCAGCGGCCTCAGCACGGCGTCCGCCGTGACCTCGTGGCTCGGTGGTGTCTTCGAGAAGTCCTCCGGGGTCTGCGCGTCCTGCGGATAGGGATCCTGGAGGCGGATGAAGGCCTTCCCGTCCTGGAACAACTTCTGGTCGAAGACCAGCACCCGGCCGTCGGCCGCGGCCTGCTCGGCGACGCTGTCGGGCAGGTTCAGCAGGTTGTGCAGGACGGTGGCGTCACCGATCACGACCGAACCGAAGGAACTGCCGTACAGCGGCCCCTCCTCGCAGCGCGGGTCGCCCACGTCCGGACCGTGGTTCGGGTCGTCGTCCAGCGGGCAGCGCTGTGCCGGTGACGGCTCGGCCATCACCTGACCGCACCGGTCGGCGGTCGCGGCGCAGCCGGCCGGGTAACGCACGGTCCGGACGTCGGCGCGGGGCCCGAGGGCCGGGATGGAGCGCTCGACGGCAGCCCGCTGGTCGGCCAGGACCGCCGGGCCGCCGCTCTTGGCGTTGAAGCTGGCGAAGCTCAGGCTCACCGACTTGCTCGGTCCCGACGGCTCGTAGGACTGCCGGTCCGCCTCGTCGGCGCTCGCGGTGTAGATGCCCACCGCGACCGCCCCGGCCACCGCCGCCATCACGGCGGCCACCGCCGGCGCGGTCCGGCCGCGGTGCCGCACCGAGTCGCGCAGCGCCAGCCGGGGGCCCAGCGGCAGCCAGCGGCCCAGCTTGCCGAAGAGGCCGACCACCATCGGGGTGCAGGCGACCATGCCCAGCTCCGCGAGCATCGAGCCGCCGAGCACCGCCGTGCTGCGGCTGCCCAGCCCGCGGGTCGCGCCGAGCAGCGCGAGCGCCGCCCCGCCGCCCACCATCAGCAAGCCGAGCGCGGTGAGCCGCTTGGACGGCGGCTTGACCCCGCCACGGCCGGTGAGCGCGGCCACCACGTCCTGCCGGGAGGCCTGGATCGCCGGTACGACGGCCGCGAGCAGCCCGGTGACCAGGCCGATCGCGATGATGCCGAGCACGTCGAGCGGGACCACTCGCAACTCACCGAAGCGTCGGCCGGCCAGCGGCTCGGTCCACGGCCGGGTGACCGCCACCAGCAGCACGGCCAGCAGCACACCGATCGCCGCCCCGGCCAGGCCCAGCACCACCCCGCCGCCCAGCACCACCGCGCGCACCTGCGCCCGGTCGCCGCCGGCGGCGGCCAGCAGCCCCAGCTGCCGCCGGGAGCGCCGGGCCCCGACGGCGAAGGCGGGGCCCGCGAGCAGCACGATCTCCAGCAGGGCCATGCCGGCGACGGTGACCAGCATCACCACCACGGTCTGGTCGAGGCGGCCACCGTGCGGCTCGCTGTCCTGCTTGACGTAGTACGGCACCTGGGAACGGGCCGGCGGGTGCAGCACCACGCTGCGCGAAGTGGCCGCGAAGCCGTACTGGTTCAGCTCCTGCACCTTGGCCCAGTCGACGGTGGCGCCGGCCGGCAGTCGCACCAGCCAACTGCTCGCCGAGCCGGTACCCGGGCCGGCGTCCGAGGACTGCCCGCCGCCCAGCACGCCCGGGCGGGCGACCACGGCGTCGAGATCGAGCTGGTCCGGGTACTCGGCCACGCCGGTGATGGTGAACGGCGCATCGCCCAGGCCCTGCAGCTTCGTGGTGCCGCCGAGCTTCAGCCCGGAGTCCTTCAGGAAGTTCTGGGTGACGGCGATCTGGTGGGCGTCCACCGGGGCCCGGCCGCGGACCAGGTTGAGCCTGCCGTGCCAGATCGGGTCGGTCAGGTCGGCCTCGGCCGCCTCGGTCGGCAGGATCCCCGTGGCGCTGGTGGCCTGCAGCTGCTGATTCTCCACCAGCGGGACCAGCACCGAGCCGGTCGGCAGCAGTTGGGCGGCCAGCGCGGCCGGATCGGTCTGCCGGCTGCGCTGTTGCTGCTGAGCGGTGGCCGGCGTGCCGGACGGATCGTCGAACTCGCCGTCGCCGGCGAACGGCGCCTGGATGATGGTGCCGCCGCGCATGTGCGATTCGAGCAGCAGGTCGGCGCGGCCCAGCTCGCGGTCGGCCCGCTCGGCGGCGGTCAGGGTGCTGCTGCGGTAGACCACGTCGATACCCGTGACGCCGAGCACCGGCAGCGCGATCATGGCCAGCACCAGCAGGCTGCGGCCCTTGGCCCGCAGCGCGTCGCGGCGGGCGATCCGCAGCGCGACCTTCCACGCCCCGGGCCTCATCACGACTCCGGCCGATCAAGGCTGTTGGTGGCCGCGGTGACCAGCAGCGATTCGGCGTTCTGCCGACCGGTCTCGTCGACCAGGCGGCCGTCGCGCAGGAAGACCACGCGGTCGGCCCAGGCGGCGTGCCGCGGCTCGTGGGTGACCATCATCGCGGCCGCCCCCGCGTCGCAGCGCGCCCGCAGCACCGCCAGCACCGACTCACCCGTGGTCGAGTCCAGCGCGCCGGTCGGCTCGTCCGCCAGCACCAGCCGCCGGTCCCCGATCAGCGCCCGCGCGATCGCCACCCGCTGCTGCTGGCCACCCGACATGTCGTCGGGGAAGCGATCCGCCAACTCCCCGATCCCGACCTCCTCCAGCGCCGCCTGCGCCTCACGCCGCGCCGCCCGGGTCGAGATCCCGTCCAACTCCCGGGGCAGCATGATGTTCTCCGCCGCCGTCAACGCCGGTATCAGGTTGTAGTCCTGGAACACGTACCCGATCGCCCGCCGCCGCACCTGCGCCAAGCCCCGCCGCGACAGCTCCCCCAGCGAACGCCCCTCCACCACCACCCGCCCCGCACTGGGGCTGTCCAGGCCACCCGCCAAGGTCAGCAAGGTCGACTTGCCGGACCCCGACGGGCCCATCACCGCCACGAACTCCCCTGGATAGACCCGCAGATCCACTCCACGCAACGCCTGGACCTGAGCCTCGCCCTGGCCGTGTACCCGGGACACCTGGTCCAGTTCCAGCACGGGCTCGGTACGGTCGGGAAACCGAGTGTCGTTCAACGTTCCCCCTAGTGTTGCTTGGATCGGCGCCGCGCGGGCGCCTCGGAAGTCGCGGCCGCGGCGCTCTGCCGCTCGCGGTGGTTGGCCAGCCGGGTCTCGCAGTGGTCCAGCCAGCGGACCTCGGCCTCGGCCTGGAAGATCAGCTGCTCCAGCACCAGCAGCCAGGCCAGCTCGGCTCCCTGGGCGCCGGCGGCACTCTCGCCCGCCAGCGCCCGGGCCTTGAGCCGGGTGTAGTCCTGCAGCGCCTGGATGCTGTGCCGGCGCTGCGCCTGGACGACCGCGTGCACGTCCACCCCGGGCACGGTCACCGCCATCGCGAGCTTGATCGCCAGCTCGTCCCTGGGCGGGTTGGTCCGCGGCACCGGTGTGTCGAACCAGGCGCGCAGCTCCTCGCGTCCCTTCTCGGTGACCGCGTAGAAGAGGTGCCCCTCCTCGTCCTCACCGTCCGGGACGACCAGGCCGTCCCGCTCCAGTCGGCCGAGCGTGGTGTAGACCTGACCGACGTTCAACGGCCAGGTGGCACCGGTCCTGGCTTCGAACTCGACGCGCAACTGGTAGCCGTAACGGGGTCCCTGGTCGAGCAGGGCGAGCAGACCGTGTCTGATGGACATACCAGGTATGTATACCCGGTATGCAGCCCAGTCTCAAGCTTGCCGACCCGGCTGGCGTACCGTCACCAGATGTGAGCCCGCTACGCATCGCCACCTTCAACCTGCTGCACGGCCAGCCGCTGGCCGCCGACGGCAGCCCGCTGCCCTACCCGGAACAGGCGGCGGAGCCGCTCCACGAGGCGATCGCCGCGCTGGACGCCGACGTGCTGGCGCTCCAGGAGGTGGACCGGTACCAGCAGCGCTCCGGCCTGAGCGACCAGAGCGCGGTGGCCGCCCGGGCGATGGGCGCCGCCGACTGGCGGTTCGCCGCCGCGCTGCACGGGCGCCCCGCACCGGTGGCCGGCTGGCTGCGCGACCCGGCGGTGCCGGGTCTGCGGGTCTACGGCCCGCAGGACGTGGACACCGCCACCGAACTGCCCTCCTACGGCACCACGCTGCTCACCCGGCTGCCGGTGCGGCACTGGCGGGCCCGGCGGTTCGCCCCCGCCCCGTTCGGGTTGCCGCTGCGGGTGGCCGGGCGACGCGGGCTGACCCCGGTGCCGGACGAGCCGCGAGCGGCGCTGGCGGCCGTCCTGGAGGGTGACCGCGGCCCGTTCACCGTGGTCGCCACCCACCTGTCCTTCGTGCCCGGCTGGAACATGGCCCAGCTGGCCGGCATCCGGCGCTGGATCGCCGACCTGCCGCGCCCCTACCTGGTGCTCGGTGACTTCAACCTGGTCGGCCCGGTGCCGCGCACCGTGCTGGGCGGGGCCACCGCGCTGGACCGCGCGCCCGGCACCCGGCACCGTCCGCGCGAGCCGCGGGCCCTGCGTCGCCAGCGCCCGCTGCCCGGCGCGCGCCGCCGCCCGGGCCGCGAGGGCTCGCCGCAGCTGCGCGGCTGGCACGACCTGGCCCGCACCCCCACCTACCCCTCGCACCGCCCCGCGGTGCAGTTCGACCACGTGCTGGCGGTGGGGGTGCCGCGCACCGCGGTGGGCACCGTCACGGCGCCGCGGGTCGGGGTCTCGGACCACCGGCCGCTGCTGGTCGAGGTGGAGCTGTGACCCGCCGCCCCGCCCCGGACCGCCGCTGACCCGCCGCCCCGCCCCGGACCGCCGCTGACCCGCCGCCCCGGCCCGGGCCGGCTACTGGCGGGCCAGCCGGCCGTTCTGGTGCGGCAGCTGCTGCGGCCCGCCGTTCGGCGCGGGCTCGTACTGGAGCAGCAGCATCGCCGCGTCGTCCCCGAGCTGCCGGCCGACGTGCCGCACCACGTCCGCGTGCAGCCGCTCCAGCACGTCCACCGGACCGCCGGCCGCGCAGCCGGGCAGCCGCTCGGCCAGCGGATAGAACCGGCCCGCCCGGTCCCTGGCCTCGATCACGCCGTCGGTGAAGAGCAGCACCCGGTCGCCGGGCTCGAACGGCACCCGCTGCACCGGCGGCGCCACGTCCGCCGGGTCGAGCACGCCCAGCGGCGGCACCGTCTCGGCCAGCTCCAGCGCCCGCACCACGCCGTCGGCGCGCAGCAGCAGCGGCGCGGGGTGGCCGCAGTTGACGATCTCGGCGGTGCCGTCCGGAGCCACCCCGATCAGCACCAGGGTGACGAACTCCTCCTCCACCCCGGGGTGCTCGTGCTCGTGCAGCGCGCGGTCCAGGCTGACGGCCAGCCAGCCGGCCACCTTGTCCAGCGCCGGCTCCTGGTGCGCGGCCTCGCGGAAGGCACCGAGCACGGCGGCGGCGGTCTCCACCGCGCTCAGGCCCTTGCCGCGCACGTCGCCGACCACCGCGCGCACCCCGTGCCGGGTGTTGACCACCTCGTAGAGGTCGCCGCCGATCCGGGCGTGCGCGGCGGCGGCCGCGTAGTGCACGGCGGCCCGCACACTGCCCACCCGGTCCGGCACCGAGCGCAGCAGCACCCGGCGGGCGATCTCGGCGACCAGCTGGGCATCGGCCAGCGCCTGCTCCTGGCGGACCCGCAGCGTGGCGCTGACCCAGCTGATCGCGGTGACCAGGGCGATCGCGAAGACGGTGGCGCTGTGCACCGACTCGCCGAGCACGTGGTTGTAGGCGGCCAGGCCGAAGGCGGCGAACTCGGCCAGGAAGC
Organism: Kitasatospora sp. NBC_01266; assembly: GCF_036242395.1. Classification (NCBI taxonomy): domain Bacteria; kingdom Bacillati; phylum Actinomycetota; class Actinomycetes; order Kitasatosporales; family Streptomycetaceae; genus Kitasatospora; species Kitasatospora sp. NBC_01266. Next base: position 5,279,446 of record NZ_CP108458.1, on the reverse strand, counting down.
CGGTCAGGATCGGGTACCAGACCCGGCGGCTGACGATCGCCGCCAGCGCGGGTACGGCGGTGAGGGCCGGCTCGACCGTCACCTCGATGGTGCTGAAGTAGTCCAGGCAGACCACCAGCGCCATGCCGATGAACGGCAGGGCCAGGGCCGTCCTGGGCCAGGTGCCCGTCGGGCCGACGGTCGCCGGGCCCCGGGCCGGACCGGCGAACCGGTCTGCGAACCAACCGGTCGCGCTCGACTTCCCAGTGGCGCTCAACTCAGGTGTCTCCAGCAGAAGGCGCCCGGTGCTCGCTGAGCACCTGCGGCAATGACCGAGGGTGAGGGGCGGGGGTCCGTCCGGCGGCCGAACAGCCGCGGGTGACCGGTTACCGACCCCACAATAGGCGCGAAACGTGCACGACGCATCGGTTTCGCGCGACTCCGTGACGGGTTGGATGCTCTCTGTGACCTATTAGTCACTCTTCCCGACCAGAAGCGTTTCCAACGCAATCCGGCCAGGAAGTCCTGCCGGTCTTTCGATCCGGCCGCTGCGGATGTAGCAGAACGCCGCGGTGACCTGCTCCAGCGGCAGACCCCGCTGCTCGGCCCAGGCGAGCCGGTAGATGGCCAGCTGAAGCGGATCGGCGTCCTCCTGGTGGCCGGTTTTCCAGTCCACCACCTCGTAACGATAGCCATCCGGTGACCCAGCGTCGTCGTCACGCTCGCGGTACACCGCGTCGATCCGGCCGCGCACCACCCGGCCGGCGAGCACCACCTGGACCGGGGCCTCCACCCGGTAGGGCCGCCGGTGCGCGTACGGGCCGCGCAGGAAGGCCTCCTTGAGCCGTTCCAGATCGCGCTCGTCCTCGATCCCGTCGTCCGCCGCGTCCTCGGGACCCAGCAGCGCGTCCGGTTCGAGCAGCGGCAGCGGGGCGTACTGCGCCTGGATCCAGGCATGGAACCGGGTGCCGCGCCGGGCCGGACCGGCCGGCGGGCGGGGCAGCGGGCGGGCCAGCTCCTGGGCCAGGCCGTCCGGGTCGGCGGCCAGCCGCATCAGCTGGGTGGCGGAGAGCGCGGGGGGCAGCGGCACGGCGCGCTCGGTGCGCCGGGCGCGCTCCAGCTCACCGAGCAGCGCACCCAGGTCGCGGTCCCAGGAGTCCACCTGCCGCTGCTCCTCCGGCGCGAGCTGCTCGGGCGCGGGCACCGGGGCGCCGGCCAGCCGGGCGCCGATCACCTGGGCCACCCGGCGGCGGGCCAGCTGGGCGCCCGGGTCCAGCGGCAGCGGCCACGGGGTCTCGCCGGCCGGGCGCAGCGCCGGGTTCTCGGCCTCCTCGACCGGCGGTTCGGCCCAGTGCTCGACCTCACCGGCGCCCGGGAGCTCGGCGTGCGCGCGCAGCGCCTCCAGGTACTCGGAGGGACCGCGCCGGGTGCTCTGGGTCGGGCCCCACCAGTGGCCGCCGGCCAGCAGCAGCGAGCGCGGGCGGGTCACGGCGACGTAGCCCAGGCGCAGCTCCTCGGTGCCGGTCTGGTCCTTGAGGGCCGCCTTGAAGGCGTTCATGCCCTTGGCCGTCCAGTCGGCCACGTCCGGCAGGGTGGCCGCGTCGCCGCGCAGCGGATAGGGCAGGACCGCGCGGCGGCTGGTCCAGCGCTCCCGGCCGCGGGCGCTCGGGAAGGCGCCCTTGACCAGTCCTGGCAGTGCGACCACGTCCCACTCCAGCCCCTTGGACTTGTGCACGGTGAGCACCTTCACGGTGTCCTCGCCGCCGGGCAGGCTGCTGTCCAGTCCCCGGTCGTACTCCTCGGCGGCCCGCAGGAAGGCCAGGAAGGCGGACAGGCCCGGGTCGCCGTCCAGGTCGGCGAAGCCGGCCGCGACGTCCAGGAAGGCATTCAGGGTCTCCCTGCGCCGGGCGGCCAGCGCCAGCGGGGAAGCGGAGAGCTCGACGTCCAGGCCGGTGGCGACGAGCACCCGGTGCAGCACGTCCATCAGCGGCTCGGCCAGCGCCCGGCGCAGGTCGCGGATCTCCCGGGCGAGGTAGGCGAAGCGGGTGCGGGCCTGGGGCGAGAAGGGCAGCTCGTCCGGCTGCTCACCGGGGTTGCCGAAGGTCTCCAGCGCGTCGCAGAGCGAGACCACCTCGGTCGGATCGGTCTCCGCGACGGCGGCGCTCAGGGCGTCGCCGCCGTCCGCGCGGGCGGTACGGACCAGCGCGGCGGCACGCCGGCCGAGCAGCGCCAGGTCGCGCGGACCGATCCGCCAGCGCGGGCCGATCAGCAGCCGGACCAGCGCGGCGTTGGCCGTCGGGTCCTGCAGCACCTCGCAGACCGCCACCAGGTCGGCCACCTCGGGCAGTTGGAGCAGGCCGCCCAGGCCCACCACCTCGACCGGGACCTCGCGGGCCACCAGCGCGGCATGGATGTCGGGGAAGGCCGCGCCACCGCGGCAGAGCACCGCGATCGAGCCGGGCGCGGTGCCGGTGCGGACCAGGTGGGCGATCGAGTCGGCCAGCCAGTCGATCTCCTCGGCGTGGGTGGGCAGCAGGGCGACCCGGACCAGGCCGTCCCGCTCCGCGCCCGGGGCCGGGCGCAGCGCCTCGACGCCGTGGTGCCGGTCCCGCAGCGGAGCGGCCAGCTCATTGGCGAAGGCCAGCAGGCGACCGCCGCTGCGGCGGTTCTCGCTGAGCGCGTAGCGGGCGCCCGGGCCGCCGTCGGCCTTGGGGAAGTGGGCCGGGAAGTCGTCCAGGTTGGCCACCGAGGCGCCGCGCCAGCCGTAGATCGCCTGGCAGGGGTCGCCGACGGCGGTGACCGGGTGGCCGCCGGGGTAGGCCGGGGTGGCGCCGAAGAGGCCGGCCAGCAGCAGGCGCTGGGCGACCGAGGTGTCCTGGTACTCGTCGAGCAGCACCACCTGGTACTGCTCGCGCAGCAGTCGGCCGACCTCCGGGCGCTGCTGGGCGAGCCGGGCCGAGGCGGCTATCTGGTCGCCGAAGTCCAGCAGGCCGGCCGCACGCTTGCGGCGGCGGTACTCCTCGACCAGGGTGAGCAGCTGCTGCCGGCCCTGCGCGGCCTCGGGGACGTCCCGCAGGTCCTGGTTGGTCAGCTTGGCGGCGGCCAGGTCGTCCAGCAGCGCGCTGTCGAAGGCGCGCAGCACGGCGGGCTCCACCAGGTGCTCGGCCAGCTCGGAGTCGAGCGCGGTCAGTTCGCTCACCAGGGCCGTGAACCGGTCCCTGAGGTGCGGGAACGGGCCGCGTGCCGACCGCAGCACCCGGGCCGCCAACTGGAAGCGGGTGGCATCGGCGAGCAGCCGGACGTCCGGCTCGATGCCGATCCGCAGGCCGTGCTCCTTGAGCAGCCGGCCGGCGAAGGCGTGGTACGTGGAGATCTCCGGCTCTCCCTCGACCGCCGCGTCCTCGCGCAGGCCGGCCCGGGCCAGCGCGGTGCGCACCCGCTCGGCCAGCTCGGCGGCCGCCTTGTTGGTGAAGGTCAGCCCGAGCACCTGCTCGGGCCGCACCGCCCCCGAGCCGACCAGCCAGACCACCCGGGCGGCCATCACCGTGGTCTTCCCCGACCCGGCCCCGGCCACGATCACGGCAGGCTCCAGCGGGGCGCCGATGGCGAGCATCTGCTCCCGGTTGAAGGGGATGCCGAGCAGCTCCTTGAGCTGGTCGGGGTGGCTGAGCATGGGGACACGGTAGCCGGGGGCGCCGACAGAGCGCCTAGTCGATCAGCTGGCGTCCGTCGCGCTGGGCGGAGCAGCTGCGCTTGAAGGTGCAGGTGCCGCAGGCCTCGCCGGTGGTGGGGACGAAGCGCTCGGCCAGCACCCGGCCCGCCGCGTCGGCGAGCAGGTTCTCGATCCACGGCTCGCCCTCGGGGGGCGGCTGGTGCTGGACCTTCGGGGCGTCCGGGAGCTTCTTGTCCTCGAAGCGCAGCTGGACCAGCTCGGCTCCGCCCACCGGCGGGCGCTCGTTCACCAGGTCGTCCAGCGCCCCCTCGCGGACCGCCAGTTGGTAGACCGCCAGCTGCTTGTGCTCCGGCAGCGACCGGTCGCTCGGCGCCCGCTTGCCGGTCTTGAAGTCGACCACGTAGGCGCGGCCGACCCCGTCCTGCTCGACCCGGTCCATCACGCCGCGGATCCGCACCGCCAGCCCGCCGACCGGCAGCGTCAGGTCGAAGTCGTGCTCGGTGGCCAGCGTGGTGCGCCCGCGTTCCAGCACGTGCCAGTGCAGGAACCGCTCCAGGGCGGCCCTGGCCTGCCCCTTCTCCTGGGCCGACTTCCAGGGGGCGTCGAAGGCCAGCGCGTCCCAAACCGTGTCCAGCCGCTCCAGCAGCACGGCGAGGTCGGCCGGCGTGCGCCCGGAGCCCACCTCGTCGGCCAGCGCGTGCAGCACGTTGCCGAAGCCCTGGGCGCCGGAGGTGGCGGTCTGCGCGTTGACCTCCTTGACCAGGAACCACTGCAGCGAGCAGGCGTCGAGCTGCTCCAGACCGCTGCCGGAGAGCTGCACCGGGCGGTCCGGCTCGCGCAGCGGCACCGGGTTGCTGGTCGGCTCGACCATCCCCCACCACCGGTCGGGGTGGGCGGCGGGCACCAGCGGCGTGCCGTCCTCGCCGCGCGCGGCGGCCAGCGTGGCCAGCCGCTCGGCGGCGGTGCGGCGCAGCTCGGGCGAGCGGGCCGGGTCGACGGTGACCGCGCGCAGCTCGGCGACCAGGGCGGCGATGGACAGCGGGCGGCGCGGGCGGTGGGTGACGTCCTCGACGGTGACCTCGGGGGTGCGGCGCAGCACCTTACCGCTGCGGAGCTCGAGCTGCTCGCGGTAGAGCTCGCGCAGGAAGCGGGAGGGCTCGTCGCCGTCCTCGGCCGGGGCCTTGACGGCGGTCACGATCAGGCGCTCCTTGGCCCGGGTGGCGGCCACGTAGAAGAGGCGGCGTTCCTCGGCGAGCAGGGCGCCCGGGGTGAGCGGCTCGGCCAGGCCGTCGCGGCCGATCCGGTCGGCCTCCAGGAGCGAACCGCGGCGGCGCAGGTCGGGCCAGAGCCCCTCCTGGACCCCGGCCACCACGACCAGGCGCCACTCCAGGCCCTTGGAACGGTGCGCGGTCATCAGGCGGACCGCCTCGGGGCGGGTGGTGCGCACCGTCAGGGTGTCGGCGGCGATGTCCTGGGCCTCGACCTCGGCGAGCAGGTCCAGGGCGCCGCGGTGGCCGGTGACCTGGTCCTCGGCGCGGGCGGCGGTCTCGAAGAGCGCGCAGAGCGCGTCCAGGTCGCGGTCGGCGTTGCGGCCCACGGCACCGCCGCGCAGCGCGGCCCGCTCCAGCCGCTCACGCCAGCGGGGGCTGCCGTCCCAGAGGTCCCAGAGCGCCTCCTCGGCGGTACCGCCGCCGGCCAGCCGGTCGCGCACCTTGCGCAGCAGCATGCCGAGCTCGCGGGCGCGGCGGGCGGGCGGCAGGTCGAGGGTGACCAGCTGCTCGGGGTGGGCGAGCGCCTCGCGGACCAGCTCGTCCGAGGGGCGCACCAGCGCGGCCGGGCGCCGCCGGCCCGCCTCGTCGGCCACCGCCAGGACCGCGGTCCGCTCCTCCTCGCGCAGCGCCCGCCCCAGGCGGCGCAGGTCGGAGCCGTCCAGACCGCCGAGCGGCCCGGTCAGCAGGGTGTGGGCGAACTCCACGGTGAGCGGATCCGGTGCCTCGTCCGCACCAGCTACCTCGGAAGTCGACCGGTCCGACTTCTGCCACACCGCTCCCTCCGCGCAGACCCGCAGCGCGAGCAGCAGCGGCACCACGGCTGGCTCCTCGCGCAGCGGCAGGTCGTCGCCGTCTATCTCCAGCGGGACGCCGGCCGCGCTCAGCGCCCGCCGCACCCCGGGGATGGCCCGTGCGCCGGCCCGCACCAGCACCGCCATCTCGCCCCACGGCACACCGTCCTCCAGGTGCGCGCGGCGCAGCAGGTCGGCGATGCTCTCCAGCTCCGCCCCCGGGGTGGGGTACGTGTAGATCTCCACCCTCCCGTCGCGCCCCGCCCGCCCGGGCAGCAGGGCCCGGTGCTCGGCCAGCTTCCGGGCCGGCAGCCGGCCCATCGGCATCCGGCCGGCCAGCTCGCGCGAGGCCGCCAGCAGCGTCGGCGCCGAGCGGCGCGAGACCCGCAGCACCTTGACCTCGGCCGGTCGGCCGTCGCGGCGGCGGAACTGCTCGGGGAAGTCCAGGATGCCGTTCACGTCGGCGCCCCGGAACGCGTAGATCGACTGGTCCGGATCACCCACCGCGACCAGGTCCCGCCCGCCGCCCGCCAGCTGCCGCAGCAGCCGCACCTGGGCCGGGTCGGTGTCCTGGTACTCGTCCACGAAGACCACGTCGTAGCGGGCGGCCAGGTCCTCGCCGGCCCCGTCGGCCCCACCGGTCCGCTCGGCGAGCAGCACCGCGCGGTGCACCAGTTCCGCGTAGTCCAGCACCCCGCGCAGATCGAGCACGTCCAGGTACTCGGCCAGGAAGTGCGCGGCAGCCGCCCAGTCGGGCCGCTGGACACCTTGCGCGAACTGGGCCAGCTCGGCCTCGCCGAGTCCCAGCTCGCGGCTGCGGGCCAGCACCGCGCGCACCTCGTCGGCGAAGCCGCGGGTGGTCAGACAGGCCCGCAGGTCCAGCGGCCAGCTGATCCGGGAACGGCCGGCCGCCGCGTCCTGGGCACCGCCGGCCAGCAGCTCGCGCACCATCACGTCCTGCTCGGGCCCGGAGAGCAGCCGCAGCGGCTCGGCGAACCGCTCGGGCTCCTGGTGGGCGCGGAGCAGCGCGTAGCAGAAGGAGTGGAAGGTGGTGGCCTGCGGTGCCGCGGCCAGCCGCACCGCCATCCGGTCGCGCAGCTCCATCGCGGCCTTGCGGCTGAAGGTGAGCACCAGGATCCGCTCGGGATCGGTGCCCCGCTCGACCCGCCGGGCCACCGCCTCGACCAGCGTGGTGGTCTTGCCGGTGCCGGGCCCCGCGAGCACGAGCAGCGGACCGCCCGCGTGCTCGGCCACCGCGCGCTGGTACTCGTCCAGCACGGGTGGCTCGGGCGTCGCGAGCGGGCTGCGCACCAAGCGGTAGGGGGAGGCCACGGAAGTCCTGCGGGTCGGCGGCGAAGTTCTGAGAGGTCCCCTTGAAGAGGAGGCAGTCTTAGAGCCTACGAGATCCACCGGCGTGCGCGGGAACGGGTGCGCCCGCGCATGGTCCGCCGAGGCGTTCGGCGAGGCAGGATGCTGGTGTGCCCGTACTACCGACCATCCCAGCGGGCCTGCCGCAGGTCCACCCGCGGGAGGTCCTCCGCCGCCTGCGAACCCCTGGCCGGGCCTCGCCCCGCGGTGCTGCGCAGCGGCGTCCCCTCCTGCCGGTAGGCGGCCAGCGCCCGCTGTTCGTGGCCCGGCAGCAGCGCGCCGTCCGCCCGGATCACCCGCCACCAGGCGACCGTGCCGCCGTAGCGGGCCATCACCGTGCCGACCTGGCGCGGCCCGCCCTGCTCCAGGTACTCGGCGACATCCCCGTACGTCATGACCCGGCCAGGCGGGATACGGTCGACCAGTTCGAGCACCAGCTCGGCGAACGGGGGCAGGTCGACGGGAGGGCGAGGGCCCGCGCTGTTGTCCGTCACTCGGGCATTCTTGCCCATCCGGACCAGTCACGGAGCACCTGCGGAGGATTCGCCGCGCCCGGTCCGGCCCCTGTCCGGCGACCAGTCGCCGGGCATGCCACCATCTTCGGGGCGGTGAGTGGTGATACGAGGACAAGACCAGATGACCGGGACGGTTGACGTGGATGTGGACGAGGGCGCCGGCGAACCCGGCTCCGCGCTCCCCCCCGCCGAGGAGCCCAAGGTCTCGCTGGTGAAGCGCACGCCGCCGCGACGGCGCCGGCCGCCGCAGGCCGCGCCGGAGCAGCCGGTCCCGGTCCCGGTGTCCGTCCCGGTGCCGGTCCCGACGTCAGCGTCAGCGGCGGAGGACGACGAGGACGGCGATCGCCTCGCGGTGGACGAGCCGCTGCTCGCCGCCCGCGCGCACCGCCCCTCCGATCTGATCCGCTTCGTGGCCGGCCTGCTCGGCATCGTCGCGGTCTTCGTCATCGCGAGCATCGCGACCCAGACCACCAGCGGCATCGCGACCGACATCCAGACCAACGTGAAGAACGTGGCGCCCTGGCTGACCACCGTGCTCGGCCTGGTCTCCACCGTCGCGGTGCTGACCGTGCCGCTGGCCTTCGCGGTCGAACGGCTGATCAAACGCGACGGCCTGCGGGTCGCCGACGGCGTGCTCGCCTCGGTGCTGGCCTACGGCGTGACGCTGGCGGTGGACTGGTGGGTGGCCGAAGGCGCCTCGCAGACCATCCGCACCGCGCTGACCAAGCTGCCGGAGAACGGCGGGCCGATCACCGAACCGGTGCACGGGTACCTGGCTCCGGTGATCGCCTATATGACGGCGGTCGGCATGGTGAGCCGACCGCGCTGGCGGCTGGCGCTCTGGTCCGTGGTGCTGCTCAGCGGCGCCACCGAGCTGATCAGCAACGAGACCACCCCGCTCTCGCTGCTGCTGACCGTGCTGATCGGCTGGTCGGTGGCCTGCGGCACGCTCTACGCGATCGGCTCGCCGAACATCCGGCCGACCGGTCAGCACCTGATGCTCGGCCTGCGCCGGCTCGGTTTCACGCCGCGCAACGCGCACCGGGCACCGGACGCCCCCGGCGGCACCCGGCGCTACTTCGTGAACCAGCAGGACAGCCCCGCGCTGGACGTCCACATCATCGACCGCGAGCAGCAGGCCTCCGGCTTCTTCTACCGGGTCTGGCGCCGCGCGCTGCTTCGCTCGGTGGCGGTGCGGCGCAGCCCGCAGTCGCTGCGCCAGGCGCTGGAGCAGGAGGCGCTGATCGCCTACGCCGCCGCTGCGGCCGGTGCCCACGCCCCGCAGCTGGTGGCCACCTCCGAGCTGGGCCCGGACGCGGCGGTCCTGGTCTACGAGAAGGTCGAGGGTCGCACCCTCGACGAGCTGCCCGACGAGCAGATCACCGACGAGGTGATGGGCTCGTTCTGGGAGTCGGTCGGTGCCCTGCACCAGCGCCGGATCGCGCACCGCCGGCTGACCGGCGAGTCGCTGCTGGTGGTGGACGAGAAGATGGGCACCCTGGTCAACCTCTCCGGTGGCGACATCGCGGCCGGCGACCTGACCCTGCGGATCGACGTCGCGCAGCTGCTGACCACCTTCGCGCTGCGGATCGGCCCCGAGCGCTCGGTCGCCGTCGCCAACCGGGTGCTGGGTGCCGAGAAGATGGCAGCCGCGCTGCCGCTGCTGCAGCCGGTCGGCCTGAGCCGGCAGACCCGTGCCGACCTGGCCAAGCAGGCCAAGGAGCGCAAGGCCGCCGCGCAGGCGCTGGCCCTCGAACAGGTGGCCGCGGGCGAGAAGACACGGGCGGAGGCCGAGGAGGACATCGCGGCGGCCGGCGAGGATCTGCTGAGCCGGATCCGCGGCCGGATCCTGGAGATCGCCCCGGAGGCCCCGCTGGCTCCGGCCAAGCTGGAGCGCCTCAAGCCGAAGACGCTCATCACGGTGATCGCGCTGGCCTTCGCCGGTTATCTGGCGGTCACCACGATCCAGCCGGGTCAGCTGAAGCTCTCCCACATGAACTGGGCCTGGGCCGCCGTGGCGCTGGCCTGCGCCGCCGCCAGCTACGTCGCCGCGGCGATGAGCCTGACCGGCTTCGTGCCCGAGCGGCTGCCGTTCCGGCGGACGGTGGCGGCGCAGCTGGCCGGCTCCTTCGTGAAGCTGGTGGCCCCGGCGGCGATCGGCGGCATCGCGCTCAACACCCGCTACCTGCAGAAACAGGGCGTGCGACCCGGGCAGGCGGTGGCCAGCGTGGGTGCCTCGCAGCTGGCGGGCCTGGGCGGACACCTGGCACTGCTGTTCTGCTTCGGCCTGATCACCGGCAGCCAGGGCAGCAGCGACATCGGCAACGAGCGCGCGGTGATCATCGGTGTGCTGACGGCGGCGGTGCTGGCCCTGGTGATCGCGGCGGTCGGGCCGATGCGGCGGTTCGTGGTGACCCGGGTCCGCTCGCTCTTCTTCGGCGTGGTGCCCCGGATGCTCGACCTGATGCAGACGCCCAGCAAGCTGGTGACGGGCTTCGGCGGCATCCTGCTGCTCACCCTGGCCTTCACCGCCTGCCTGGACGCCTCGATCAAGGCCTTCGGCGGCTCGATGAACTTCGCGGCCGTCGCGGTGGTCTTCCTGACCGCCAACGCGGCCGGGTCCGCCGTGCCGACCCCAGGCGGGATCGGCGCGATCGAAGGTGCGCTGATCTTCGCGCTGACCCTCGCGCTGCCCGCCGCCACCGCCACCTCGGCGGTCTTCCTGTTCCGGGCGCTCACCTTCTGGCTGCCGGTGCTGCCCGGCTGGATCGCCTACAGCTATCTGCAGCGCAAGGGCTCGCTGTAAGCGACGCGGCAGCCGGCGGCAGAACGCGCGGGAGGCCGGCCCCACGGCGGGGCCGGCCTCCTTGCGTCACGGTGATCAGCGGATCAGTAGACCGGCTTCTCGGGCTCGATCTGGTTGACCCAGCCGATCACGCCGCCGCCCAGGTGGACGGAGTTGGCGAAGCCCGCCGACTTCAGCACGGCCAGCACCTCGGCCGAGCGGACACCGGTCTTGCAGTGCAGCACGATCTTCTTGTCCTGCGGGAGCTTCTCCAGCGCGTTCCCCATCAGGAACTCGTTCTTGGGGATCAGCACCGCGCCCGGGATGCTGACGATCTCGTACTCGTTCGGCTCCCGGACGTCGATCAGCAGGATGTCCTCATGGTTGTCCTGCATCTCCTTGAGCTGCTTCGAGGTGATGGTCGAACCGAGCGCGGCCTCCTGGGCCTCCTCGGAGATCGCGCCGCAGAAGGCCTCGTAGTCGATCAGCTCGGTGACCGTCGGGTTCTCGCCGCAGAGCACGCAGTCGGGGTCCTTGCGGACCTTGACCTGGCGGTAGTTCATCTCCAGGGCGTCGTAGATCATCAGTCGGCCGACCAGCGGCTCGCCGACGCCGGCCAGCAGCTTGATCGCCTCGGTGACCTGGATCGAGCCGATCGAGGCGCAGAGCACCCCGAGCACGCCGCCCTCGGCGCAGGAGGGGACCATGCCCGGCGGCGGGGCCTCCGGGTACAGGCAGCGGTAGCAGGGGCCGTGCTCGGCCCAGAAGACGCTCGCCTGGCCGTCGAAGCGGTAGATCGAACCCCACACGTACGGCTTGCCGAGCAGCACCGCGGCGTCGTTCACCAGGTACCGGGTGGCGAAGTTGTCGGTGCCGTCGACGATCAGGTCGTAGCCGGAGAAGATCTCCATCACGTTGTCGTTGTCGAGGCGCTCGTCGTGCAGGATCACGTTGACGTACGGGTTGATCTCCTGCACCGAGTCCCGCGCCGACTCGCCCTTGGAGCGGCCGATGTCGGACTGGCCGTGGATGATCTGGCGCTGCAGGTTGGACTCGTCGACGGTGTCGAACTCGACGATGCCGAGCGTGCCCACCCCGGCCGCGGCCAGGTACATCAGCGCCGGGGAACCCAGGCCACCGGCACCCACGCAGAGCACCTTGGCGTTCTTCAGCCGCTTCTGCCCGGCCATCCCGACATCCGGGATGATCAGGTGGCGGGAGTACCTGCGGACCTCGTCTACGGTGAGCTCGGCAGCCGGCTCGACCAGGGGTGGCAGCGACACGGGGACTCCGATGGTCGTCAAATTACGGTGTTCCTTCAGCCAACAGTGTCACGCCGGTGCGGTATTCCGAGACGGTAGGTCCGACAGCTGAGACAGTCGGCGCCGGATGCTGGGCATCGCCCCCTGGCCGCGCGGTCGCCCCGGCTACACCCGGCAGGCGGTCTCCAGCCAGACATCGCCCAGTGACTCCTCCAGCGGGGTCTGGGCCCGCCAGCCGAGCCGCTCGCGCGCGGTGCGGACATCGGCCTGCCGCCAGGGCACCGGCTCGACCACCGGGCGCGGCTCCGGCGCCACCGGACCGACGGGTCCGGCGGGCCCAACAGGTCCGGCGGGCCCAACCGGTCCGACGCCGACCGGTCCGGCCACACCGGAGAGCGGCAACGGCTCCGCGGCCGCCTGGGCGGGCAGCGCCACCGTGCGGACCTCCTCGCTCAGCACGCCCTCGAAGCCCGCCGCCCGGACCAGCAGCTCAGCCGCCTCACGGGCCCGGACGGCATGCCCGCTGCCGACGTTGATCACCCCGGTCGCGGCCGAGACCGCCGCCGCCAGCACCGCGTGCGCGACGTCCCGGACGTCGACGAAATCCCGGAACGGGGACAGGTCCGGCATCCGGACCTGGCTCTCCTGCTGTTCCAGGGCCCGGCGCAGCCCCTCGGCGAGCCGGCCGAAGAGCGAGGCGGCCGGGGTGCCGGGGCCGACCACGTCGAAGACCCGCAGCACGGCCGCGTCCAGCCCGGAGGAGAGCACCAGCTCGGTGCCGGCCAGTTTGGACACCCCGTACGGGCCGACCGGGCGCGGCTCGGCGCTCTCCGCGATCGGCGCGCCGACCGGCACCGCCCCGTACTCTGCGGCCGAGCCGATGTGCACCAGACGGGCTGGCTCCCGGCTGCGCCGGATCGCCTCGCAGACGGTCGCCACGGCGAGCGCGTTGGCCCGCACCAGGGTCCGCGAGGTCCCGTAGGTGGCACCGGCGCAGTTGACCACCACCTGCGGCGCCACCGCGTCCAGGAACCGGGCCAGCGCCCCGGGACTCCCGGCCGCCAGGTCGAACCGGATGTCGGCCGAATCCCGCCGCCCGAGCACCGTGACCTGCAGGTCACGATCCACCAGCAGCCGATCGGCGACCCGACGGCCGATGTAGCCGCCGGCACCCAGCAGCAGCACCCTCATCCCAGACTCCTGACCATTGCCTTCGATTGATTGACCGAGTGATCGACCCGGCGGTGAGCGACCTGCCCGTCCCGCACCGCGGGACGGCGCGACCGCCTCACCAGTAGGCCTGCGGACGGCCCAGTGCCACCCAGGCGTACGGCAACAGCACCGCGGCCACCAGGCCGGTGGCCAGTGCCGTCAGCGCGCCCGGGGTGGCCATCCAGCCGGCCGGCAGCAGACCGCAGCAGCGCAGCGCCGACAGGCCCGCACCGAGCCCGTCGGCGGCGAGCAGGCCCGCCAGCGCGGCACCGTACCGACCGCAGCGGCGCAGTGCGGCGGCGATCGCGATCAGCAGACCGAGTGCGGCCTGGGCCGCCCACTGGGTGGGACCGGCCCGTTGGATCACGGCCTGCAGCAGCCCGCCGGCGGCCCCCGGCCCCGGGCGCGGGGCGATGGCGGTGAGCACCGCGATCGCGGTGAAGCTGGTCAGCGCGAGCACGGCCAGGTGCAGCCCGAGGGCCACCGGCAGCACCGGACGCATCCGGGCCCGGAACTGCGCGAGCGTGCCGGCCGTGCGCAGCTGCAACCGGCCCGCGTGCCGCACCCAGCGGGCCGCCCGGTCGGCGGCGCGACTCGCCGCCCAGGCCGCGAGCACCAGCGCCGCCGCCGTGCCGACCCGCGACGGGCCCCGCCCGGCAGCCGGGCCCGCCGCCGATCCGGAGTCGCCGAGCACCGTGACCAGCGGCAGCAGCAGCGCCCCCAGCAGCGCGCCCCCGGCCCAGCACCACCGGCGCCACCCGGGCGCCGAGACCGGGGCATCAGCCGATGCCATGGCCGCGACCGGGGCACCCGGCGGTGGCTCGTGGCCGTCCGCCGGCTTGCGCGGCACCCGGGCGAAGAGCTCCTCGGCGAGCGAGAAGACATCCGCGTGCCGGTAGCGCGCGGCCGCGGCCGGCCCCAGGCCCGCCTCCTCCAGCACGGCGGCGATCTCCAACGGGTGGGTGGCCCGCTCGCACAGCTCCCGGTGCTCCGCCATCAACTCCCGCACCGGGTCGGCCCCGGCCCCAGCCATCAGTGCGCCCGCGCCATCGTGTCGGTGACCGCCCCGGTCACTCTGGCCGCCCCGGCCACCCAGAACTCGGCCGGCCGCGCGAACGGCCGCGGCAGCGCCCCGGCCCGGCGCTCGGCGGCCGGGAAGGCCGGCCAGCGGGAGACCAGTTCCAGATAGATCTCCTGGAACGCGGCCACCACCGGCTCCACCGCGAACCGCTCCTGCGCCCGCAACCGCCCGGCCACCCCGAGCCGGGCCCGCCGCTCCTCGTCACCGAGCAGCGCCAGGCAGGCGACCGCCAGTGCCGCCGGATCAGCGGGCGGCACCAGCAGCCCGGTCGGCCCGACCACCTCACGCGTCACGCCCACGTCGGTGGCGATCAGCGCCCGCCCGCTGAGCATCGCGCCGACCAGCGCCCCGGGACCGCGCCGGGAGCGCCCGGAGAACACCGCGACCGTGCCGTGGGCCCAGTCGCCGGCCTGCTCCTCGAAGACCGCCGACTCCCCCAGCCGCAGCCGCCGGGCCAGCTCCGCGCAGTGCTCCCGGTACCCGGTCGCGCCCTCGGGGCCGCGGAGCAGCAGCCGCGCCTCGGGCGCCTCAGCGCGCACCCGGGCGAAGGCGTGCAGCATCAGCTCCGGGTCGGCGGCCGGCTCCAGCCGACCGGTCCAGAGCAGCGTGGGGCGCGTCGGCTCGGCCCCGGCCGCCGGGCGGTCCACCGCCGCCGTGCCCTGGTAGACCACCCGGACCCGCTCCTGGTCGGCCCCGCAGCGCAGCTGCCAGTCCCGGTCGTAGGAGCTGCCGGGGGTGAGCAGCGCGGCCTGCCGGTAGGTCTCCACGGTCAGCAGGCGGAAGAACGAGAGCAGCAGCGCCCGCACCGGCCAGCGGTACGGCGCCTGCCGGTAGCCCAGGTACTGCTCGCGCAGGTGCAGACCGTGCTCGGTCAGCACGAACGGCACCCCGTGCAGCCGCTCGGCCACCAGCGCGGGCAGCGCGGCCGGCCCGCCGCCGACCACATGGCACAGATCGGCGCCGCCGAGGCCGCCGGGCCCGGTGCCGTACCAGTCGGCCGCGAGCGGGCGCAGGCACTGCTCCAGCAGGTCGCCGGCCACCAGCACATCGCGCAGCAGCGGCGCTCCGGCGGCGGTGTCGGCGCCCGGCGAGCGCCAGACCCGCTCCAGCACCTGGTGCGCGTGTTCGGAAGCCAGGAACGCGGGCAGCCCGCCGTCCTGCTGGGCCAGTTCGGCCAGCGCGTGCAGGCCGGCCGCGAAGCTGGCCCGCTCGCGCGGCAGGACCAGGGAGCGGATCAGGTCCTCGTAGGCACGGGCGTAGTACCGGCGGCGGACCGCACCGGGTCCGCGCCCGCCCCGCGGCGGGCCGCCGAGCACCAGCGTGCGCACCCCGGACTCGGCCCCGGCGGCACCGGACTCGGCCCGGGGCAGCAGCGTGAAACGCTCGAACTCGTGCTCCGGCAAGCCGGCGATCAGCCGCTCGCACCAGCCGTCGGCACGCTGGGCAGGCCGACGGGCACCCTCGGTGAGCAGGGCAATGCGCATGAGGACCTCCGATGGCAGAACTGTGGACACGGTCGAACCCGCCGTTGCGGCACGCTGGACACCGGCCCTGACAGCCGGTCAGAACGGCGGGAGTACCCGCCCTTGAGTCACCTTCCGAGTCACTTTCGGGGCGCCCCCGCGCCCCACCGCGCGACCGGCCCCCACGGTCGCGCCACCGGGCGATCGCCCGGCCCTGGGGGCACCTCCCGGCCGAAGGCCAGGGGAGAGGTGGCACCCCCGCCCACTGCGCACATCAAACACACCCTCGGGCGCCCGCCCCGGCTCGCCGGCGGCCACGCCCCCCACATCTGTTCGGTCCGACACCACGAAGGTAGAGCGCGATGCCCGCCACCCGGCGCCCTGCGGCCCGCCTGCCACCTGAACGAGTGAACGCCCGTAACCTCATTCGGCCGCCGGCGTTCGGTCAGCCGGCCACCTCGCGCTGGAACTCCCGCACCGCCCGCGCCACCTGCGCCGGGTGCTCCATCATCGCCACGTGCCCGGACTCCGGCAGCACCAGCAGCCGGGCGTCCCGGAAGGCGGCGCAGGCCCGGGCCGCCGAACGGTACGAGACGAGCTTGTCGCGCAGCCCGTACACCAGCAGCACCGGTGCCGCCACCCGCCGGGCCTGTCGCCACAGCGCCTGGTCACCGCGCTCGGTGTAGGCGGAGACGATCCCGCGCGTCGAGCCGACCAGCATCTGCATCGCGTAGGGCAGCCCCATCCGTCGCTGGTACTCGGCCACCGCCGACTCCCGGCGCTCGACCGGGATCGCGCGCGCGTTGCCGTAGACCAGGTCGAGCAGCCCGTCGGTGACCTGCTCCACGCTGCGACCACCCGCCGAGATCCGCCGCAGCAGCCTGGGTACGCCGGGCAGCGCCAGCGCGGCGGTGGGCAGCGCGGTGCGTTGCGGCGGCAGTTCGGGCAGCGCGGGCGAGATCAGCGTCAGGCTGAGCACCAGGTCGGGCCGGAGCGCGGCCAGCCGCACCGCCACCGCACCGCCCAGCGAGTTGCCGAACAGGTGCACCGGGCCGCGCCCGCTCGCCTCCAGGTAGCCGATCACCGCCCGGACGTGCCCGGAGACCGAGAGGTTGCCGTCCGCCGGCGGCGGCGACCAGCCGAAGCCCGGCAGGTCCAGCGCCTCGCCCCGGACCACCCCGGTCAGCTCCGCCATCAGCTCGGTCCAGTTGTCCGAGGAGCCGCCGAGCCCGTGCACGAAGAGCGCCTCCGGCAGGCCCGCCGAGGCGTCCGCGGTCGGCCCGGTCACCGCGAGGACCGCGCCGGGCACCTCGACCGTCCGGGTTGCCCAGCGGGCCGCCGGACGCGGGGCGGCGCCGCTGTCGCCGCCCGGTTCCCGCTGTGCCCCGGCCCGTTCCCGCTGCTCAGTGCTCATGGGAGAAGATGGTAGTGAGACTCTGGCGCCCACCGGGGCCGCGCGCCGTATTGTGGGCTCCCGACAACCCGAGAGCAGCACCTTTTCCCCGAAGGGACAGGCGCGCGGCGGGTTACCCAAAAGTAGAATCACTGCCCATTGCCCGAGCACCACCGCCAGCCAGAAGTGAGGAGCGCCGTGACGGCCATCCAGGAGGCCCAGGACCGCCCACGCGGCGCCCGGCTGCCGCGTAGCGCCCGCCGCGAGCAGTTGCTCGGAGCCGCGCAGGAAGTGTTCGTCGCGCAGGGTTACCACGCCGCCGCGATGGACGACATCGCCGAGCGCGCCGGGGTCAGCAAGCCGGTGCTCTACCAGCACTTCCCGGGCAAGCTCGAGCTCTACCTGGCGCTGCTGGACAAGCACTGCGACGCGCTGGTCGAGTCCACCCGCAAGGCGCTGGACGCCACGACCGACAACAAGCAGCGGGTCGCGGCCACCATGCAGGCCTACTTCGACTACGTGGCCAGCGAGTCCGGCTCGTTCCGGCTGGTCTTCGAGTCCGACCTGACCAACGAGCCGTCGGTGCGCGAGCGGGTCGACCGGGCCGCCGACCTGAGCGCCACCCTGGTCAGCAGGGTGATCGCGGAGGACACCGACCTGCCCGAGACGGAGGCCAAGCTGCTGGCCGCCGGGGTCTGCGGGCTGGCCCAGATCACCGCCCGCTACTGGCTCTCGCAGGGGCGCGAGATCCCGCGCGAGGAGGCCGTGCGACTGGTCGCCAGCCTGGCCTGGCGCGGTCTCAAGGGCTTCCCGATGCACGCGGGCGACGGCGGCCCGGTGGCCGGCCAGCCGCCGGTCGCGGGCTGACCCTCGGACCGGTCGGCCGGGCTGTTCGGCCAACTGGTCCACCCCGTACCCGGCCGGTTGCTCTATGGTGAAGCCGTACGGCACGGCAGCCGAGAACTCCGGTTCGGACAACCCGGCGATCGTGCGTGGCTGGCTCAAACCCCGGAGGGACACAAGCCGTGGAGGTCAAGATCGGCGTGCAGAATGCGCCGCGAGAGATCGTCATCGAGAGCCCGCAGACCGCGGATGAGGTGGAGAACGCGGTTGCCAAGGCGCTGGACGGCACTTCGAAGCTCTTCTCGCTGACCGACGAGCACGGCCGCCGCATCATCGTCCCGGCCGAGCGGCTGGCGTACGTCGAGATCGGCGAGCAGGCCGCGCGCAAGGTCGGCTTCGGCACCATCTGAGCGCCCTGCTCAGCGAACCGCTGAGGGCTTCACCACACTGCCCGCCACTCCCTTGGGGAGTGGCGGGCAGTGTGGTTGGATCGGCGCAGCCGGGGGTATGGGTGGGCCACTGCGGTCCCCCCGCCGCAAATCCCGCCCCAAATCTTTACCCCCGGAGGCCATCGTGCCGCTGCTCGTCGGAGCCGTCGTCTTCGCGCTGATCGGCCTGCTGGCCGGGGCCGCGGCCATCTTCGTGGTCCCGGAGTACTTCCCGATGGCACGCGGCCTGACCATCGCCACCGCGCTGGTCTCCGCCCTGCTGAGCGGCCTGGTCGCGCAGTTCACCCTGGCCGGGGACCTGCCGGAGACGCTGGCGGCGACGGTGCTCTGCACCGGGCTGCTGACCTCGGTGCTGGCCCGCCCCGACCTGGCCGCCCGGCACGGCAGCCACCGACGCCGGCGGCACGCCGCGTAGCAGCGTGGTCCAGGGCCTGTCCGGCCCCAGGAGCCCTAGGAGGCCAGCCCGAGCGCGCTCATCCGCTTGGTGTGCGCCTCGGTGATCCGGTTGAACATCTTGCCGACCTCGACCAGGTCGAAGCCGCGCACCTCGGCGCCGCCGACCAGCAGGTTGGAGAGCGCGTCGCGCTCGGCCACCACCCGCTGCGCCTGGCTGAGCGCCTCGCCCATCAGCCGCCGGCCCCAGAGCGCGAGCCGGCCGCCGACCCGCGGGTTCTCCTCGATCGCCTGGCGCACCTTGTCCACCGCGAACTGCGCGTGCCCGGTGTCGCTCATCACCCCCAGCACCAGGTCCCGGGTGTCGTCGTCCAGCCGGACCGCCACCTCGCGGTAGAAATCGGTCGCGATCGAGTCGCCGACATACGCCTTGACCAGGCCCTCCAGCCAGTCCGAGGGCGCGGTGACCCGGTGGAAGTTCTCCAGCGGCTCGACGAACGGGGTCATCGACTCGGTCGGGTCGGCACCGATCTCGGCCAGCCGGTCGTGCAGCAGCTGGTAGTGCGCGAACTCGGCCGAGGCCATCCGGGCCAGCGCCGCCTTGTCGGCCAGGCCGGGGGCGAGCTTGGCGTCGTCGGCGAGGCGCTCGAAGGCGCTCAGCTCGCCGTACGCCAGGGCGCCCAGCAGGTCGAGCACCGCGGCGCGGTAGTCGGGGTCCGCCGAGCAGGTCGTCCAGTCACCGATCGAGCCGACCTGGCCGGCCCCGCCTTGAGTCTCCATGGCCCAAACTCTAGACCGCCGTGCCAGAGGCTCCGAGCGCAGCTCAGCTGCCATGTCAGACGCGTCACGTGTTCGAGTCGTCGGCTGACGGTACAGTGGTGCAGAGACCCGTATGCCCGCACGGTGCGCAAGCCGCGCGGGTTCGCCTCGTCCGGAGGATTCCGGCACGCGGCGCCCGGGGATTCACGTACGCGGATGCCCGGTCGGAGACCCGATCGGCTCCGACCTTGGCTTGGACCCCAAGCCAGGCACCGCATCAGTGGCCGAGCGAGGGCCGCCGCGGACCGCGCCGCAGGGCGCCGGTCCCGCGCCGGACCCCTCACGGGACCTTTCCCCACGCCACGGGACGCCGCGGCCCAGCCAGGGCCGGCCTCCCGGACGCCGCAGGGACCGGCGCGGTCGTGCACGACCTCGCGAGTTCGCGACCAGGCCCACCGGCCCTGGACGCGGCCGCGCGGCTGCCCGCCGTCCTCTCGCTCTCGGCCCGCCACACGGAAGAGGCAGCACCCTGTCCACCACGACCGAACCCACGAAGACCACGTTCCGCGAACTCGGCATCCTCCCGGAGACCGCCGAGGCGCTCGAAGCGGTCGGCATCATCCACCCGTTCCCGATCCAGGAGATGACCCTGCCGGTCGCCCTGACCGGGCACGACGTCATCGGCCAGGCCAAGACCGGCACCGGCAAGACCCTCGGCTTCGGCCTGCCGCTGATCGAGCGCGCCATCGTCCGCGCCGACGTCGACGCCGGCCGCGCCACCGAGGAGCAGCTCTCCGACAGCCCGCAGGCGCTGATCGTGGTCCCGACCCGCGAGCTGTGCACCCAGGTCACCAACGACCTGCAGACGGCCGGCAAGGTCCGCAACGTCCGCGTGCTGGCCATCTACGGCGGCCGGGCCTACGAGCCGCAGGTGGAGGCGCTGAAGAAGGGCGTCGACATCGTGGTCGGCACCCCCGGCCGCCTGCTCGACCTGGCCGGGCAGAAGAAGCTCGACCTCTCCAAGGTCCGCGCGCTGGTGCTGGACGAGGCCGACGAGATGCTCGACCTGGGCTTCCTGCCCGACGTCGAGAAGATCATCACCATGCTGCCCGCCAAGCGGCAGACCCTGCTCTTCTCGGCCACCATGCCGGGGCAGGTGATCAGCCTGGCCCGCCGCTACATGAGCCAGCCGACCCACATCCGCGCCGCCGCGCCGGACGACAGCGGCCACACCGTGGCCAACACCACCCAGCACATCTTCCGGGCGCACTCGCTCGACAAGGTCGAGCTGGTCTCGCGCATCCTGCAGGCCGACGGCCGCGGCCTGGCGATGATCTTCTGCCGCACCAAGCGGACGGCGGCGGACGTCTCCGACCAGCTGACCCAGCGCGGCTTCGCGGCCGGCGCCGTGCACGGCGACCTCGGCCAGGGCGCCCGCGAGCAGGCACTGCGGGCCTTCCGCAGCGGCAAGGTCGACGTGCTGGTCTGCACCGACGTCGCGGCCCGCGGCATCGACGTCGAGGGCGTCACGCACGTCATCAACTACCAGTGCCCCGAGGACGAGAAGACCTACCTGCACCGGATCGGCCGCACCGGCCGGGCCGGCGCCTCCGGCACCGCCGTCACGCTGGTCGACTGGGACGACATCCCGCGCTGGCAGCTCATCAACAAGGCGCTGGAGCTCGGCTTCAACGAGCCGGAGGAGACCTACTCCACCTCCCCGCACCTGTACGAGCTGCTGAACATCGCGCCGGGCACCAAGGGCGTGCTGCCCCGCTCCGAGCGGACCCGGGCCGGGCTGGCCGCCGAAGAGGTCGAGGACCTCGGCGAGACCGGAGGCCGCGGCTCGCGCTCCGGCGGACGGGGCGAGCGTCCGCGCGGCGGGCGCGGTGGCGCGGAGCGGACCGACCGCACCGAGCGGACGGACCGTACCGACCGCACGGACCGCACGGACCGCTCCGGCGGGCGGCGCGGCGGTTCGGGCGAGCAGCAGCAGGCGAGCGAGGAGCGGGCGGCCCGCGCGCCGCGCGCCCGGCGCCGCACCCGTGGCGGTTCCTCGGTGAGCGGTGCCCTGGAGGCGGCGGCCACCCAGCCGACGCCGACCACCGGAACCGCCGCGGTGGCGCAGGCGCCGACCGCGGGTCCCGGTACGGACGGCGAGAGCACGGCGCCGCGGCGTCGTCGGCGCCGTTCGCGCGGCAACGCTTCGGGCGAGGCCGCGCCGGCGACGGCGGTGGTCGAGGCTGCCGCCGAGGTGGTGACCGAGGCCGCGATCGCGGTCGCCGCCGAGGTGGCCGAGGCTCCGGCGCCCGCCGCGGTGCTGCCCAGCCAGCCGGCCGCGCCGGCCGAGGAGAGCACCCCCGCGGTGGCGAAGAAGGCCACCCGGACCCGCAAGGCGGCGGCCAAGAAGGCCGTGGCCGAGCCGGTGGTCACCGAGACCCCGGCCGAGGCTCCGGTCGCCGAGGTCGCGCCCGTCGAGGCGGCCCCGGCCGCCAAGCCGCGCAAGCGCACCACCAAGAAGGCCGTCGCCGAGCCGGTGGCCGCCGACGAGACCCCGGCCGAGGCAGCCCCGGCCGCCAAGCCGCGCAAGACCGCTGCCAAGAAGGCCGTGGCCGAGCCGGTGGTCGCCGAGATCCCTGCCGAGGCCGCCAAGCCGCGCAAGCGCACCACCAAGAAGGCCGTGGCCGAGCCCACCGCCGTCGAGGTCGCGCCGGTCGAGGAAGCCCCGGTCAAGAAGGCCGCCGCCAAGAAGACGGCCACCCGCAAGACGGCCGCCAAGAAGGCCGTCGCCGAGCCGGTGATCGCCGAGACCGCCGAGATCCCTGCCGAGGCCGCCAAGCCGCGCAAGCGCACCACCAAGAAGGCCGTGGCCGAGCCCACCGCCGCCGAGCCCACCGCCGTCGAGGTCGCGCCGGTCGAGGAAGCCCCGGTCAAGAAGGCCGCCGCCAAGAAGACGGCCACCCGCAAGACGGCCGCCAAGAAGGCCGTCGCCGAGCCGGTGATCGCCGAGACCGCCGAGGCGGTCCCGGCCCCGCGCCGCCGGACCCGGAAGGCCGCCGCACCGGCCCCGGCGACCGACTGACGCGGCAGCACCTGACGCGGTGTCGGGGCGGGCGGACCCATCGGTCCGCCCGCCCCGCGCGTTTCCCGCCCGCGCTCAGCCACCCCGGCGGGGTCGCGCTCAGCCGCCCGTGGCGGCCATCCCCGCAGCTCCCGGCCGTTCCCGCCGGTGGGCGGTCACCTATGCTCGGGACGGCTCCGCTATCCGGCCGACCCAGGAGTGCCTCCCGATGAGCATGCCGCCCTTCCTCGACCTGCCCGCCCGCGCCACCGCCGTGCGACTGGCCACCGCGCGCGGGGAGTTCGCCGCGCTGCGGGCCGAGCCGGCCGGGCCGGTACGCGGCACGGTGCTGCTGGTCCCCGGGTTCACCGGCAGCAAGGAGGACTTCATCGCGCTGCTCGAACCCCTCTCCGCCGCAGGCCTGCGCGCCGTCAGCTACGACCAGCGCGGCCAGTACGAGACCGGCGGACCGGCCGACCAGGACGCCTACGCGCTGGCCGAGCTGGCCCTCGACCTGCTGGCGGTCACCGAGCTGCTGACCACCGAGGACGGCGGCGGTCGGCCGCACCTGCTCGGGCACTCCTTCGGCGGCCTCGTGGCGCGCGAGGCCGTGCTGGCCGCGCCGGCACCGCTGCCCTGGGCCTCGCTGGTGCTGCTCTCCACCGGTCCCGGTCCGATCGATCCGCCGGAGGCGGCCAGGACCAAGATGCTGATGGACGCGCTGCCCGTCTGGGACCTGGAGACCATCTGGCAGGTGAAGCAGCAGATGGCGGCCGCCGAGGACGCCCCGTCCGAGCAGCCCGCGCCGGAGATCGCCGAGTTCCTGCACCGGCGCTGGGTGGCCAACGTCCCGCAGTCGCTGTTGGCCATGGGCGAGCGGCTGATCGGCCAGCGCGACCGCACCGAGGAGCTTGCCGCCGTCGCGCTGCCGAAGCTGTACGTCTCCGGTGAGCGGGACTACGCCTGGCCCGTCGACGAGCAGGCGCGGACCGCCGATCGGCTGGGCATCCGGCACGTCGTGGTGCCCGGCGCCGAGCACTCCCCGAACGCGGAGCAGCCGGCCCGGACCGCCGCCGAGCTTCTGGCCTTCTGGTCCTCCGTCAAGCTCGGCTGAGCCCGCACCGAACCGAGCCCGACCCGCGCCGGCACCACCCTGCTGAGCCGGCGGCACCCCCGAACCGACCCGAGCGCGACACCGCGGCGCTCGGGTCCGTCGCCTGGACCAAAAATCCTTAGTTACGGTAATATTTGATTCAGACCGGGAATGAACGACCCTGCCAGCACGGTTGGCCACCCATGGCAGCCACCCGAAACAACGACTTCACCGGCGGGCAACCCCGGGGCAAAGACCCGACGACACGCTGACGGACGAGGCCCGCCGCCCGTCCGCCGGCCAGGCCGAACGCGAGGCCAGCAGCGAGGGGGGACCCCATGGCACTGACTGCCGTACCGCGACCGATGAGCACCACCCCACCGCCTCAGCAGCAGCCGAGGCCAGGAAAGGAGAGGCCCGTGCGCTTCGAGATCCTCCGACTGGACGGCCGGCAGGGCACCGGCACCGACCGGCTGATCGCCGACGCGGAGACCGTCCGCCGCCTGGTGGAGGACGCCGCCCGCACCGGCGAGCGCCTGTACATCCGCCCGTGTCAGAGCACCTGACGCCGCGCCGGGCCGCCACCGCGGCCACCGGGCACCCCGACGCCCCGTCACCGATCCTCCGGTGACGGGGCGTCAGCGCTCCGCCCCGGCGCTCGCCACGTCCCGGCACGCCCCGCTCGACGTTTGCCGCCGACCGGCACGGGACATTCCCTAGCGGAGGCCACCGCCCCGGCTCGCGCCCCCAGGGACTTCGGATGCGCAAGCCAAAGCCCTCCGTACGGGTGATCGTCCTTGACGCGGCGGGCCGGAGGGAGGAGCGTTGGCTGTCATGAGGGGCGAGCCAAGTTGCCCGAGGTGCGGCGGTCGGGTGCGTGCCCCCGGGCTCTTCTCCGACACCTGGCAGTGCGACAGGCACGGCGCAGTCCATCCGATGCAGCCGGTGCTGCCGCCGAGCGTGGAGGCACTGGGCGTCGCGGTGGCCCGCTCCCAAGTGCCGATCTGGCTGCCCTGGCCGCTGCCGGTCAGCTGGCTGTACACCGGTATCAGTCACGCCGGCGACGATCTGTCGGGTGCCCGAGCCACCGCTGTGGCCTGCTCCGGGCCCGCACCGCTGGGCGGCTTCGGCGAGCTGGTGCTGGTGGCCGAGGAGCTGGGCGTCGGCCTCGGTGCGCGCTATGCCGGGCTGCCCGGGCCGGACCCGGGAGACGCCATCTCGCTGCACAAACCCGCCGACACCAAGCTGATGGCGGCCGGGCGCCCCACCGCGATGTGGCACGTGCAGGGTGCCCCCGACGACCGCGCGGTCTTCGTCGGTGAGGCGCTGGGCCTGTGGCTCTGGGCGATCGCCTGGCCCGAGCAGTCCGCCCTGCTGATGTACGACGAGCTGGTCATCACCGACCTGCGGGACGCGGGCGCCGAGCTGGACCTGCTGCCCTGCGGGGCACTCTCGCCACGGCTGCTGGGCTGAGCCGCGGGCCGCACAGCCGTGGCGGACGGCTGTCCCGGACGGCTGTCCCGGACGCCTGTCCGGCTGCGGTGACGGCTGGCTATTGTGGGCTGCTCCAGTTCCGCCGCCACCTTGGAGCCCGCCCGTGCGCATCGACCTGCACGCCCACAGCAACGCCTCCGACGGGACCGACACCCCGGCCGAGCTGGTGGCGGCGGCCGTCGCGGCCGGGCTCGACGTGGTGGCGCTGACCGACCACGACACCGTCGCCGGATACCCGGAGGCGATCGCGGCCGTCCAGGCGCTGCCCGCCGGCACCGGCCTGACCCTGCTGCCGGGCGCCGAGATCTCCTGCCGGGTCGAGGGGATCAGCATGCATCTGCTGGCCTACCTGTTCGACCCGACGGAGCCCGCCTTCGCCCAGGAGCGCGAGCTGACCCGCACCGACCGGTTCCGACGCGCTCGGCTCGTGGTGGAGCGCTGCCAGGAGCTGGGCGCACCGATCACCTGGGAGCAGGTCGAGCGGATCGCGGCCGGGGGCGCCTCCCGGCCGGGGGAAGAGCAGGGCTCGGTGGGCCGCCCGCACATCGCCAGCGCGCTGGTCGAGGCCGGCGTGGTGGCCACCGTCTCCGATGCCTTCACCTCCGAGTGGCTGGCCGAGCACGGCCGGGCCCACGTGCCCAAGCACGAGACCGACCCCGTCGAGGCGGTCAAGCTGGTCCGTGCGGCCGGCGGGGTGCCGGTCTTCGCCCACCCCGGCGCCGCCAAGCGCGGCCGGACCGTCTCCGACCAGGTGATCGGCGAGCTCGCGGCGGCCGGGCTCGGCGGTCTGGAGGTGGACCACATCGACCACGACGAGCCGACCCGGGCCAGGCTGCGTGCCCTGGCCGCCGAGCTCGGCCTGTTCACCACCGGTTCCAGCGACTACCACGGCTCGCGCAAGACGGTGCGGCTCGGCGAGTTCACCACCGCACCGGACGCCTACCAGGCGCTGCTCGCGCAGGCCACCGGCGCGCGGCCGATCGTCCGCTGACCGCGCCGGTCAGTCCAGCGCCACCCCGCGCCGCTGGGGGTCCCGCAGGTCGATGCCGCGCTCCAGCCAGCGCTGCTCCAGCGCGGCGGCGCCGTGCACCCGCTTGTGGGCCGCCTCGTTGGGCGTCATCGGCAGCAGCGGCAGGAAGCGCACCGGGTCGGCCGGCTCGTCCAGCGCCAGGTCCTCGATGAGCCCGCCGCTCTCGGCCGCCAGCACCGAGGTGAACGGCGCGCCCTCCCAGAGCGGCGCACCGAGGTCGAGCGAGCTGCCGGGCGCCACCACCAGGCCCTCGACCTGCGGTGTGGCGGCGAAGGTGGCCAGCGCCCGGAGCACGTCGTCGCGCGCCCCGCGCAGGGTCAGCAGCAGCTCCGCGCGCGGCCCGCGGACCGGGTCGGTCAGCGTCGCGGTGGGGTCGGCCATCGGCGCCGCCGCCATGCCGAGGGTGGCGTAGCGGACCAGCCCCTCGGCGTCCGGCCCGAACCGCAGCACCTCGATCCGCTCGGCGCCCAGGAAGGTGATCGCGGCCCGGCCGCTCGGTTCGCCGAAGGCGGTGATCAGCCGCGCCTCGACGGCGGCCAGCACCTCCGCGCGGGTCGGGCCCGACGGGCCGTGCGGCTGGCTTGGGTCACCGAAGAGCGGGAAGTCGTGAGCCATGACCGCGAGCGTACCGGTCGGTAGCCGCAGCTCAGCGCCGACCGCCGCGCAGCACCAAGGCCAGACCCAGCAGGATCAGCAGCACCGCCGGGTAGGCCGCCGCGGCCGGCCGCTGGCCGAGCCAGACGGCGGCGATCAGCGCCGCGCCCGGGGTCTCCAGCAGGATCGCGGTGGAGGTGACCGAGGGCCCCAGGGTGCGCACCACCCGGCTGCTCAGCGAGTGGCCGAGCAGCTGGGCGGCCATCATCAGCAGCGCGATCTGGCCCCAGACGCCGAGCGGGAAGCCGCTCAGCCGGACACCGCCGACCAGGCAGACCACCAGCAGCACCAGCGCCGTGGTGGCGTAGCAGACCAGGGTGTAGGCGGTGGTGCTGACGGTCCGTCGGACCTCGGCGCCCAGCAGCATGTACCCCGCCGCCGCCAGCCCCGCGGCGAGCGCCAGCGCGTCGCCCAGCAGCGCCCGTGAGGAGAGCGACAGGTCGACCCCGGTGAGCACCAGGACGCCGCCGAAGGCGACGCTCATGCCGAGCCAGACCAGCCGGGGCGGACGGATCCCGGTGATCCGCAGCAGCAGGATCGTCCACAGCGGGGTGGTGGTGACCAGCGCCGTGGAGGAGGCGACCGAGGTCATCCGCAGACTGGGCATCCAGAGCGCGAAGTGCGCCGCGAGCAGCAACCCGGCGGCCACCGCCAGCAGCAGCGCGCGGCGGCCGATCCCGCGCAGCTCCGCACGGTGGCGCAGCAGCGCGTACGGACCGAGCACACCCACCGACATGAGGTTGCGCCAGCAGGCGATGGCGAGCGCCGGTGCGGCGGTGGCGCTGATCAGCGGCGCGGAGAGCGAGATGCCCGCGATCGAGACCGCGAGCAGCATCAGGTCGGCCCTCGGCGGCCCGCCCACCGCACCGGTGGGCGCCGGCGCCGACACCCTCCGGTCGAGCAGCCGCTCAGCCACGGCTCTTGCGCCGCCCGAGCAGCAGCTTCGGCAGCCCGGCCGGGATCGGCCGGCGGGTGATGACGGCACTCGGCAGCGGCGCGGCGGCGTGCGAGTCCTGGGGCATGGCACCCGGGCGCGCGGTCAGCTGGCCACGCGGCTCCAACCGCAGCACCCGGCACTCGCGGGCCCAGCGCTCGGTGATGGTGTCGGTGTCGGGGGCGTTCAGCCGCTTGCCCTTGAGCTCGTCGACCGCGCCCTGCCAGGCCTCGCTGCCCGGCTCGACGGCCACCACCCGGACCGGGAAGGAGACCAGCCGGCCTCCCTTGTCCTTGCTGCGGACGGTCACCTCGGCGCCGGCCCCGGTGGTCAGGCCGTGCAGCGGCTGCTCGCCGCCGTCGCCGACCAGGACCACGGCCCCGTCGTACCAGGTGTGCCAGACCGGGCGACACTCGGCCGAGCCCTCGGCCCGCACCCAGAGCAGGCCGGACTTCTTCACGGCCTCCTCCAGCAGGGCGCGGTCGAGGAAGTCGCCAGCGGTCGCAGTCGTTCCGTCCATGCCGGACAGCGTACGGGGCGGGCCCCACGCCGTGGGCGGCAGCGGGCGGGCAGCCGACGCCACCGGCGGCCTCGCCGCGAGCGTTAAGAAGGCGTTTGGATACGCTGGCCTCCCGAGCGACGATCGAGAGGACCTCCATGGCGGGACAGGGCAGCCGGGTCTTCATCTCCCATCTTGCCGGGGTCGCGGTCTTCGACCCCAACGGCGACCAGGTCGGCCGGATCCGCGACGTGGTCGTCGCACTGCGGATCGGCGCGCGCCCGCCGCGGGTTCTCGGACTGGTGGTCGAGGTGGTCGGGCGGCGGCGGATCTTCCTGCCGATGACCCGGGTGACCAGCCTGGAGTCGGGGCAGGTGCTGACCACCGGTGTGATCAACATGCGGCGGTTCGAGCAGCGGCCGACCGAGACGCTGGTGCTGGCCGAACTGCTCGACCGCCGGGTCACCGAGACCGCTTCCGGCACCGAGGTGACCGTGCTGGACGTGGCGATGGTGCAGACCCGGTTGCGTGAGTGGGAGATCAGCAAGGTCTTCGTGCAGCGCGGTCGCGGCAGTCGGCTGCGCAAGAACCGCGGCGAGGCGCTGACCCTGGACTGGTCCGCCGTCACCGGTTTCACGCTGGCCGAGGAGGGCCAGGGCGCGGCCAACCTGCTGGCCACCTTCGAGCAGCTGCGCCCGGCCGACCTGGCCGGCGTGCTGCACCACCTCTCGGCCAAGCGCCGCGCCGAGGTGGCCGCCGCGCTGGACGACGACCGGCTCGCGGACGTGCTGGAGGAGCTGCCCGAGGACGACCAGGTGGAGATCCTCGGCAAGCTCCAGGCCGAGCGGGCCGCCGACGTGCTGGAGGCGATGGACCCGGACGACGCGGCCGACCTGCTCTCCGAACTTCCCGACGAGGAGGCCGAGCGGCTGCTCCAGCTGATGGAGCCGGAGGAGGCCGCCCCGCTGCGTCGGCTGCTCTCCTACCAGGAGGACACGGCCGGCGGTCTGATGACCACCGAGCCGATCATCCTGGAGCCGGACGCCACGGTGGCCGAGGCGCTGGCCCGGGTGCGGATCTCGGACCACAAGCCGGCCCTGGCCGCGCAGGTCTACGTCTGCCGGCCGCCGAACGAGACACCGACCGGCAAGTACCTGGGCACCGTGCACTTCCAGCGCCTGCTGCGGGAGCCGCCGTACACCCTGGTCGGCTCGATCGTGGACGGCGACCTGGACCCGCTGCCGCCGGACACCCCGCTCCCGCTGGTCACCAGCTTCCTGGCCGCCTACAACCTGGTGGCGGCGCCGGTGGTGGACGAGGCGGACCACCTGCTGGGCGCCGTCACGGTCGACGACGTCCTGGACCACCTGCTGCCCGAGGACTGGCGCGAGGCCGCACTGCACGGCGGTGGGGAGCACGACGGCGGGGCACACGGTGGGGAGCACCGCGACACCGATCACGAAAGAGAGGCGCCTGGTGGACAGTGACCGCAAGCAGCGCTCGGGCTCTCGCGACGAGCCCGCCCGCCAGCGTCTCCAGGGCGAACTGCGCGACCTGCGTCAGCTGCGCGAGCTGCGGGCCCGTGAGGGCAGCCGGACCCAGACCACGCACGGCACCTCGGTGCGCTCCCGGCTCGACCAGCCGCGCACCGCGCGCCCGGGCCTCTTCTCGCTGCCCGCCTACGACCCGGAGGCGTTCGGCAAGCTCTCCGAGCGGATCGCGCGGTTCCTGGGCACCGGGCGGTTCATCGTCTGGATGACGGTGGTCATCGTCATCTGGGTGCTCTGGAACACGCTGCTGCCCGGGTCGTTCCGCTTCGACAGCTACCCGTTCATCTTCCTCACCCTGGTGCTCTCGCTGCAGGCCTCCTACGCCGCGCCGCTGATCCTGCTGGCGCAGAACCGCCAGGACGACCGGGACCGGGTCAACATGGAGCAGGACCGGGCCCGCAGCGACCGCAACATCGCCGACACCGAGTACCTGACCCGCGAGGTGGCCGCGCTGCGCCAGGGGCTGGGCGAGGTGGCGACCCGCGACTTCATCCGCTCCGAACTGCAGAGCCTGCTCAAGGAGTTGGAGGAGCGCCGGAGCGACTCCGAGCTTGCCTGACCGACTGTGATCACCAGCACGCTACTGGTCAGTCAGCAGGCCCCCGGCCGAGCCGTACCATCAAGGCATGGCCAATGAGACAGAGGTGGCGACCGGCGTGACGGAGGAGTCCGTCCGCGAGGCGCTGTCGACCGTGCAGGACCCGGAGATCAACCGCCCGATCACCGACCTCGGCATGGTGAAATCGGTGCAGCTCACCGGCGGCACGGTGCGGGTCGCGGTCTACCTGACCGTCTCCGGCTGCCCGATGCGCGAGACGATCACCGACCGGGTGAAGACCGCGGTCGGCAGGATCCCCGGGGTCACCGAGGTCGAGGTCGAGCTCGACGTGATGAGCGAGGAGCAGCGCAAGGAGCTCTCCCAGCTGCTGCGCGGCGGCGCGCCCGAGCGCGAGATCCCGTTCGCCAAGCCCGGCACGCTGACCCGGGTCTACGCGGTCGCCTCCGGCAAGGGCGGGGTGGGCAAGTCCTCGGTCACCGTCAACCTGGCCGCCGCGCTGGCCGCCCAGGGCCAGAAGGTCGCCGTGGTGGACGCCGACATCTACGGCCACAGCGTGCCGCGGATGCTGGGCGTCCAGGGCCGCCCGACCCAGGTCCAGGACATGATCATGCCGCCGTCGGCGAACGGTGTGAAGGTCATCTCGATCGGCATGTTCACCCCCGGCAACGCCCCCGTGGTCTGGCGCGGCCCGATGCTGCACCGCGCGCTGCAGCAGTTCCTGGCCGACGTCTACTGGGGCGACCTGGACGTGCTGCTGCTCGACCTGCCGCCCGGCACCGGCGACATCGCGATCTCGGTGGCCCAGCTGGTGCCGAACGCCGAGATCCTGATCGTCACCACCCCGCAGCAGGCCGCCGCCGAGGTGGCCGAGCGGGCCGGCACCATCGCGCTGCAGACCCACCAGAAGATCGTCGGCGTGATCGAGAACATGTCCGGCATGCCCTGCCCGCACTGCGACGAGATGGTCGACGTCTTCGGCACCGGCGGCGGCCAGACCGTCGCCGACGCCCTCACCCGGGCCACCGGCGCCACCGTCCCGGTGCTCGGCAGCATCCCGATCGACGTACGGCTGCGCGAAGGCGGCGACGACGGCAACCCGGTCGTCCTGGCCGCCCCCGACTCCCCCGCCGGCGCCGCCCTGCGCGCGGTGGCCGACAAGCTCGGCGGTCGCCAGCGCGGCCTGTCGGGCCTCTCGCTCGGGCTGACCCCGAAGAACAAGTTCTGACCCGGTCCCGCCCGCCCCGCTGTGTCGGGCGGGCGGATCAGGGCCTGGTGTACGCGGCCAGGTCCGCGATGGCGCTGAAGCCCACCCCGTACGCGCTCACCCCGCGGCCGTACGCGCCCAGCAGCACGCCCGGGGCCTCGCCGGCCAGCACCCAGCCATACTCGGACTCGCGATAGCGGAAGGGCTGCGGCAGGCCGTTGACGGGCAGGGTGAGCGGGGACCAGCCGGGGCCGCCGAGGTCGTCGGCCAGGTCCCAGGCGAGGGCGGTCTGCTGATCCAGCCACTCCTGCCGGCGGCCACGGTCCAGCCGGCCGGGCCAGGTGACCGCGAGCAGGCCGCAGCCGGCCAGCCAGGCGGCCGAGGAGGCCGAGGTGGCGTCCAGTACACCGGTGCCGTCCGCACTGCGCCGGCCGGGGCGACGGGCCACCGTGACCACCACGGCGAAACGGCGCGGGCCGGGCGCCTCGGGCTGCCTGGGCGGCTGCTCGCCATGGCCGACCGAACCGTAGTCGATGCTGCGCGGCACGCCGGGGCGGTGACCGCCCGCGCCGGCCTGGAGCAGCCAGCGCCGCCCGGTCCAGCCCTCGTCCAGGCCGTACCAGGGGAAGTCGGCCGCCAGGTACGGGGCCAGCGGGTCGGCGGGCTCAGCCGACCGCCGACCCGGCACCTCCGCCG
The DNA here is from genome assembly GCF_036242395.1 of Kitasatospora sp. NBC_01266. NCBI lineage: Bacteria > Bacillati > Actinomycetota > Actinomycetes > Kitasatosporales > Streptomycetaceae > Kitasatospora > Kitasatospora sp. NBC_01266. The sequence continues at coordinate 5,247,435 of NZ_CP108458.1, read as the reverse complement.
CCTTGGCAGCGGCCGTGTCCACCGCGCGACTGCTCGTAGCGTCCAATCCGGGGCCTCCTTGGCAACCTGTCGGGCACTCAGCACAATAGCGGCGCCGAACAGACGACACCCCGCTCGGCGGGGAGCCGGGCGGGGTGTCGCTGTCGGAGCGCGGTGGCGCCAGGGCGCTGGGGAACCGTCAGGTGGCGTCCAGGTCGAACGGCGGGCGCTCGCCGGCGGCCAGCGGCGGACCGGCGTCGGCGGTCTTCAGCACGTTGACGCCGCCGGCGGCCGCGGCGGTCTTCGTCGTGGCGACCGGGCTGGCCGGCTTGTCGTCGAGCACCGACTTGAGGTCCAGGTCATCGCGCAGGCCCTTCAGGCCCAGCGGGTCCTCCTCGCCGCCCATCAGGTTCTTGCGCACGAAGGTCTTCGGGTTGAGGTCCTCGAACTCGAAGTCCTGGAACTCCGGCCCCAGCTCGCTGCGGATGTCCGCCTTGGCGCTGTCGGCGAAGGACCGCACCTTGCGGATGAATCCGGTCGCGTCCTGGATCAGCTTCGGCAGCTTGTCCGGCCCGAAGATCACAATGGCCATGATCACCAGGGTGATCAGCTCGAGTGGGCCTATGTCGAAGAACACGTGAACTCCCAGCTGCTCGGACGATCCCGGTTCGGCCCGCGACACCGGCTCCCTACAGCGTAATGGCCACCAGCGGATCCTCGGCCCACGGGCGGACGAATCCGTGGTAAAGACCCGCCGGTGGCCCGATGGCCGAAGGCGAACACCGGATCACGGCAACATGACGTGCCCGTGGATCACGGGGTTGACGGCCCGCGCCGTCGGCCCGGGAGTCAGCAGGTCAAAAGAGTGGTCGCCGGGCGCACCGAGCGGCAGGTCCACCGTCAGCGGGCCGTTCAGCGGGGCCACCGGCACGCCGCCAGGCACCTGCGGGTTGACCGCCGTGCCGTGCTGGTCGTCCGCCGGGTTCGGGCTGTCGCCCGCCACTGCGGCAAGTCCCAGACTGCCGAAGCCGCCCAGCGCCACCGCGGCCACCGAGAACGCGCCGGCCGCCGCGACCACCAACCGCCGACCGCGCGGCTGGACGCCGAGGCCGGCACTCGGCAGCGTCAGCGCGGGCCGCCGGCGCTCGGCGGTACCGCCCGACCGGGCCGAACCACGCCGACCGCTCCACAGCCGCGGCTCGGGAGCACGCCCGGCCCGCGGGTCGACCCCGGGCAGCGGCGTGTCGGCGCCGAGTGCGCCGCCACCGAAGGAGGCGCCCGCGCCGCGTCCGAAGGAACCGCCGGTCAGCCGGCTGCCGCCCAGGGTGGGCAGGCTCGGCAGAGCGGTCAGTCCCGAGCCGCCACCCGGGCGGCCAGGACCGCCGTCGAGGTCGTCGGGCTGCGCCGCGACCGCCAGCAGCCGGGCCATCAGCAGCCCGGACGGCCCCGGTGGCTCGGCGGTGGTGAGGCGCTGCTTGACCGCACGGGCCTCCTCGGCCTCGCTCAGGCACTGCCGGCAGGTGGCCAGGTGCGACTGGACCCGCTCGCGGTCGTCATGGCCGAGCTCGCCGTCCAGGTAGGCGGTCAACCGCTCACCGAGGTGGTGCTCCTCCACCAGGGACGGATCGCTCTGGCGCACGGCGATCGGCCGCAGCACGGGGACCTCCTGACGGGTGCTCTCCTGCCGGGCGGGCGCCGGGCGCCGGGCGCCGGACCGGCCTGCGCCGCTCACGATCGCCTCCGCCCGCTCCCACCCGCACCGACCTCCGCGGCGCTCACGAGGGCGGCCACCGGCGCCGGCTCCGAGCCGCCACGCCGGATCCGACCGGGCGCGGCGCCGGGGGCGCGGTGCTTGAGCGCGGCACGCAGGTGCGAGCGGCCACGGTGGATCCGGCTGCGCACGGTGCCGAGCTTGACGCCCAGGGTCGCGGCGATCTCCTCGTAGGACAGGCCCTCGATGTCGCAGAGCACCACGGCGGCCCGGAACTCCGGCGCCAGGGTGTCCAGTGCCTGCTGCACGTCGGCGTCGAAGTGGGTGTCGCTGAAGGCCTGGGCCGGGCTGGGCTCGCGGCTGGGCAGCCGCTCGGCGGCGTCCTCGGCCAGCGCGTCGAAGCGGATCCGCTGGCGTCGGCGGACCATGTCCAGGAACAGGTTGGTGGTGATCCGGTGCAGCCAGCCCTCGAAGGTGCCGGGGGTGTAGGTGGAGAGCGAGCGGAAGACCCGGACGAAGACCTCCTGAGTCAGGTCCTCGGCGTCGTGCTGATTGCCCGTCAGGCGGTAGGCCAGGCGGTAGACCCGGGCGCTGTGCGCCTCGACGATCTCCTCCCAGCTGGGCGGGGTCCAGCCCTGCGCGTCGGCCCCATCGGCGAAGGTCGCGAGCGCGGCGGGGGCCGAGGAGTCGGCGGTGGTGCCGTCGAACGACTGGTCCAGGGGGGTGTGCGCAGACTGGTTCATCACGGGCTTCGGCGTACGGGCCGACGAGGTGCCGCGGAGTTGCCGCCGCACAGGGACGTCGCCCTCGGCCACACCTCCTCGGTTGGCTCTTCTGCCCAGCAGGGCCACCACCATATCCACCTCACCCGTCAGTTCTGGATAAAAGTGCGCTCATCCATCCGACCGTCCGGCGTACGGCCCGCCGCGGCCCTGCCCACCGGCCCCGCACCGGTCCCACGGGACTCCGGCCGACGCGGCCGCGACGCTCTCTGACCGGTCCAACGGCCCGCCGCCGGACGCGGTTCCCACCCGGCCAGTAATCTGTGGCAGGAAATATCGACATCCGGCAGCGCCCCTACTCCCCAGGACCAGATCATCGACTTCGGGCCCGCGGCTGCGACCCTCGCCGACACCTACGTCGGCGAGGACGCCGTGCTGACCTACGCCAGGGCCCAGGCGGCCCGCACCGGGGTCCAGGCGATCGGTCCGAGCGGCGGCGCCTTCCTGCGGCTGCTGGCCGCCGCGCTGGGCGCCAAGGCGGTGGCGGAGATCGGCACCGGCACCGGGGTCTCCGGCCTCTACCTGCTGCGCGGGATGCGCCCGGACGGCATCCTGACCACCGTCGACCCGGAGCCGGTCCGCCAGCAGTTCGCCCGCGAGGCCTATCTGGCGGCAGGCTTCGCGGCCGGCCGCACCCGGTTCATACCCGGCCGCGCGCTGGAGGTGCTGCCCCGGCTCGCCGACGGCCAGTACGACCTGGTGTTCTGCGACGGCGACGCCGCCGAGTCGAAGGCCTATCTCGCAGAATCGTTGCGCCTGCTGAGACCCGGCGGGGCGGTCTGCTTCGAGGGGGTGTTCCAGCAGGGGCGGCTGACCGACCCCGCGCTGGACGACCCGGCCACCGGGGCGATGCGCGAGCTGGTGCAGGCGGTGCGGGAGAGCAAGCAACTGCTGCCCGCGCTGCTGCCGGTCAGCGACGGGCTGCTCTGCGCGGTCAAGCGCTGAAACCGTTCCCCGGGACCATCAGACCGAGCCCGGGCGCCTGGCGACCGGCCCGGGGAATGGCGACGGGGCCCGGTTCCGCTGGTTCGCACCAGTGGTCCGGGCCCCGTGCAGCGCGCTGTCGCGCGCGCAAGCGCGAGAGTCAGCCGCAGGCCTTCTTCAGGGCTTCACCCAGGGCGTTCGCCTCGTCCGGAGTGAGCTCCACCACCAGGCGACCGCCGCCTTCGAGCGGAACTCGCATGATGATGCCCCGCCCCTCTTTGGTGACCTCGAGCGGGCCGTCACCCGTCCGCGGCTTCATGGCCGCCATGCTCGTTCCCCTTCCTGCAACCGCTCAGCTACGTACCAGCAGTCCGTCCACCGCCGGTATCGAACGCATTGATCGGAAGCCATTATCCCGCATTCGACGCCCCGATGACCAACATCACTCTTTCCGCACCCGGGAGCACACCATCACAGAGCAGCTGATTCCGCCTCAGATCCCCCCTCACCCGACCGGGCGAAGACGCATCAGTTGCCGCGCCAGGCCTGCCCGAGCCCGCTAGCATCCGGCCGAACGGGACCCGACAGGCGATCGGGTGGCCGACCGCACGCAAGGGGCCGCAAAGGTGCGCTACCTCACACTCCCGCCGCCCGGCGAGCTCCGGCATGCTGACTCAGGTCCGTGGTGTTACCGATCGGTTGGGAGCCCTCACACATGTCCGACTCCGTCCTGTACGAGCTCGACGGTCCGCTGGCCGTCATCACGATCAACCGCCCGGACGCGATGAACGCGCTGGACGTCCCGACCAAGGTGGCACTGCGGGACACCGTGGCCGAGGCGGCGGCGGACCCGGCGGTGCGCGCGGTGCTGCTGACCGGGGCCGGCGACAAGGCGTTCTGCGTCGGCCAGGACCTCAAGGAGCACCTCGGGCTGCTGCGGCGCGCCGACGAGACCGGCGAGCCGCCGCTGAAGACCGTCGCCGAGCACTACAACCCGCTGGTGCGGGCGCTGGCCGGGATGCGCAAGCCGACGGTGGCCGCGATCGGCGGGGTCGCCGCCGGCGCCGGGGCCTCGCTGGCCTTCGCCTGCGACTTCCGGATCGTCGCCGAGACCGCCGGGTTCAACACCTCGTTCGCGGGCGTGGCACTGACCACCGACTCGGGCGCGTCGTGGACGCTGCCCCGGCTGGTCGGACACGCCAGGGCGACCGAGCTGCTGATGTTCCCGCGCACCGTCAAGGCCGCCGAGGCGCTCACCCTCGGGCTCGCCACCCAGGTCGTCCCGTCCGCCGAACTCGCCGCCACCGCCCGCGAGTTCGCACTGCGACTGGCCACCGGACCGACCGTGGCGTACGGCGCGATCAAGGCCGCGCTGGACTTCGGCGCCTCGCACTCGCTCAGCGAGACGCTGGACAAGGAGAACGAACTGCAGACCCTGGCCGGGGCCAGCGAGGACCACCGGATCGCGGTGGCCGCCTTCCTGGCCAAGGAGACGCCGAAGTACGTCGGCCGGTAGCCACCTCGGCCGGTAGCGCGGCTGGCGGCAGGTCAGCGGGCGTGGCAGTCGGCCAGGTGGTCGTTGACCAGCCCGCAGGCCTGCATCAGCGCGTAGGCGGTGGTCGGGCCGACGAACCGGAAGCCCTGCCGCTTGAGCTCCTTGGCCAGCGCCGTGGACTGCGGGGTGATCGCCGGGACCTCGGCCGGGCTCCGCGGCGCGGGCCGGTCCGGATCGCCCGCGAACCGCCACACCAGCGCGTCCAGGCCCCCGTCCAGGGCCTGGGCCGCGCGGGCGTTGGCCACGGCCGCGGCGATCTTCAGCCGGTTGCGGATGATCCCGGGATCCGCCAGCAGCCGGGCCTCGTCCTGTTCGGTGAAGGCCGCCACCTCGGCGATCCGAAAGCCCGCGAAGGCGGCCCGGAAGCCCTCCCGGCGGCGCAGGATGGTGATCCAGGACAGCCCCGACTGGAACGCCTCCAGGCAGATCCGCTCGAACAGGGCGTCGTCGCCGTGTACCGGCTTGCCCCACTCGGTGTCGTGGTAGACCCGGTAATCGTCGGTCGACTCGCCCCAGGGGCAGCGCAGCAGGCCGTCCGGGCCGGGCTCGAGAATCGTCACTCCTGCCCCGCGTGCTCGGGCGTGTCCGGCACGGTGGCACCGCGCCCGCCGACGGCCTCATCGGTGGCCTCATCGACGGCATCGCGGCCGGCCTCGGCACCGGGGTCCGCCGCGCCGCCCCGCACCGCCACCGCGGCCTCCAGCTCCGCGATCCGCGAGTCGCGGTAGGCGAGCTCGGCGCCGAGCCGGTCGAGCACGTCGTCCACCTCGTCCATCCGGTAGCCGCGCACGGCCATCGGCAGCCGGATCTCGTCCACGTCCTGCCGGCTCAGCGGACGTTCCTGCGGCAGCCGGGCCGCGATCCGGTCGTGCACGGCCTCCGGCAGCGAACCACCGCCGCCCAGCGCCACCAGCGCGGCACCGCCGACCACCACGGCCATCGCCACCACGATCACCCAGAACACGAGCTGTCCTCCCGACACGTGAGTATGCGGCCGTGTGAGGGATCATGGGTCCCTGGGAAAGGCCGGGGCCCCATCATCGCACCAGGGTCCCCCTGGTTTCGATACCGGCGATACTGCGATACCAGCCCGCGAGGGCCGAAGGAGCGAGGGTGGCACTGCGCCTGGGACCGCGTGAGTTCGGCGCGGATGAGCTGGTCATCATGGCCATCGTCAACCGCACCCCGGATTCCTTCTTCGACCGCGGCGCCACGTTCGCCGACGAGCCCGCCTTCGCCGCCGCCGAGCGGGCGATGGCCCAGGGCGCGGCGATCCTGGACATCGGCGGGGTCAAGGCCGGCCCCGGCGAGGAGGTGACGGTCGAGGAGGAGCTGCGGCGCACCGTGCCGTTCGTGGCCGAGCTGCGCAAGCGCCACCCCGAGGCCGTGATCAGCGTGGACACCTGGCGGCACGAGGTGGGCGAGGCGGTCTGCGAGGTCGGCGCGGACCTGCTGAACGACGCCTGGGGCGGGGTCGACCCCAAGCTCGCGGAGGTGGCCGCCCGGTACGACGTGGGCCTGGTCTGCACCCACGCCGGCGGCGCCGAGCCGCGCACCCGGCCGCACCGGATCGGTTACCAAGACGTGATGGCGGACATCCTGCGGGTCACCGTCGGCCTGGCCGAGCGGGCCGCCGCGCTCGGGGTGCGGCGGGACGCGCTGATCATCGACCCCGGGCACGACTTCGGCAAGAACACCCGCCACTCGCTGGAGGCGACCCGGCGGCTGCCGGAGATGACCGCCACCGGGTTCCCGGTGCTGGTCTCGCTCTCCAACAAGGACTTCGTCGGCGAGACCCTGGACCAGCCGGTCGACCAGCGCCTGCTCGGCACCCTGGCGACCACCGCGGTCTCGGCCTGGCTGGGCGCCCGGATCTACCGGGCGCACCAGGTGGCCGAGACCCGGCAGGTGCTGGACATGGTCGCCTCGATCCAGGGCGTCCGGCCCCCGGCGGTGGCCCGCCGGGGGCTGGCCTAGGACGCCCGGCGGCGCGGACCGACCTCCCTCAGATCTCCCCGCTGGGCCGCCGGGACTCGGCGAGGATCTTCAGCACCTCGTCGATCTCGTCGGTGACGTGGAACAGCTCCAGGTCGGCCGGCGAGGCCTTGCCCTGCGCCACCAGGGTGTCCCGCAGCCAGTCGACCAGGCCGCTCCAGTAGGCCGAGCCGAAGAGGATCACCGGGAACCGGGTGACCTTCTTCGTCTGCACCAGGGTCAGCGCCTCGAAGAGCTCGTCCAGCGTGCCCAGGCCCCCGGGCAGCACCACGAAGCCCTGCGCGTACTTCACGAACATCGTCTTGCGGACGAAGAAGTAGCGGAAGTTCAGGCCCAGGTCAACGTACTCGTTCAGCCCCTGCTCGAACGGCAGCTCGATGCCCAGCCCGACGCTGAGACCGCCCGCCTCCGAGGCGCCGCGGTTGGCCGCCTCCATCGCGCCCGGCCCGCCGCCGGTGATCACCGCGAAGCCGGCCTCGGCCAGCGCCCGCCCGATCGCCACGCCGGCCGCGTAGTCGGCCGAGTCGACCGGGGTCCGGGCCGAGCCGAAGACGCTGACCGCGGTGGGGAGTTCGGCGAGCGCGCCGAAGCCCTCGACGAACTCCGAGGTGATCCGCCAGACCCGCCAGGGGTCGGTGTGCAGCCAATCGGTCGGTCCGGTGGTGTCCAGCAGACGCTGGTCGGTGGTGCCCGGCTCGACCTGGTCCCGGCGCAGCAGCACCGGGCCCTTCCGCTTCTCCGGCCAGCTCCTCTTCGGCGGCCGCTCCCCCTCGGGGGTCGGCTCCACCAGCTCCGGGCCGTGCCCGAAGCGCCGCTCGTCTGCGCCGTCCTGCGCTGATGTCCCTGTCATGACGAAACTCTACGCCCGGCGGGGGTGCCTGACGGGGAACCTCCGGCAGGCGGGCAGCTGACGGAACGGCGACGCCTTTGCCGATCGGGCGGCGCCACCCGGCCCGGGCGGCGCCGCGTGCCGCGCTACTCGGCGCCGCCGAGCCAGCTGCGCAGCTTGCGCTCGACGTCGGCGATCGCCGCCAGCGAGACGTGCTCGTCCCGCTTGTGCGCCAGGTTCGGGTCACCGGGGCCGTAGTTGACGGCGGGCACGCCGAGCGCGCTGAACCGCGCCACGTCGGTCCAGCCGAACTTGGCCCGGGCCTCGCCCCCGGTGGCGGCCAGGAAGGCCTGGGCGGCCGGCTGGGAGAGACCGGGAAGCGCGGCGGGCGAGATGTCCACCAGCTCCAGCTCGAATCCCGCGAAGACCTCGCGCAGGTGCGCCTCGGCCTGGTCCACCGTGCGGTCGGGCGCGTAGCGGAAGTTGACGGTCACCACGCACTCGTCGGGGATCACGTTGCCGGCCACGCCGCCGCTGATACCGACCGCGTTGAGGCCCTCGCGGTACTCCAGGCCGTCGATATCGACCCGGCGCGCCTGGTAGCCGGCCAGCCGGCCGAGCACCTCGGCGGCGTGGTGGATGGCGTTGTCGCCGTGCCAGCTGCGGGCCGAGTGGGCCCGGACACCGGTCAGCGTGATCCTGGCCCGCAGGCTGCCCTGGCAGCCGCCCTCGACCATCGCGCCGCTGGGCTCCATCAGCACCGCGAAGTCGGCCGCCAGCCAGTCGGGGTGCTGGGCCACCAGGTGCCCCAGACCGTTGCGCACCGCGTCGACCTCTTCGCAGTCGTAGAAGACGAAGGTCAGGTCGCGGTTGGGCGCGGGCAGCGTGGCGGCCAGCCGGAGCTGGACAGCCACCCCGGACTTCATGTCGGCGGTGCCGCAGCCCCAGAGCAGGTCGCCGTCCAGCCGGGAGGGCACGTTGTCGGCGATCGGCACGGTGTCCAGGTGACCCGCCAGCAGCACCCGCTCGGCCCGGCCCAGATGGGTGCGGGCCACCACGTTGTTGCCGTACCGATCGACCGTCAGGTGCGGCAGTTCGCGCAGCGCGGCCTCGACGGCGTCGGCGAGCGCCTGCTCATCGCCACTGACCGAGGGGAAGTCGACCAACCGGGCGGTGAGCGCACCTCCGTCCAGGGTCAGGTCGAGGGCGGTCGGGACACTGGTTTCCGGCAGGCTGCTCATGGTCGGCAAGCCTAACCGGGGCGATCCGACCGGGCCCGGACGGCACACGCCGGCGGTCCGGCAGGTGGCGGAACGCAACCAGCTGGGACCGCACAGTCGTCCGCACCGGTGGTGACTGAGTACGGTGTGCCAGGACAACGCGAGGTGAGAGGGGCCACGGTGGCCAACAAGGAGGAGACGGTCCGTGGCCGTCAGCGTCGGCGGCGACCGCTGCGCTGGCTGCTGACGGCCGTGCTACTGGTCGGCGCGGTGATCGCGGGCCTGGTGCTGTGGAACCGCAACTACAACGGGCTGGCGGCCGAGCAGTGCGAGGTCACACCGGCCGGCGGTCAGCCGATCCCGATGGACCTGGACCAGGGCTCGAACGCGGCGACCATCGCCGCCGTGACGATCTCCCGCGGGCTGCCGGAGCGGGCGCTGACCATCGCGCTGGCCACCGGGCTGCAGGAGTCCAAGCTGCACAACCTGCCGGGCGGCGACCGTGATTCGGTGGGCCTCTTCCAGCAGCGGCCCTCCCAGGGCTGGGGCACCGAGCAGCAGATCCTCGACCCGGTGTACGCGACCAACAAGTTCCTGGACGCGCTGGTGAAGGTACCCGGCTACGCCCGGCTGCCGCTCACCGAGGCGGCGCAGGACGTGCAGAAGAGCGGCTACCCCGGCGCGTACGCCAAGCACGAGGCGAACGCCACCGCGCTGGCCGAGGCGCTGACCGGGCGGGCCCCGGCCGCGTTCAGCTGCACCGTGCACGAGTTCGCGCAGCCGCTCACCGCGGACAGCGACGACTCCTCGCCGAGCCCCACGGCCGGACCGGCGACCACCTCCGACACGGCGCGGCAGCTGACCGACCGGGTCCGCCGCGAGTTCGGCCAGGCGGTCAGCGCGGCCCCGGCAAGCGGGAACGGCACGCCGGGGACGACGCTCGCGCTCACCCCCGACCCGTCGGCCGACACCGACCCCGGAGCGGACGCGCAGACGCAGAGCGGCTGGGCGGTGGCGCAGTGGGCGGTGGCGCACGCCCAGGAGTTGGGCATCGGCACCGTGGCCTACGACGGCAAGGGCTGGCGGATCGACCGCTCGGCCTCCGGCTGGCAGACCCAGGCCACCGGGACGACGACGAGCCAGGTGCTGGTCACGCTCGGGATGCCCACCGGGAAGAAGTGACGCACCGCCCGGGAAATCCGGCGGGAAGGGCCACCCCGTCAAGGGATGTTGACGAATACCCGGCCGAGCGCCCCTCCGACGGGTGAATCAGGCCGCGCCACCTGGACGCGTCCATCAGGGTGGAGCGGTCCGCCACGGCCGTCGCCCGGCTGATCGTCCGTCGACGCACCGGAGGGGCCAGGCAAGGGGAGTGACGTTTCTTCGACCGGGCGTGGCGGCGCCGCCACGCCCGGTTCGACAGAAAAGCGATCATGCGATCTTTAGTCGCCCTTTACCTTGGCCCGCCGAAACCTTCTCGCTCCTCAAGCGGTAATCACGGCGTCCGCCCGGCGGACCTGTCGTGTCGTCACTTCTTAGGAGCACCATGTCCCTCCCCCTCTCACGCCGGATCGCCCAGGCCGCACTGCTCGTCGCGGCCGGTGCGACCCCGCTGGTCGCCGCCGGGTCGGCGTCCGCCTCCCAGCTGGTGCCGCAGGGCACCGACCTCGCCCAGGGGATCAGCAGGCTGGACGGCGTCACCTCGCACTCGAACCTGAAGGGGGAGGCACACCAGCTGGGCCAGGCGCTGGGCACCACCGGCGCGGTGCTGAGCGGGACCGCGCTGCCGGCCGCCACCGATGCCGCCGCCACGGCCGCCAGCGACAAGCTGCCGGACAGCGAGAAGCTGCTCGGCCCGCTCGGCCACCACGACGGCTCCACCACGGCGACCGACGGCCAGCTGGCCGAGCTGGGCAAGCTCACCGCCCTGACGCCGCTGGGCGGCGTCCTGCCGAGCGCTGCGCAGCGGTCGATGCCGGCCACGTCCTCGATGCCTGGCCTGCCCGCCTCGCCGCTGTCCGGCGTCGGTTCGCTGCCCGCCCCGCCCACGGTGACCGGGGTGGACAAGGTGGTGAACGCCGAGACCCTGAACCACCCGGTCACCGCCACCAGCCAGCTGGCGGGGCAGATTCCGGCCACCAGCAGCCTGGCCGGGTCGCTGCCGAGCGAGGACCGGCTGGCCTCCGCGCTGCCCGCCACCGACCGCCTGACGGGCTCGCTGCCCTCGACCGGCAACACGCTCGGCTCGGTGCCGATGGTCGACAAGCTGGCCGGTCAGCTCCCCGCCACCCAGCAGCTGGGCGCCCTGCCGAGCACCGACCAGCTGGCCCACGGGGCGCCGAACACCGGCGACCTGCTGCACCCGGCCCAGGCCGCCGACGCCCTGCACCTGCAGCAGCTCAGCGACCAGACCGGCGACAGCACCCACCGGCTGGGCGGCCTGCCGGACCTGGGCGCGGTGAGCAACCTGCTCGGCGGGCTGGGCGGGACCACGCAGCACCTGCCCACGGTGGACTGACGACGCGGGAGCTGACGCCGGACGACGGCGGCGGGCGGCTGACTGCGGGCGGATGACGGCCGACGGATGACAAGAAGCGGATGGCAGCTGACAGAATCTGAAATCTGTCAGCTGCCATCCGCTGTCGCATTCCCGCCGGCCCGTCGCGGTCAGCCCGCGACAGTCGGCCCACGACCATCAGCCCGCCGTCACCCGCGCAGGCGCCGCACCGCCGCCGCGACCCGCTCGTCCGTCGCCGTGAAGGCGACCCGGACGAACCGCTCACCGGCCGGCCCGTAGAAGTCACCGGGCGCCACCAGGATGCCCAGCCCGGCCAGGTGCGCCACGGTGTCCCAGCAGGGCTCGTCGCGGGTGGCCCACAGGTAGAGGCTGGCCTCGGAGTGCTCGATCCGGAACCCGTGGCCCTCCAGCGCCGCCCGCAGCGCCGCCCGCCGCGCCGCGTACCGGGCACGCTGCTCCGCCACGTGCGCGTCGTCGCCGAGCGCCGCGATGGTGGCCGCCTGCACCGGAGCCGGCACGATCATGCCGCCGTGCTTGCGGATCTCCAGCAGTTCGCGCACCACCACCGGATCGCCCGCCACGAAGGAGGCGCGGTAGCCGGCCAGGTTGGACCGCTTGGAGAGCGAGTGCACAGCGAGCAGCCCCTCGTGCGAGCCGCCGCAGATGTCGGCGCGCAGCACCGAGACCGGCTCGGCCTCCCAGCCCAGCTCCAGGTAGCACTCGTCGCTGACCAGCAGCACCCGGTGCTCCCGGGCCCAGGCCACCGCCCGCCGCAGCTGGTCGGCCGTCAGCACCCGACCGGTCGGGTTGGACGGCGAGTTCAGCCAGAGCAGCCGCACACGCGCCGGATCCAGCTCCGCGACGTCCTCGTACTCCACCGCCTCGGCGCCGCAGAGCCGGGCGCCGACCTCGTAGGTCGGGTAGGCGAGCCGCGGGTAGGCCACCTGGTCACCGGGGCCCAGGCCGAGCTGACCGGGCAGCCAGGCCACCAGTTCCTTGGAACCGACGGTCGGCAGCACCGCGGTCGGCTCCAACTCGGCGCCGCAGCGCCGCCGCAGCCAGTCGGTGATCGCCCCGCGCAGTTCCAGCGGCCCCCAGACGGTCGGGTAGCCAGGAGTGTCACTGGAGGCCGCCAGTGCCTTCTGGATCAGCTCGGGCACCGGGTCCACCGGCGTGCCCACGGAGAAGTCGCACAGCCCGTCCGGGTGGGCCAGCGCCGTCGCCTTGTAGGGCTCCAGCTTGTCCCAGGGGAAGACCGGCAACAGATCGGATACGCGGCGCGCCGCCCCCGGGTGTCCCGGGAACGGCGCGCGCGGTGCGTTGGTACTCACTGGCTCAGTGCTCGTCCTGGTTCTGCGGCGGCAGGGCGGCGATGAACGGGTGGTCCCGCTCGATCAGGCCGAGCTTGGAGGCACCACCGGGCGAACCGAGGTCGTCGAAGAACTCGACGTTCGCCTTGTAGTAGTCCTTCCACTCCTCCGGGGTGTCGTCCTCGTAGAAGATCGCCTCGACGGGGCAGACCGGCTCACAGGCGCCACAGTCGACACACTCATCCGGATGGATGTAGAGCGAGCGCTCGCCCTCGTAGATGCAGTCAACCGGGCACTCTTCGATGCACGCCTTGTCCTTGACGTCGACACAAGGCTGCGCGATGACGTAGGTCACGCTGTCGTTCCTCCTCGGTTGGGCCGGTGCCCAAACTATCTTCTTGCGTGCGCGGGTGAGCGCGGCGTCGTCGATGCCCGCCCCTAGTATCGCGGGTCAGAGACCACAAATGCACCGGAGGTCAGCTTGAGCGGCACCCCGATTCCGGTCGGCGCCAACCCCGAGGTCCGGATAGAACCCTCTGACGTGGGACGACGCGTGTCCGTGCGGCGGATCGAGGTGCCGGTGGACCCGGCCACCGGGCGGGCGTCGTTCCGCGATGTGATCGGTGTGCTCACTTCGTGGAACGATCATGAGCTGATCGTAGTCGCCAGGGACCGCTCCGAAACGCGGATTCCGGTCAATCGCCTGGTCGCCGGAAAGGTCGTCCCGCTCTTCCCGGCCCGGACCGCGCCGCTGCCCGCCACCGACCCGGTCGAGCTGCAGCGGATCGCCGCACGCGGCTGGCCGGCCGTCGAGCAGCAGCGGCTCGGCGAGTGGACGCTGCGGGCCTCGGCCGGCTTCACCCGCCGGGCCAACTCGGCGCAGGCGCTCGGCGACCCCGGTCTGCCGCTGCCGCAGGCACTGGACCGGGTCCGGTCCTGGTACGCCGAGCGCGCGCTGCCCGCCTGGGTCGAGGTGACGCTCCCCGGCTCGCCGGCCGGGCTGGCCGAGGAGCTGGACCGGCTGGGCGCCCAGTACTCCCCCACCCACGTGCGCACCGCGCCGCTGGCCCCGCTGGTCAGGGCCGGCCGCGGCAGCGGCGCGACGGACCGGGTGCGGCTGTCCCGCACCGCGGGCGCCGACTGGCTCTCGGCCTACCGGCGGGCGGGCGACAACCCGGCCGCGGACCGGGCCGCCCAGCAGGTGCTGCACGGCGGCCCCTCGGTCTGGTTCGCGACCGTGGCCGACCCGCACGGCCCGGTGCCGCTGGCGATCGGACGGTGCGTGATCGACGGCCCGTGGGCCTGCTTCGGGGCCATCGAGGTACGCCCGCAGGCCCGTCGGCAGGGCCTGGCGACGGCGCTGATGGCGGTGCTCGCGGCGCGCGCCGCCGAGGAGGGCGCGCACGGCGCCTACCTGCAGGTGGAGGCCGAGAACAGCGGTGCGCTCACGCTCTATGACGGCCTCGGCTTCACGACCAGTCACACTTACCACTACGCCCGTCTTCCACAGGCGTAGCCGTCCGCGTAGGTTCCCGGCAGACGCCGTTGCCCGGACGGGTAACCGCAGACCGGAACCCGTGAGCCCCCGTACGCCGAAAGCCGTCACGCACGAAAGCCGCCGCAGCCACCGTGACCGAGCAGAGCAGAGCCCGTTTCCGCGCCGAAGCCAGGTCCGAGCAGCCCGATCCGGTGCTGCTCTGCCTGCTGGCCGCGGCCGAACACACCCTGGCCGACTCCGGCTGGCCGCAGGACGACGACCCGCAGCCGCCGCCGACCCTGGAGGCGCTGCTGGCCGCCTGCCAGGCCGCGCTGGACCGGCACGCGGCGACGGTGCGCCGCGCGGTGGCCGAGCGCGCGCCGGCCACCCCCGAGGAGACCGCCGCGCTGCTGGCGGCGGTGCTGGGCGGGCGCGAGCGCTTCCACGGGCGGCCGTCGGACTACCGGCGGCTGGAGTCCTCGCTGCTGCCCGAGGTGCTGCGGCGCCGCCGCGGGCTGCCGATCATGCTGTCGCTGGTCTGGTCGGCGGTGGCCGCCCGCGCCGGGCTGACCGTGCACGGGATCGCGCTGCCGGGCCACTTCATCGTCGCGGTGGGCGGGCCCGAGCCGGGCGACGAGTACGTGCTGGCCGACCCGTTCCACGGCGGCCGGCTGCTCTCCTCCGAGGACGCCGCCACCATCGTGATCGCCGCCGGGCACCGCTTCACGCCCGAACTCCTGACGCCGGCCCAGCCGCTGGACCTCACCCTGCGGGTGCTGGGCAACATCCGGGCCTGGGCGGCCGAGCGGCCCGAGCAGGCCCGGGTCCAGCTCTGGGCGACCGAGCTGTCCCTGCTGCTGCCCCGCCACCCGGCGCAGCTGCGCCTGGAGCGGGCCGAGTTGCTGGTCCGCACCGGCGACTTCCTGCGCGGCGCGGCCGAAATGGACGACTACGCGCGGATCCTGGACGCCTTCGACCCCGAATCCGCCGCCCGGGTCCGCCAGGAGGCCAGAGCGGCCCGGCACCGGCTGAACTGAGCCGGGCGCCGACGGACCGTCACATCCAGCCCTTCTCCTTGGCGATCCGGACCGCCTCGGCCCGGTTGCGGGCGCCGGTCTTCTGGATCGCCATCGAGAGGTAGTTGCGCACGGTGCCCTCGGACAGGTGCAGCCGACGGGCGATGTCGGCGTTCACCGCGCCGTCCGCGGCCACCGCCAGCACCTCCAGCTCCCGCCCGGTCAACGGGTTGGCGCCCTCGGCCAGCGCCGCCGCCGCCAGCGTCGGGTCGATCACCCGCTCACCGCGCAGCACCCGCCGCACCGCCTCGGCCAGTTCGGCCGCCGGCGCGTCCTTGACCAGGAACGCGTCCGCCCCCGACTCCATCGCCTTGCGCAGGTAGCCGGGGCGCCCGAAGGTGGTGGCGATCACCACCCGGGTGCCCGGGCTGCGCCGCCGCAGCTCGGCCGCCGCCTCGATGCCGGTCATCCCGGGCATCTCGATGTCCAGCACCGCCACCTGCACCTGGTGAGCGAGGACCGCGTCGACCACCTCGTCCCCGCGCGCCACCTGCGCGACGACGTCGATGTCACCCTCCAGCCCGAGCAGCGCGGCCAGCGCCTCCCGGACCATCCCCTGGTCCTCGGCGAGCAGTACCCGGATCCCGCCGACGCTCTGATCATCAGTCATGCGGCAGACCCTAACGGTGGCTAAGCCTCGACCTTGACACCCAGCGGAACCAGTGCGCGCAGCCGGAAGCCCTTGCCACCACGACCGGGCGAGGTCTCCAGCCGGCCCCCCACCAGGGCGAGGCGCTCGTCCAGCCCGGACAGGCCGTTGCCGGGGGCCGACTTGCCGGGCCCTCGGCCGTTGTCGGTGATCTCCAGGACGGCGAACCGGGCTCCGTCGCCGTCCCAGGTCTCGTCCAGGGCCACGGTGCAGAGGCTGGCCCCCGCCGCGTGCCGGACGATGTTGGTGACCGATTCGCGCAGCACCCAGGCCAGCGTCTCGGCCTCGGCGGCCCCGAGCCCCGGCCGGCTCTCGGCGAGCCCGGACGGCGCCTCCAGGCCCACCCCGGCGGTGGCCAGCGCGCTGCGGGCGGCGGCCAGTTCGGCCGGCAGCGAGGGCTTGCGGTAGCCGCTCACCGCGCTGCGCACATCGATCAGCGACTGCCGGGCCACCTGCTCGATGTCGGCCACCTGGGCCCGCGCGGCCTCGCCCTTCTCAGCGTCCATGAACCGCCCGGCCAGCTCGCTCTTGAGGGTGATCAGCGAGAGCGAGTGCCCGAGCAGGTCGTGCAGGTCACGGGCCATCCGCAGCCGTTCCTCGGCGGCGGCCAGCTGGGCCGCGGTCTCCCGTGCCTCGCGCAGCTCGCGCATCGCGCCGACCAGCCGCTGCAGCCCGGTCATCGCCGCGCCGCTCAGGAAGGTCGGCAGCAGCAGGGAGCCCAGCGAGGACCAGTCCGCCCCGCAGGCCAGCCCGATCACGACCATCAGCACGGTGGCACCGAGCACGGCGCGCAGCGCGAGCCGCGGCGGCAGCACCGCCCCGGCGGTCACCGACAGGTAGGTGATCAGGACGAGCCACTGCTCACCCAGGCTCAGGCCGGTGACCACCGCGATGACCAGCATCGCCGCCAGCAGCGGATAACTGCCGCGCCACCGCGGCCCGTTCATCGAGCGCAGCAGGACCAGCGTGAGGTAGCAGCCGAGGAACCCGACCAGGGCCACCCAGCCGAGCACCGTCGCGACCAGGCCGTGGTGGCCGCTCAGCAGGTCCTGGATCGGATAGATCACATAGACCATCCACAGCAGCATCCAGCAGAGCTTGACCAGCAGCTGCCTGCGGTTCTCGGCCGGGGCACCGGGGTACGACAGGAAGAGCCCCCGGCCCTCCTTCCCGGTCGTGGCGGGGCACTGGTCCGGGGGCGCGTCGGGCATGCGGGACATCATGCCTGCTTGGTGTCCCGGCGGTACAGGAAGCCGGCGGCGGCCACGAAGACCACCAGGAACCCGGCCAGGCCCGCGGCGGCCGTGGTGTCGAAGGCGACGCCGGGGCGGATGAAGGCGGCCAGCTGGTTGTAGAGGTAGACCGGGTTGAACCGGGCGATGCTCTTCAGCGTGCCCGAGACCGGGAACCAGGTCCCGCCGAAGGCGGCCATCAGCATGTAGACGATCATCACGATCGGCTGCACCGCACTGGGTTCGGCCGCGTAGCCGAGCGCCACCCCGAGCGCCGCGAAGACGAAGCTGCCCAGCCAGATCACCGCGACCAGGCCCGCCCACTGCCCGGCGTCCAGCCGCACGCCCTTGGCCACGCCGAGCGCGAAGACCACCAGGATCGACGGCAGCGTGGTCACCGCGCAGGAGCTGATCTTGGCCACCGCGTAGGCCCGCCCGGGCAGCGCGGTCAGCCGCAGCTGGCGCACCCAGCCGCTCTTGCGCTCCAGCGAGATCCGCTGCGCGCTGCCGGTGAGCACCGCGCCGACCGCGCCGAAGGTGGCCATCGAGACCATGAAGTACGACTTGGCGCTCACCCCGCCCGCCATGCCGTTGCCGTACGCGCTGACGAAGAAGAAGTACATCAGCGCGGGGTAGAGGATGGTGAAGAACAGGTACCGCCGGTTGCGCAGGGTGCGCAGGATCTCCAGCTTGATCAGGGTGGTCATCGCGCGCGCTCCGTCTCGGCGAGGCTCGCGCTCTGCGAGTCCTGGTCGTCCTGTTCTCCGGTGATGGTGAGGAAGGCCTGCTCCAGGCCGAGGCTGGTGACCTCCAGACCGCGCGGGTAGCAGCCGGTCCGGTAGAGGGCGGCCACCAGGGCGTCGGCGTCGGTGGAGCGGATCCGCACGGTGCGCACCTCGGTGCCCTGCCCGCTGACCTCCAGCGCGACCAGCCCGGGCAGCGCGCGCAGCGCCGTCTCCTCGATCCGGCCGTCCGCGTCGTGCAGTTCGAAGCTGACCCGCCGGGCGCCGGCCTTGGCCTTGATCTCGGCCGAGGAGCCGTCAGCGATCAACCGCCCGCGGTGCAGCACCAGCA
Source organism: Kitasatospora sp. NBC_01266 (assembly GCF_036242395.1). Classification (NCBI taxonomy): domain Bacteria; kingdom Bacillati; phylum Actinomycetota; class Actinomycetes; order Kitasatosporales; family Streptomycetaceae; genus Kitasatospora; species Kitasatospora sp. NBC_01266. The sequence continues at coordinate 5,229,104 of NZ_CP108458.1, read as the reverse complement.
CCCGGTCGGCGATCGAGTCGGCCTCCTCGAGGTAGTGGGTGGCGAAGAGCACGGTGCGGCCCTGCTCGGCCTGTTGGCGCATCGCGGCCCAGAACTGCCGGCGGACCGACACGTCCATGCCGGTGGTCGGCTCGTCCAGCACGATCAGGTCGTTCTGGCCGGCGATCGCCAGCGCGAACCGGACCCGCTGCTCCTGGCCACCGGAGAGCTTGTCCACCCGGCGGTCCGCGATCTCCTCGATCCCGGCGTCGCGCAGCACCTCGCCGACCCGGTGGCCGCGCGGGTGGACGTCACAGGCCAGCTGGACCAGCTCGCGGACCTTGACGTCGGTCATCAGCCCGCCGCTCTGCAGCATCGCGCCGACCCGCCCGGCCTCGATCGCCGCCCGCGGCGCGGCACCGAACAGGGTGACCTGCCCCTGGTCGGGCTCACGCAGCCCGAGCAGCAGGTCCAGGCTGCTGGACTTGCCCGCCCCGTTGGGGCCGAGCAGCGCCACGGTCTGGCCCGGGTGCAGCGTCAGGTCGAGGCCGTTCACCGCCTTGACCCGGCCGTAGCTCTTACTGACCTGCCTGAAGGCGGCCACTTCCTGGGCCATGACCTCTCCCCGTCCTCGTCGTCCTGGTGCAGCCCCGTGCTGGCCTCACCAGGATTCCGCCCGACGGAGTGGGGGCGGCAGTGTGCACCGTCGCCTCCTGCGCATGACGGATGTCATGCCGCCCCCGCCCGCTCACAGCCCCAGCGCGGACTTCAGGAAGTCGACCTGGAGCAGCAGCAGGTTCTCCGCCACCTGCTCCTGCGGCGTCATGTGGGTGACGCCGGAGAGCGGCAGCACGGTGTGCGGGCGCCCCGCGGCCAGCAGCGCGGAGGAGAGTCGCAGGGTGTGCGCGGCCACCACGTTGTCGTCGGCCAGGCCGTGCACGATCATCAGCGGCCGCTCCAGCTTGGGCGCGTCCGCGACCAGCGAGTTGGCCTGGTAGACCTCGGGCCGCTCGGCGGGGTGCCCCAGGTAGCGCTCGGTGTAGTGGGTGTCGTAGAGCTGCCAGTCCGTCACCGGGGCGCCGGCCACCGCCGCGTGGAACACGTCGGGACGGCGCAGCACCGCGAGCGCGGAGAGGTAGCCGCCGTAGGACCAGCCGCGGATCGCCACCCGGGCGAGGTCCAGCGGGAACTCCTCGGCCAGCGCGTGCAGCGCCTCGACCTGGTCGTCCAGGGTGACCCCGGCGAAGTCGAAGGCGATCGCCTTCTCCCAGGCGGGGCTGCGGCCGGGAGTCCCGCGGCCGTCGGCGACCACCACGGCGAAGCCCTGGTCGGCGAACCACTGCGAGGAGAGGAAGGCGTTGTGCGCCTGCTTCACCAGGGCGCCGTGCGGACCGCCGTAGGGGTCCATCAGCACCGGCAGCAGGCCGTCGCGCTCCCGGTCGTAGCCGGTCGGCAGCACCACGGCGGCCGGGATCCGGCGCTCCCCGGCCAGCCGGAACTGCGGACGGGTGGTCAGCACCGGCGTCTCGGCGTGCGAGGCGACCACCGCGACCTGCTCGGTACCGCGCAGCACCTCGGCCCGGCGGCCCGGCCGGTCCAACGCGGCGCTGGAGAACACGGTGGTCTCGCCGCCGCGCACGGCGTCCAGCACGGCGCCGCGGCGCAGCAGGCGCGGGCCGGAGCCATCCAGCGGCACGGCGTACAGGCCCTCCAGGCCCGGGGTCTGGTCCTCGGCGGCCTCGCCGGGGCCGGCCACGCAGAGCACCTCGGTGGCACCGATCGACAGCACCGCTGTCAGGTGCAGCGTGTCGTCGGTGAGCTTCACGTCGCCCGCGAAGAGCGCGCGGTGGCCCGGCTCGTCACTGATCCGCAGCAGCCGGCCGTCCGGCGTCCAGGCCGGCACGCCGGTGAAGAGCTCCAGCCAGTGCGGGTCCCGCTCGGTGAGCAGCTCGCTGGTGGCCCCGGTGACCGGGTCGACGGTCAGCAGCAGCTGGGAGCGCTGGTCGCGGGCCTGCACCAGGAGCAGCGGCGGGCCGCCGGCCGACCAGTGCACCCGGCCGAGGTAGGGGTGGGCGGCCCGGTCCCAGACGATCTCGGTGCGCGAGCCGTCCAGGCCCAGCAGCCAGAGCGTGACCTCGGCGTTGGGGGTGCCGGCGGCCGGGTAGGCGACCTCGGCGGGGGCGGCCTGGGGGTTGGCCGGGTCGGCGATCCACCAGCGCTGGACCGGCGCGTCGTCGGCCCGGGCGACCAGCAGCGCGGCACCGTCGGGGGACCACCAGAAGCCGCGGTCCCGGTCCATCTCCTCCTGCGCGATGAACTCGGCCTGACCCCAGGTCACCCCCGCGGCCTCCGGCTCGGCCAGCGCGCGGTCCCCGGTGCCGTCGACGGCGATCAGGCGCAGCGCCCCGGCCGTGGTCGGGTAGGCGATCCAGCGGCCGTCGGGCGAGGGGCGCGGGTCGAGCAGCGGACCGGCGGCCGGCAGCTCGCGGGCCCCGCCGCCGACCAGGTCGGCGGTGAAGAGCCGCCCGGAGAGCGCGAAGGCGGCACGTTCGCCCGCACCGTCCAGGGCGTAGCCGACGATGCCGGCCGAGCCCTCCCGGCTGCGCTCGCGCCGGGCCCGCTCGGCGGGCGAGAGGTCCTCCTCGCCGCCGCCGAGCAGCGCGAACGGGTCGGCGGCGACGGTCTCCGCGCCGGTGGCCGGATCGAGGGTCCAGAGCAGGTTGGCCCGGTCGCGGCCGGCCCCCCTGGAGGTCCCGGAACGCAGGAAGACGACCCGCGCGCCGTCCGGGGCCACGGCGAAGGAACGGGGTTGGCCGACGGTGTAGCGCAGGGTCCGCGCGTACTGCCGGGGGAAGGTGTCCGCGGCGGCGGTGGCGGCGTGAACGTCATTGGTCATGGCCGCACCCTACGGCGTTGACCGCCGATGATCACTCGTTCGGCGCAGCGCCGGGAAGTCGCCCGGTCGGCCCCCCGCACCCCCTCCGACCGGGGCTTGCGCCTGTTCGGCACCCCCGCGATCCAACGGGCACGGCTTCACGGAAAGTAATACCGAGGTCACTGATCGGGTATTCCTTGTTCAGTGATCCGGATGATCGATGTCCGGTTCACCGCTGTCCCGCACAGTCCGAGCCGCCGCCCGCCCAGGGCGGCACACCCGGGAAGGGGTGTGAGCCGTCATGGCTCTGTCCATCTCCGCGGCCATGCTGATGCTGGTGATCGTGGTGGTCTTGATCCGCCGCTCCGGCCTCAAGCTGGGCCACGCGATCGTCTGCGCGCTGCTGGGCTTCTACCTCGCCTCCAGCTCGATCGCCCCCTCGATCCAGCAGGTGACCAGCAACCTGGCCGGGATGCTCAATGACCTGAAGCTCTGACGGCGGCGCCGGTCCCTGCGACAGCGGTGGTTAGGCTGCTCCCCATGACCGCCGCTGCCGCTCGCCGCCTGCTGCTGGTGCACGCCCATCCCGACGACGAGTCGATCGGCAACGGCGCCACCATGGCCCGCTACGCCACCGAGGGCGCCCAGGTGACCCTGGTGACCTGCACCCTCGGCGAGGGCGGCGAAGTGATCCCGCCCGGCCTCGCCCACCTGGCGGCGGACCGGCAGGACACCCTGGGCGAGCACCGGATCGGCGAGCTGACCGCCGCGATGCGGGAGGTCGGCGTGTCCGACGTCCGCTTCCTGGGCGGCCCCGGCCGGTACCGGGACTCCGGCATGATGGGCGTGGCCGACAACGAGCACCCCGACTGCTTCTGGCAGGCCGGGGTCGACGAGGCGGCCGGCCACCTGGTCGCCGTGATCCGCGAGGTCCGCCCGCAGGTGCTGATCACCTACGACGAGCGCGGCGGCTACGGGCACCCGGACCACATCCAGGCGCACCGGGTCGCGACCCGCGCCGCCGAACTCGCCGCCGAGCCCGCGTTCCGCCCCGAGCTGGGCCCGGCCTGGCGGATCGTCAGGACCTTCTGGAACCGGATGCCCAGCTCGGTGCTGCTGCCCGCACTGCGCTCGACCGCCGAACGCTTCCCGCTGGCCGCCGATCCCGGGGACGTGCCGGGCGTGGTCGGGGACGAGCTGATCGACGCCGTGCTGGACGGCGCGGCGTACGCCGACCGCAAGGCCGCAGCGATGCGCGCGCACGCCACCCAGATCACCGTGGACGGCACCTTCTTCGCGCTGAGCAACGACCGCTGGCAGCCCCTGATGGCCGCCGAGTACTACCAGCTGGCCCAGGGCGAGGCCGGCCCCGCACGACCGCTGACCGACCTGTTCGCCGGACTGCCCGGCACCGAGGAAGCCGGAGCCGAGACCCGATGAGCAACCCGCTGCAGCAGCTGCTCGGCACTCGTGCACAGCGGCTGGCCGAGCCGCTGCCCCCGAAGTGGGTCCGCCTGCTGAGCTACGCGGGGCTGCTGGTGCTCGGCGCACTGGTCTCGCTCTGCGGTTGTTTTGTGCAGGCTCTGTGGAGTCCGCTGGGTCTGCTGCTCGCGTTGGCGGCCAACGGCGCGGTCTCCTACGGGGGCCTGCGCCTGACCGGCACCAAGCTCGGCGCGGGCGTCCCGCTGGTCGGCTGGTTCCTGGTCGTGCTGGTGATGCTGCCACCGCGCCCCGAGGGCGACATCGTGCTCGCCTCCTACGCGGACGCCTACGCGTTCGTGCTGCTGGGCTGGGTACCGGGGCTCGTCTGCGCGCTGCTGCCGACCCGGGCGCCGTTCTCCTTCGGCATCCCGCGTCAGCGTGACTGAGTGGCCATAGGCCGACGGGCAGTCAGCGCGCCGGGCCCGTAGGCTCGGCGGTGCCGAACCGGACGTTTCGGGTTCTGGAACCGGACGTATCGGGTTCTAAGGGAAGCAGTTCGCCACCCTGGTGTTCCCAGTATGGTGGTGCCGCAGCAACGTCGGACGAGCCGTCCGGCCGCGAACCCGGAGCAGAGCAGCATTGAGCAGCCGCGAATCTGACAGCGCCTACCCGTCCTCCCGTCGGGGGGCGACCCCCGGCCACAGGGCGGGCGAGGGGGCCGACGCCTATCCGTCGGGCACCCCGCCGTACGGCATCCCGGGGCTGGGCAACGGCTTCGACCCGTTCGCCAGCGGACCCGCCGCGCGGTCGCAGCAGCCCGGCGGCCCGGAGGCCGGCCACGCCGGGGCGGTCGACGAAGAGGTCCCCAGGACCGAGACCACCCTGACCACCCGGATCTCGATCAACATCCCCGGCTCCCGGCCGATCCCGCCGGTGGTGGTGCGCAGCACCGTCAAGCCCGAGGAGCAGGGCGGCGAACCGCCGGCCGCCGGTGCCCCCCGGCACCGCTCGGCACCGCCCGCCTCGCCCGTCCTCGGGGTGATGGAGGCCGGCGGACGCACCGCCACGCCGCCGGACCTGCCGGCGGAGTGGCGCACGCCGCCGGCCGCACCGGAGGTCACCGAGTCGGAGTCGACCGGCGAGTGGTTCCGGCCTCGGCAGAAGGGCCGCCCCGAGTCGGTGGGTTCGGCCGCGCCGCGGACGGCGGCGCCGAGCAGCGGCCCGACCGCCGCGGCCGCGCAGCCCGCGCCGGCCGCACCCGCCTACCAGCAGTCCGCACCCCCGGCCGCCCCGCTCTTCTCGGCGGAGAGCACCCTGCAGACCCCGCTGCCCCGGCCGGCCGACCCGCCGGTCACGCCGTTCGGCGCACCGGGGCAGGCCGGGTACCCGGCCGACCCGTACGCCGCCCGGCCGGCCGACCCGTACGCCGGCGGCACCCCGTACGCGAGCAACGACCCGTACGCGAGCAACGACCCGTACGACAACGCGCCATACGGCAACGCGCCGTACGGCGGCAGCAGCCCGTACAACGGCAACGCCCCGCACGGCAACGACTCCTACCCGGGTACCGGCCCGTACCAGGACAACACCCCGTACGCCAACGCCGGCCCCTACGCCGGCGACGCGTACCAGGGTGCCCCCGCGGCCCCGTACACCCCCGGCGAGACCCAGCCGCCGGCCGCCCCGGCCCACGGCGCCCCCGCCGACCCGTTCGCCGGCACCGCCAACCCCCGCCCCACCGGCAACCCCGGCGCGCCCGGTCGGTTCGCCAAGCCGCAGCCGCCGGTCAACCCGCCCGGCTCGTTCGGCCGCGGCCCGCACGCCGAGGACTCCGAGGACACCCAGATCGGCGGCTTCGACCCGATCACCGGTGCACTGCCGGAGGAGGCCATACCTGGGCTGCCGGTGGCCGGTCGGTACGCCGCCGCGCCCGCCGGCCCGCAGGGTGGCACCGCCACCGCGCCGAACGCCACCGCAGCGGCCGGACCACCGCCCGCACCCGGCACCCTCACCCCGACCGGCGCCGAGCCGCTCAGCGCCCCCTCCGGCGCCGCGGCACCGGCCGAGGCCCCCGAGGGCGCGCCGGCCCCCGCGGCGCCGAAGCCGCCCGCGCCCGCCGCCGCCAAGCCGAAGCCGCGGTCGAAGGCGCGCAAGCTGCTGGTCACCGGTGCGGGCGGGGTGCTCTTCCTGGGCGCCGCCGCGTACGGCACCGGTCTGATGCTCAACCAGGCCGACGTACCGCGGGGCACCACGGTGCTCGGCACCGACATCGGCGGCGACAGCCGCGACCAGGCGGTCCATCAGCTCGACGGCACCGTGGGCAAGATCGGCGCGCAGCCGATACAGCTGAAGATCGGCGGCCAGACGCTGCCGCTGGATCCGGCCACCGCCGGCCTGAGCTTCGACACCACCGGCACCGTCGACGGACTGACCAAGCACAGCTACAACCCCGAGGTTGTGATCGGCTCGCTGGCGGGTGGCACCAAGGCGGTACCGCCCAAGGTGAACATCGACCAGGCCAAGCTCAAGGCCGCGCTGGACAGCCTGGCGGCGAGCTCGGCGCAGGGCCTCAGGGAGGGGTACGTCCAGTTCAACGACAGCGGCGACCCGACCGTGGTCCCCGGGCAGGCCGGCCAGGCGGTGGACGGCAACGCGGCCGTCAACCAGGTGGCGCAGAGCTACCGGGACCGGGCCAACGGCAAGACGGACGGCCCGATCACCCTGGCCGTGACGGCCGCTCAGCCCAAGGTCTCCACCCAGGCCCTGCAGCAGGCCGCCGACGGCCTGGGCAAGGCCATCATCAGCGGCAATGTGTCGGTGCTCTCCCCCAGCGGGGCTCGCCGGTTCGTCTTCACCCGATCACTCGCCGCCAAGGTGCTCACGCTGGCCCCGGACGCCAATGGGAACATCGGTCCCAAGTGGGATCTGGACCAGTTGGGCGCGGCCGTCGGAAGCACCTTCGACAAGCTCAAGTTCCGCAACAGCGACGGCACTTTGGCGCCGATCACGACGCAGGACGTGGCCGATGCGATCGCCTCTGTCTACGACAAGAACAGCGTCGCGGAGCGCACTTTCAAGTTCCATATGTGAGCATGTCAAAAATACCCCGAGTGGAGTCCCGGAACGTTCTCGTTCCGGGACTCCATCGCGTTTCCCGGCGACATCTCGCCAGTGGCGTGTAAGTGACACCGGACGTGGGCAGCAACTCACGCGATGGATTCCGATGGGGGTACTTAAAGGCTGACGAATAGTCGCCAGCGGCGGCTTCCCGCCAAATCCGTCCGATTACCGGACGCTGAAAACCGGCGAGTAATCCACCCAATCTGCCCAAAACGGACAGCTTTATCTATGCGCGTCGACCCGCCAAACATGAGGGCGGTGCGTCCAGATACCGGTGTTGCTAAGTGCTCGTTACGAACTTATGAACGAGCTTTGTACCTTTATGTCCGTTTTGGCACGTCTCGCCCAGAGGCTGTCAAGTAGTTGAAAGCTACAACCTGGTGGACATTCCAGAACGAAGCCAAAACTGCCTGTCCAGCTACAGAGAAACTCTTGACGTTCGATAAACGAGTTGCGAGAGTCCGTTCGACCAACTTCTTCCACGTTGCTGCTGCACAGACCACACCGGCGGGAGCTTTCGCACCATGACGACGCCAACTGAGGACACGACAGAGACCGACCCGGTCCTCGTCGCGTCCGCTACAGGAGACGGCGGCGACAAGCCGGCTGCGCTCCTGGGGCGCACCCCGCGCCAGATTGCCTGGAGCCGCTTCAAGCGCAACCGCACTGGAGTGGTCTGCGCCTTCATCGTGATCGCCTTCATCCTGATCGCGATCCTCGCGCCGGTGATCGCCGGCATCGAGGGCCAGTCGCCCTACATCCCCTACGGCCTGCGCGACCCGAGCCTGCTGGACGACTTCGGCGTCCCGATCGGCGCGAACGGCGGGATCAGCGCGACCCACTGGTTCGGCATCACGCCGGGCTCCGGGTTCGACATCTTCAGCAAGCTGGTCTACGGGATCCGCACCTCGCTGGGCATCGGCCTGCTCATCACGGTCGTCTCCAGCATCCTCGGCATCGGCATCGGTGTCGCCCAGGGCTACCTCGGCGGTCGCTTCGACTACCTGGTCGGGCGCTTCAGCGACCTGCTGCTCGGCCTGCCGAGCCAGCTGTTCTACATCGCCTTCACCCCCGTCGTGCTGAACATGTTCGTGCCGGCCGACAAGGCCGTCCCGGTGCACATCCGAGTGATCGCGATCGTCGTCGTCCAGGCCTTCCTCGGCTGGATGGCCACCTCCCGCCTGCTGCGCGGTATGGCCCTGAGCCTGCGTGAGCGCGAGTACATCGAGGCGGCCAAGATCGCCGGCGCCTCCTCCTGGCGCATCATCACCAAGGAGCTCATGCCGAACCTGGCGACGACCATGCTGGTGCAGGTCACCCTGCTGCTGCCGGCGATGGTCGCGGCCGAGGCCGGCCTCTCCTACCTCGGTGTCGGCATGGTCGAGCCCACCCCCGACTGGGGCCTGATGTTCCAGGGCGCGGTGGCCAACTACCAGAACGACCTGACCTACCTGCTCTTCCCCGGTCTGTCGCTGACGATCTTCACCGTCGCCTTCAGCCTCTTCGGGGACGCCGTCCGGGACGCACTCGACCCGAAGACGATCCGCTAGCTGTTCCACCCGCAGTTCGCTTCACATCACCCCCCCTGCAGGACCCCTGTAACCCAGTCCGGCCACCCCGGGGCAACGCCGCCCCGCCGGTCCGCGCTGGCCAGACCCGACATGACCAGTGACAGGTAGGAACCCAATGAGACTTCGCAAGGCAGCAATCATGCCGGCGCTCGTGGCGGTCAGCGCGCTCTCGCTGACGGCCTGCGGTGGGGGCAGCAGCGCGGGCAGCAAGGCGGCCAGCGCCGCTGCCAGCGCCCAGGCGAGCGTGCAGAACTTCCTTCCCGGCACTGCCGCCGACTCGGTCGGTCCGGCCCCGGCGATCCCCGGCGCCGTCTCCGGTGGCACCGCGCACGACATCGAGACCGCGGGCTTCGACTACCTGGACCCGCGCCAGCAGTACGTCAACAACCTGCAGGAGGTCGGCCAGCTCTACAGCCGTTCGCTGACCGGCTACAAGACCGACCCGACCACCGGCAAGGTCACCCTGGTCGGCGACCTGGCCACCGACATCGGTTCCTCGCCCGACGGCGGCAAGACCTGGACCTGGCACCTCAAGTCCGGCCTGAAGTTCCAGGACGGCACCCCGATCACCTCGAAGGACGTCAAGTACGCCATCGAGAGCCTCTACGATGACTACCAGACCCAGGGCCCGACCTACATCCAGACCTGGCTGTCCGGCCCGAACTACCGCACCGTCTACAAGGGCCCGAGCAGCGGCCAGTCCCTGCCGGACAGCGTGCTCAGCACGCCGGACGACAGCACCATCACGATGCACTTCCAGTCGGCCCACACCGACGCGCCGTACGCGGCGAGCATGTCGAACGTGACCGCCATCGAGCAGTCCAAGGACGACGGCCAGAAGTACAACACGCACCCGCAGTCCATCGGCCCCTACATGATCTCGAGCTACCAGCCCGGCAAGCAGCTGGTCCTGGTCAAGAACCCCATGTGGGACCCGAAGACCGACCCGATCCGCCACCAGTACGTGGACAGCTGGGAGTTCGACCTGGGCATCGCCCAGCAGCTGATGACCCAGCGTCTGATGGCCGGCCAGGGCGACGACAAGAACGCGGTCAGCATGGCCGTCAGCGCCGACCAGGCCAGCATCAAGTCCATCGTGACCGACTCGCAGTACGCGAACCGCACGATGAACAAGTTCCTGCCGTTCGTCGACGTCTACGACATCAACATGTCCCGGGTCACCGACCTGAACGTGCGCAAGGCCCTGGAGACCGCCTTCCCGGTCGCCAACGTCCAGAAGCTCAACGGTGGCAACGAGACCGGTGAGATCGCGGGCAACCTGGTCAGCCCGACCGTGTCCGGCTGGAAGAACACCGACCCGCTGGGCATCAAGGCCAACCCGGCCGGTGACCCGACCAAGGCCAAGGCGATCCTGCAGGCCGCCGGCAAGCTGAACTACCCGATCGTCTACGCGTACGCCAACACCCCGACCGGCCAGCTGGTCGCCACGGCCGTCTCGGACGCGCTGACCCAGGCCGGCTTCAACGTCCAGGCCAAGCCGCTGGACAGCACCAGCTACTACACCGAGATCGGAACCGCCAAGAACGGCTTCGACCTGTACCGTTCCGGCTGGGCCGCGGACTGGCCGGTCGCCTCGACCGTCATCCCGCCGACCCTGGACGGCCGCCAGATCGGTGACGGCTCGGCGAACTACTCGCACTACAACAACCCGGCGATGGACAGCGAGATGGACCGGATCGGCCAGATCACGGACATCAACGCCCAGTCCGCGCAGTGGATGCAGCTCGCCGACAAGATCCTGTCGACCGACATCCCCCAGATCCCGGTCGAGGACGACAAGTACTTCAACGTGTACGGTGCCGGCCTCGGTGGCGTCTCGTACAACCAGGTGCTCGGCTGCATCGACCTCAACGGCATCTTCATCAAGAAGTAAGCACCGGATCCGGAGCCGGCCTCCGGGTCGACTCCCCCGGGCAGGACCACCCCAGGTGGTCCTGCCCGGGCCACGTGCCGATCCCCCGCGATCCGGGGGGTCGCACTCTCCACGACGTGGCCGCCTCGGGCGCCCTCTCTCGGAAGAGCTCATTCCATGCTCCGATTTCTCATCCGCCGGGCGCTCGGCGCGCTGGTCATCATCGTCCTGCTGATCGCGCTCACATACTTCGCGTTCTTCTCGCTGCCCGCCGACCCGGCGCGACTGTCCTGCTCGAAGGGCTGCACGCCGGAGCTGCTGGCGCAGATCCGCATGAACATGCATCTCAACCTGCCGATCTACGAGCAGTTCTGGAACTACTTCAGCGGCCTGTTCGTCGGCCAGAACTTCGGCACCGCCGGCCACTGCGCGGCGCCGTGCTTCGGCTACTCGTACAACACCCAGACCTTCGTCTGGGACCGGATCTCGTCCAACTACCCGGCGACCTTCGTGCTCGCGCTCGGTGGCGCGGCCATCTTCCTCACCGTCGGCGTGGGCCTGGGCATGATCTCGGCCTGGAAGCAGGGCAAGTTCGCCGACAAGGCCGCCAGCGCCATCGGCCTGGTCGGCCAGTCGACCCAGATCTACTTCCTCGGCCCGCTCGCGATGGCCCTGTTCGTGGTGCAGCTGCACTGGCTGCCGCAGCCCGCGTACATCCCGTGGACCCAGGACCCGTGGGGCTGCTTCACGGGCATGATCCTGCCGTGGACGGTCATGTCGGTGATCTTCTGGTCCAACTACAGCCGCCAGGTCCGCTCCCTGATGCTGGAGCAGCTCTCCGAGGACCACATCCGGGCCGCCCGCGCCAAGGGCATGTCGAACTCCTACGTCTGGTGGCGCTACGCGCTGCGCGGCGCGATGGCCCCGATCATCACCATCTTCGGTATCGACCTGGGCAGCGTCTTCTCCGGCGCGATCATCACCGAGGTCACCTTCGGTGTGCACGGCCTCGGCAACCTCGCGGTCACCGCGGTCAACCAGGACGACCTCTACCTGGAGCTGGGCGTGCTGATCTTCAGCTCGGTCTCCATCCTGCTTTTCAACATCATCGTCGACGCCGCCTACGGTCTCCTCGACCCCCGGGTCCGGATCGGATGACCTCCGCCCCGCCCGTGACCGAACCGCACCACCCCGCCCCCGAGGAGATCCGACCGTGAGCACCCTCACCAAGTCCGAGTCCATCCCCGCGCCCGAGACCGGCAGTGCCTTCCTCTCGGTGCGCGACCTGCAGGTCCGCTTCCGTACCGAGGACGGCATCGTCAAGGCCGTCAACAACCTCTCCTTCGACCTCGAGCAGGGCAAGACCCTGGGCATCGTGGGTGAGTCGGGCTCCGGCAAGTCGGTGTCCAACCTGGCCGTGATGGGCCTGCACAACCCGAGGAACACCACCATCGAGGGCTCCATCACCCTCGACGGCCAGGACCTGCTCAAGGCCTCGCAGAAGGACCTGGAGAAGCTCCGCGGCAACAAGATGGCGATGATCTTCCAGGACGCGCTGGCCGCGCTCTCGCCGTACTACACGATCGGCCGGCAGATCGCCGAGCCGTTCATGAAGCACACCGGCGCGAACAAGAAGGAAGGCCGCGAGCGCGCGATCGAGATGCTGCGCCGGGTCGGTATCCCGCAGCCGCAGACCCGGGTCGACGACTTCCCGCACCAGTTCTCCGGCGGTATGCGCCAGCGCGCCATGATCGCCATGGCCCTGGTCTGCGACCCGCAGATGCTGATCGCCGACGAGCCGACCACCGCGCTCGACGTGACCGTCCAGGCGCAGATCATCGACCTGCTCAAGGACCTGCAGCAGGAGAGCGGCACCTCGATCATCTTCATCACCCACGACCTCGGTGTGATCCGTGAGATCGCCGACGACGTGCTGGTGATGTACGCGGGTCGCGCGGTCGAGCGCGGCACCATGCGCGAGGTGCTGAAGAGCTCCCAGCACCCCTACGGCTGGGGCCTGCTCAGCTCTATCCCGCGGATCAACGCCTCGGTCGACATCCCGCTGATGCCGATCCCCGGCACCCCGCCGTCGCTGCTGAACCCGCCGAGCGGCTGTGCTTTCCACCCCCGCTGCACGTACCGTGACCTGGTGGAGGGCAGCAAGTGCGAGACCGAGCGCCCGCCGCTGGAGCTGGCCAACGGCCACCTCTCGGCCTGCCACCTCACCCCTGAGCAGAAGCAGTCCATCCTCACCGAGCAGATCCTGCCCCGGCTGAGCAGCTGAGCCTCGGTAAAGGAGCCAAGGAAAACCCATGAGCGCAGAGCAGACTCCGGCCGAGCAGAACGCTGCGGTCCCTGCCCCCGGCAACATCCTGCTGGAGGTCGACGGCCTCACCAAGCACTTCCCCGTGATGGGCGGCTTCCCGTTCAAGCGCCAGGTCGGCGCGGTCCAGGCGGTCGAGGGTGTCAGCTTCAACGTCCGGGAGGGCGAGAGCCTGGGCCTGGTCGGTGAGTCCGGCTGCGGCAAGTCGACCACCGGTCGACTGCTCACCCGCCTGCTGGAGCCCACCGGCGGCACGGTGCGGTACAAGGGCCAGGACATCACGCACGCCACCCGCAAGGAGCTGGCGCCGATCCGGTCCGAGATCCAGATGATCTTCCAGGACCCGTACTCGTCGCTGAACCCGCGGCACACGGTCGGCACGATCATCGCCGGGCCGATGGAGATCAACAACATCAACCCGCCCGGTGGCCGCGAGGCCCGGGTCAAGGAGCTGTTGGAGACCGTCGGTCTCAACCCGGAGCACTACAACCGCTTCCCGCACGAGTTCTCCGGCGGTCAGCGCCAGCGCATCGGGGTCGCCCGCGCGCTCGCGCTCAACCCGAAGCTGATCATCGCCGACGAGCCGGTCTCCGCGCTCGACGTGTCGATCCAGGCGCAGGTGGTCAACCTGCTCCAGGGCCTGCAGCGCGAGCTGGGCATCGCCTTCGTCTTCATCGCGCACGACCTGTCGATCGTGCGGCACTTCTCGCAGCGCGTCGCGGTGATGTACCTGGGCAAGGTGGTCGAGATCGCCGACCGCGACTCGCTCTACAACAAGCCGCGTCACCCGTACACCCACGCGCTGCTCTCCGCCGCGCCGGACGCCGACCCGGACACCGCCGCCAACGAGCGGATCCGCCTGACCGGCGACGTGCCCTCCCCGCTCAACCCGCCGTCCGGCTGCCGGTTCCGCACCCGCTGCTGGAAGGCGCAGGAGAAGTGCGCCACGGAGGAGCCGCCGCTGATCCAGCTCGGCGGCAACGCCGAGGGCCACCTGACGGCCTGCCACTTCCCCGAGGACGGCGTCGCCCCCGGTGCCAAGCCGGCCGAGACCGTCCCGGCCGCCCGCGTGGTCAAGGACTGACCGCTCGAGCCGCTCAGCGACAGGGCCCCCTCCGCTCGGAGGGGGCCCTGTCGCGTCCGCCACCGCTACTGCGCGGCACCGCCGTTCGTCGGCCCGCCCTCGCCCTCGCCGCGCTCGCCCTCCCCCTCCTCCTCGCGCTCCGCCGCGAAGTGGCACGCCGAGTCGTGCGCCGCCAGGCCATCCAGCCAGGACGGCACGGCGAGCAGCGGCTCCTCGATCGCGCACTTCTCCTGCGCCTTCCAGCACCGGGTGCGGAAGCGGCAGCCGGAGGGCGGGTCGGCCGGCGAGGGGACGTCGCCGGTGAGCACGATCCGGCCGCGGGCCTGACGGGCCGCGGGGTCGGGCACCGGGACCGCGGAGAGCAGCGCCTGGGTGTACGGGTGGGTGGCGTGGTCGTAGATCTCCAGGTCGCTGCCGATCTCCACCATCTTGCCCAGGTACATCACGCCCACCCGGTCCGAGATGTGCCGGACGATCGACAGGTCGTGGGCGATGAAGATGTACGACAGCTCGAACTCGGCCTGCAGCTTCTCCAGCAGGTTGATCACCTGCGCCTGGACCGAGACGTCGAGGGCGGAGACCGGCTCGTCGCAGATGATCACCTCGGGCTTGAGTGCCAGCCCGCGCGCGATGCCGATGCGCTGGCGCTGACCGCCGGAGAACTGGTGCGGGTAGCGGTTGATGTACTCCGGGTTCAGGCCGACCACGTCCAGCAGGTCCTGCACCGCCCTGCGCCGCTCGCCCTTCGGCGCCACCTCGGGGTGGATCTCGTACGGCTCGCCGATGATGTCGCCGACCGTCATCCGCGGGTTGAGCGAGGTGTACGGGTCCTGGAAGACCATCTGGATGTTGCGCCGCACCGCCTTCAGCGCCGCGCCGGAGAGCCGGGAGATCTCCTCCCCCTTGTAGCGCACCGAGCCGCTGGTGGCCGGCTCCAGGTTCATCAGCACCTTGGCCAGCGTCGACTTGCCGCAGCCGGACTCGCCGACGACGCCCAGGGTCTCCCCCTTGCGCAGGTCGAAGGAGACCCCGTCCACCGCCTTGACCGCGCCGATCTGCTTCTTCACCAGCACGCCCTGGGTCAGCGGGAAGTGCTTGACCAGCTCGCGGATCTGCAGGATCGGTTCGCCCTCGGCGACCGCCTTGGTGAAGGCCGCCCCCTGCGGCACGGGCGCGCTGAGCGCGGTGGCACCGTCAGTCATCGAGGGTCTCCTTCCAGAAGTGGCAGGCACTGGCCCGCCCCGGCAGCGGCGTACCGCTCTCGTCCGTCACCTCGAAGAGCGGCGGCACCGTGGTCCGGCAGATCTCCTGGGCCCGCGGACAGCGCGGGTTGAAGGCGCAACCGGGCGGGATCCGCAGCAGGTTGGGCGGCAGGCCCTTGATCGCGTAGAGCTCCTGCCCCTTCTGGTCGAGCCGGGGGATGGAGTCCAGCAGGCCACGGGTGTACGGGTGGGCCGGCTTGGCGTACAGCTCGTGCACCGGGGCGGTCTCCACGATCCGCCCGGCGTACATCACCGCGATCTTGTCGGCCACGTCCGCGACCACCCCGAGGTCGTGGGTGATCAGGATCAGGCCCATGTGGTACTCGGCCTGCAGCTCCGCGAGCAGGTCCATCACCTGGGCCTGCACGGTGACGTCGAGCGCGGTGGTCGGCTCGTCGGCGATGATCAGGTCCGGCTCCAGGGCCAGCGCCATCGCGATCATGATGCGCTGGCGCATACCGCCGGAGAACTGGTGCGGGTAGTCGCCGACCCGGGCCCTGGCGGCCGGGATCCGGACCCGGTCCATCAGCTCGATCGCCTTGGCCTTGGCCTCCTGGCGCGAACTGCCCCGGTGCACCCGGTACATCTCGCCCAGCTGCGCCCCGACGCTGTGCACCGGGTTGAGCGAGGAGAGCGCGTCCTGGAAGATCATCGCCATCTGCGAGCCGCGGACCTTGCGCCGCTCCTCCTTGCCGAGGGTCAGCAGGTCGCGACCCTTGAAGACGATCTGACCGCCCGTCACGAAGCCGGGCGGGCTGTCCAGGATGCCCATCACGGCCTGGGCGGTGACCGACTTGCCGGAGCCCGACTCGCCCAGGATGGCCAGCGTCTCACCGGCCCGGACCGAGTAGTTCACCCCGTTGACGGCCTTGGCAACGCCATCCCGGGTGCGGAACTCCACGTGCAGGTCGCGGACCTCCAGCAGCGGGGACTCGACGGTGTCCGCGGTGGCCTCGCGCGGCTGGGCACTGATGCTGCTGCTACTCATCGGTGGTGGCCCTCTCTCAGCGCAGCTTGGGGTCGAGGGCGTCGCGGACCGCGTCGCCGAGCATGATGAACGCGAGCACGGTGATGCTCAGTGCCCCGGCGGGGAAGAGCAGCATGTGCGGCGCGATGCTGAAGCTGTCCGAGGCGGCCGAGATGTCGATGCCCCAGGAGACCGTCGGCGGCTTGAGCCCGACGCCGAGGTAGCTCAGCGTGGCCTCCAGTGCGATGTAGGTACCCAGCGCGATGGTGGCCACCACGATGATCGGCGCCACCGCGTTCGGCAGGATGTGCCGCAGCATCAGCCGCCCGCTGCTCGCGCCCAGCGCTCTGGCCGCCGTGACGTAGTCCTGCTGCTTGGCCGTGATGACCGCGCCGCGGCCGATGCGGGCCAGCTGCGGCCAGCCGAGCACCACGATGAACGCCACCACGATCCAGATCGACCTGATGCTGATCACCGAGAGGAAGACCAGGCCGCCGAGCAGGATCGGGATGCCGAAGAAGATGTCGGCGACCCGGGAGATCACCGAGTCCGACCAGCCGCCGAAGAAGCCGGCCAGACCGCCCAGTAGGGTGCCCACCAGCGCCGACCCGGCGGTGGCGCAGACGCCGACGGTGATCGAGGCACGCGCGCCGTAGATCGTCCGCGCGTAGACGTCGCAGCCCTGGGTGTCGTACCCGAACGGGTGGCCCGAGGTGGGCCCGTCCTGCGACTTGGTCAGGTCGCAGTTGAGCGGGTTGGTCGAGGTGAACAGGCCTGGCCAGATCGCCACGATGACCAGGAAGACGATCAGCAGCCCCGAGATGATGAAGATCGGATTGCGCCGCAGGTCGCGCCAGGCGTCCTGCCACAGGCTGCGCGGCACCACCCGCTCCTCGCCGGCGGCGGGGGTCTCCGGATGGTCGGCGAGGCGCTCGGCCTTGATAAGGGTCTCGCCCTCCATGGTGCCGAGGTCGAGGGTGCGGCTCTCGACCGCGCTCTGCATCTCCTCGTCTTCGTCACCGGCCCCCGCCATCGGATCCGATCGGTTGTACTTCTCCTGGTCAGGCATACCGGATCCTCGGGTCCAGGACCGCGTAGAGCAGGTCGACGAGCAGGTTGGCCAGCAGGAAGATGATCACCAGGATGGTCACGAAACCGACCACGGTGTTGGTGCTCTGCCGGACGATCCCCTGGTACAGGGTGTAGCCGACGCCGTGGATGTTGAAGATGCGCTCCGTCACCAGCGCGCCACCCATCAGCGCACCCAGGTCGGTGCCGAGAAAGGTGACGACGGGGATCAGCGAGTTGCGCAGCAGGTGGTTGATCACCACCCGGCGCTTGGGCAGGCCCTTGGCCGTCGCCGTACGCACGTAGTCCGCCCGGGAGTTCTCCGCGACGGTGGTCCTGGTCAGCCGGGCGACATAGGCCAGCGAGACCGAGGCCAGCACGATGCCCGGCAGGATCAGCGACTGGAGGGTCACGTCGAAGCCGACCGTGGCCGGCAGGATCCCCCACTTCACTCCGACCAGGTACTGCAGCACGTAACCGGTGACGAAGGTGGGGATCGAGATGACCACCAGGGTCAGGATCAGCACCGAGTGGTCCGCGGTCCGGCCCCGGCGCAGGCCGCTGAGCAGACCGAGGCCGATCCCGAAGATCACCTCGATGGTGAAGGCCACCGCGGTGAGCTTGAGGGTCACCGGGTAGGCGGCCGCCAGCTGCGAGGTCACCGTCTGACCGCTGAAGGTGGTGCCGAAGTCCCAACGGAACAGCTTGCCCATGTACTTGATGTACTGGAGCCAGAGCGGGTCGTTCAGGTTGTACTGGGCCCGGATCTGCGCCGCGACCGCCGGGTCCGGCGCCCGGTCGCCGAAGAGCGCGGCCACCGGGTCGCCGAGCGCGTGCACCATGACGAAGATCAGGAAGGTGGTCCCGATGAAGACCGGGATCATCTGGAGCAGGCGCCGTAGGACGTAGCGTCCCATGCGAACCTCCACTGAGCAGGCGAAGACCGGCGGCCGGCTCCACCCGGGAGCCGGCCGCCGCCGCTGGCTAACTGACGGTGATCTCGGTGTAGACCGGGACGCTGAACGGGTCGAGCATCACGTTGTTGACGTGGCTGGACCAGGCCACGGTGCCGTTCTGGTACCAGAGCGGGATGGCCGGCACGTCGGTGACGAGCATCTTCTCCGCGGTCTGGAAGTCGGAGACCGAGGTGGCCGCATCCGGTGCCGCGTTGGCCGTGTTGACCTCGTTGTCGAACGCCTGGTTGTTGTAGTGCGAGTCGTTGGAGGACCCGGTGGTGGTGTAGACCGGCTGCATGAAGTCCTGGATCAGCGGGTAGTCCATCTGCCAGCCGGTCCGGAACGGGCCGGTCATCTTCTGGCTGGTGATCTGGTTGCGGAAGTCCGCGAAGGTGCCGATCGGGTTGCCGACGCAGGCGTTGTTGTTGCCCAGCACCGTGTTGATGCTGTTGCAGGTGGCGTCGACCCAGTCCTTGTGCGGGCCGTCGGCGTTGTAGCTGATGGTCAGCTGGCCACCCGGGATGCCACCGCCCTGCTCGATCAGTTGCTTGGCCTTGGTGGGGTTGTAGGTGCACAGGTCACCGCAGAGGCCGGCCTTGAAGCCGCCCGCGTCGCCGAGCACCGGGGAGGTCCAGTCGGTGGCCGAGGTCCGGGTGTTGGTGAAGATGGTCTTCACGATGGTGTCCCGGTCGATCGCCATCGAGATGCCCTGGCGGACCAGCGCCGCGTTGGCCGTGCTCCACTGCGGCTGGTAGAGCGGGAACGAGATGGTCTGGATGATGCCGGCCGGGGTGTTGAGGAAGCGGCCGCCGCTCGGCCCGCCCGCCAGGGTCTTGATCGCCGTGTTGGAGAGCGTGTTGTCGACGTCGAGCGCACCGGACTGGAGGTCGGAGTAGGCGGCGTTCGGGTCGGTGTAGACGATGAGGTTGATGCCGCCGTTCTGCGGCTTGTTGGTGCCGCTGTAGTCCGGGTTCGGCACCAGCTGCATCTGCTGGCTGCGGGTGTACGACTGGATCATGTACGGCCCGTCGCCGATGGGCTTGTTCAGGAACGCGGCGTGGTTGGTGAAGAAGGTCGTGGGCAGCGGGTAGTACGCGTTGTAGCCCAGGGTCTGCGGCCAGGTGGTGAACTTCTGGCTGAGCGCCACCGTGAAGGTGCTGTCATTGACCACCTTGAGGCCCGACATGGTCTGCGCGGTCGGCGAACCGCTGGCCGGCGCGACGTCGTTGTAGCCCTGGATGTACTGGAAGAAGCTGGCGTTGACCTGCTTGTTGGTGGACAGCGCGCCGTAGTTCCAGGCGTCCACGTAGGAGGTGGCGGTCACCGGGGTGCCGTCGCTGAACTTCCAGCCCGGCTTGAGCGTCACGGTCCAGTTCTGCTGGTCGGAGGAGGTGATCGACTGGGCGTTGGCGTTGCTCGGCGCGCTCGTCTTCGGGTCGTACTGGACCAGACCGGCGAAGACCATGTTCATCACCGCGCCACCGTTCACCTCGTTGGTGTTGGCGGGCTCCAACGGGTTCGCCGGGTCGCCCCACCACGCTCGGACGACACCATTGCCGTTCGTGCTGGAGCCGCTGTTGCTGCTGCTGCAACCGGTGGCCACCAGGGCCGCCGATGTCACTGCGATCACGGCCCAGCGCACTCTGGTGGCTGAAGGCATGAAGGACCTCCTCGGGGGTGTGTGAGGCATCACACCCCATTCGAAGGGCGGGGCGGCGACGACGCACCCGCAGCAGGGCCACTCGGGCGCCCGGTGCCGCCGAACAGGTGACTGAAACGCCGTCAGCCGGCTCCCCTCGGGGGAACCGGCTGACGGCGTTTCGGCTGACGGCTGGTCAGGCGTCAGTTCTTCTTGGCACGCGAAGCGCTACGGCCGCGCTCCTTCTGGTCCAGCACGACCTTGCGGATACGCACGGTCTCCGGGGTGACCTCGATGCACTCGTCCTCGCGGCAGAACTCGAGCGACTGCTCCAGCGACAGCTTGCGCGGCGGCACCAGGTTCTCGGTGGTGTCGGAGGAAGCCGCACGCATGTTGGTGAGCTTCTTCTCCTTGGTGATGTTGATGTCCATGTCGTCCTGGCGCGAGTTCTCGCCGACGATCATGCCCTCGTACACCTCGGTGGTGGGCTCGACGAAGAGCGTGCCGCGCTCCTGGATGCCCATCATGGCGAACGGGGTCACCACACCGGCGCGGTCGGCCACCAGCGAACCGTTGTTGCGCATCCGCAGCTCGCCGAACCACGGCTCGTGGCCCTCGAAGATGCTGTGCGCGATACCCGTACCGCGGGTGTCGGTCAGGAACTGGGTGCGGAAGCCGATCAGGCCGCGCGACGGGACGATGAACTCCATCCGGACCCAGCCGGAGCCGTGGTTCGTCATGGTCTCCATGCGGCCCTTGCGGACGGCCATCAGCTGGGTGATCGCGCCCAGGTACTCCTCGGGGCTGTCGATCGTCATCCGCTCGACCGGCTCGTGGGTCTTGCCGTTGATGACCTTGGTGACCACCTGCGGCTTGCCGACGGTCAGCTCGAAGAGCTCCCGGCGCATGGTCTCGACCAGGATGGCCAGCGCCAGCTCACCGCGGCCCTGCACCTCCCAGGCGTCCGGGCGCTCGGTCGGCAGCACGCGCAGCGAGACGTTACCGATCAGCTCCTTGTCCAGGCGGTCCTTCACCATGCGGGCGGTGACCTTGTGGCCCTTGCCGCCCTTGCCGACCAGCGGCGAGGTGTTGGTGCCGATGACCATCGAGATGGCCGGCTCGTCCACCGTGATCAGCGGCAGCGCGATCGGGTTCTCCAGGTCGGCCAGGGTCTCGCCGATCATGATCTCCGGGATACCCGCGACGGCGCAGATGTCGCCGGGGCCGGCCTTCTCGGCGGGCTTGCGGGTGAGCGCCTCGGTCATCAGCAGCTCGGTGATCTTGACCTGCTGGACCGAGCCGTCCCGCTTCATCCACGCGACCTGCTGGCCCTTGCGCAGCTCGCCCTGCTCGACGCGGCAGAGCGCGATACGGCCGAGGAAGTTGTCGGCGTCCAGGTTGGTGACGTGCGCCTGGAGCGGGGCCGACTCGTCGTAGATCGGGGCCGGGACGTGCTCCAGGATGGTGGAGAAGAACGGCTCCAGGCTGTCGCTGTCGGCCGGCACGGTGCCGTTCTCCGGCTTGGTCAGCGAGGCGACGCCGTCACGGGCGCAGGCGTAGACGATCGGGAACTCGATCTGGTCCTCGGTGGCGTCCAGGTCCAGGAAGAGGTCGTAGGTCTCGTTGATGACCTCGTCGATCCGGGAGTCCGGACGGTCGGTCTTGTTGATGCAGAGGATCACCGGCAGCTTGGCGGTGAGCGCCTTGCGGAGCACGAAGCGGGTCTGCGGCAGCGGGCCCTCGGAGGCGTCGACCAGCAGCACGACCGCGTCCACCATGGACAGGCCGCGCTCGACCTCGCCACCGAAGTCGGCGTGGCCCGGGGTGTCGATGATGTTGATCGTGATCGGCTCGCCACCACCCTTGGGGTGGTACTTGACCGCGGTGTTCTTCGCGAGAATGGTGATGCCCTTCTCGCGCTCCAGGTCGTTCGAGTCCATCATGCGATCGTCGAGGTGCTGGTGAGCCGCGAAGGCACCGGCCTGCTTGAGCATCGCGTCGACCAGGGTCGTCTTCCCGTGGTCGACGTGGGCGACGATGGCGACGTTGCGGATGTCATTGCGCGTGGGCATGCGGAGCGAACTCTCCCGGAGTCGTGGGTTGTGGCGCCCCGGCCTGTCCCGGTCCACCCGCCGGGCTTACCATGCCACGGCTTGTCCTATCGTACGTGGCCACCGGGACGACCCGCGAAGTGAGGACCGGCTAGCGGCTCTACTGGCGCAGGAAGCCCAGGTCCTGGTAACGGGGCCAGCCGAAGCCGTAGGCACCCGCACCGGCCACTCCGGTGCGCACCGCGACCAGCTCGGGGCGCTGGTAGAGCGGCACCGAGTGGCCCAGCTGCCAGATCCGCTCGTCGGCCTGCCGCAGCAGCGCGGTCTGCTGGACGGGGTCCGCCTCGGCCTCGGCCTTGGCGAAGAGCTGGTCGATCTCGTCCGTCCCGGAGCCGCCGTAGTTGAGGCCGAGCACCAGCTTGCCGTCCGGACCCACCTGCGGCTTGGCGTAGAGCGGGCGCTCGTCGGTGGCGGGGAAGGCGGTGGCGGGCCAGGAGAAGAGCGCGAGGTCCCAGTCGCCGGCGGCCAGGTGGTCACGGACGAAGCCGTCGGGCGACGCGGCCTGCGGGTGCACCGTGATGCCGTACGGGGCGAGCTGGGCCACCAGGGCGTCGGCGGTGCGGCGGGCGGTGGCCGAGCCGTCCGGGTAGAGCAGGCTCAGCTCCAGGTGCATGGACTTGGCGGTGGCGGCCAGCGAGGCGCTGTTGTCGTGGTAGCCCTGCTGGTCGGCCATCAGCAGGTGGTTGCCGAGCGGCGCGGCGGGCAGGCCGAGCGGGCCGAGCGCGGCCTGGGCGATCTTGGCGCGGTCCACGCAGGCGGCGACCGCGCGGCGCACCGCGGGTTCGGCGAGCTGGCCGCGGGCGCCGTTCAGGGTGAGCTGGGTGAAGGCGGGAGCCGCGGCCCGGTGCAGGGTGATCCCGGGCAGCGCCCTGGCCCGCTGCAGTGCCCTGGTGGCGGAGTCCAGCGCGTCGGCGGAGTTCGTGGTCGGCGGGTGGTCGACGGTGCCCTCCAGCGCGGCGACGTCGACCCGGCTCTGGGAGAGGGCGTCGAGCCGGTCGGGAGTGGCCAGGAAGTCGAGCTCGTCGACCTTGGGCGCGTCGCCCCACCAACGGGGATTGCGGACCAGCGCCGCCTTGCCGCCCTTGGCGTCCAGCGACTTGAGCAGCAGCGGCCCGGCGCTGAGCGGGAGGCCGGCGGCCGGGTTCAGCGGGCTGAACAGGGACTTCCACTCCGCGTACGGCTGCCGGAAGACCACCTTCACCTGGTGCTGGTCGACGCCCTGCGCGATCGACGCGATGGCCTGGTAGCCCGGGTGGGTGTCGCGCAGTGCCGTCCACTGCGCGGTGAAGTCGGCGGCCGTCACCGGTGTCCCGTCGCTCCACACCGCCTTCGGGTTCAGCCGGTAGGTGACCGTCCGGTCGGTCAGTTCGGCGCCCACCAGGTAGTCCGGGTCCGGGACCGGCCGCGCGTGGTCGTCCAGCCGGTAGAGGCTGGGCAGCAGGGCGTGCGCGATCAGCGCGGTGTCGGCGGTGGCGTCGGCTTGGTAGACGTCCAGCGAGGCGGGCACCTCGTCCACCGCCCAGCGCAGCGTGCCGCCCTGGCGGACCGCGGTGCGGTTGCCCGGGGTGAGGTCGGAGGCGGACTGGGTGGGCGTGACCGGGGCCGGCGCGCTGGAGCAGCCCGCCAGCGCGCCGAGTACACAGGCGGCGGCGAGCACCCTGATGCTCTTCATGGCTCACACTCAACTCCCTCGTGTGACCGAAGAACTGACGACACGACAAACCATCGTCCGATCGGCGCAGTGCTCGACGCCGCAGCACTGACCACGGTGGCTGTTCAGGGAATCAGATACTCAGCTCGAACCAGACGATCTTTCCGTGCGGGGTGCGCCGGCTGCCCCAGCGTTCGGCCAGCAGGCTGACCAGTTGCAGACCGCGCCCGCCCTCGTCGGTCTCCTGGGCCCGGCGCTGGCGGGGCTGGGCGTAGCCGTCGTCCCAGACCTCGCAGACCACGGCGGTGTCGCGCAGCAGGCGCAGCCGGATGTCGCCGCGTCCGTGCCGCAGCGCGTTCGTCACCAGCTCGCTGACCAGCAGCTCGGTGGTGTCGACCAGCTCGTCCAGGCCGCGGGCCAGCAGCCAGGCGCAGGCCTTCTCGCGGGCCTTGGCCACCGAGGTGGGCTCGGGGGGCAGCTTCCAGTCGCCCACCGCGTCCTCGGGCAGGGCCCGCACCCGGGCCATCAACAGGGCGATGTCGTCCTCGCCGTGGTGCGGGTCGAGCTCGTTGAGCACCTGGTCGCAGAGGGTCTCCAGGGCCGGGGCGCCGTTCTCCAGGGCGGTGCGGAAGGCGAGCAGGCCCTCGTCCAGCTGGTGCTTGCGGGACTCCACCAGGCCGTCGGTGTAGAGGCCGAGCAGCGCACCGTCCGGCAGCACCAGGGTGACCTCCTCGAACGGCTCGCCGCCCACACCCAGCGGCAGGCCCGGCGGCACGTCCAGCATCCGGGCCGGTTCGCCCGGGCTGAGCAGCGCGGGCGGCAGGTGCCCGGCGTTGGCGAAGACGCAGCGCTGGGTGACCGCGTCGTAGACGGCGTAGACGCAGGTGGCCAGGTAGACCTCGACGGCGTCCTCGTCCGCCGGGCGGTCGGCGCCGCCGTAGCCGGGCAGCGGTCCCGGCCCCGGGTCGCCCAGGCCCCGGGCGATCTCGTCCAGCGAGCCGAGCACCTCGGCCGGCTCCAGGTCGAGCATGGCCAAGGTCCTGACCGCGGTGCGCAGCTGACCCATCGCCACGGCGGCCCGCAGACCGCGCCCCATCACGTCGCCGATCACCAGCGCGGTGCGGTTGCCGGGCAGCGGGATGACGTCGAACCAGTCGCCGCCGACCTCGGTGTTGTTGTTGCTGGGCCGGTAGCGGCAGGCGATCTCCAGGCCGCTGGCCTCGGGGTTGCCCGGGGGCAGCAGGCTGCGCTGCAGGATCAGCGCGCGCTCGTGCTCGCGCCGGTAGAGCCGGGCGTTGTCCACGCAGACCGCGGCCCGCGCGGCGATCTCCTCGGCGATCGCCACGTCCCGGGCGTCGAACGGCTCGCTGCCGATCGCCCGGGAGAGCTGGACCAGGCCTAGCACCACGTCCCGGGCCACCAGCGGGACCACCAGGGTGCTGCGCAGCAGCGGGTCGGGGCCCGGATCCGGGATCGCGCTGCGCCCGGTGCGCAGCGCCCGGGCGTGCGGGGAACGCGGCGGATAGCAGAGCGTGCCGCCGGCCTCGGCGGCGGCCAGCCGGGCGCCGTAGGACTGGTCCGGGAAGCCCTGGTCGCCGCCGAGCAGCGAGCCGAAGCCCATCGAGGAGGCGCCGCCGACCACGCTGGAGACCGCGACCCGGCGCAACTCGCCGCTGCCGTCGTACGGGGCACCGGCGCCGACCAGCGAGGGGCCGCTCTCGCCGGAGAGCAGTGAGGAGTAGAGGTCGACCGTGGCCAGGTCGCAGAACTGCGGGACGACCACGTCGAGCAGTTCCTTGGCGGTGGTCTCCAGGTCCAGGGTGGAGCCGATGTGCGCGCTGGCCTCGTTGACCAGGGCCAGGTTGCGGCGCACCCCGGCCGCCTCGCGCTCGGCCACGTGTCGGCCGGTGACGTCGTTGACCTGGCCGGCCACGCCCATCGGCCGCTCGCCGGGGCCGGTCAGCCGGTAGAGCGAGATCGCCCAGCGGCGCTCGCCGGCCCGGGTCGGCACCGCGCCGCTGAACCGCAGGTCGACCACCGGGTCGCCGCTCTCCAGCACCTGGCACAGCGCGGCCTGCAGCCGCTCCGCCTCCGAGAAGGAGAACAGGTCGTGTGCGGTCAGCCCGGTCAGCGCCTCGGCCTCGGCCCCGACCGCGCCGGCGAAGGCCTGGTTGACCCGCTGCAGCCGCAGTTGGCGGTCGAACAGGAAGAAGCCGCTCGGGGTCTGGCCGAAGACCGCCTCGGAGGCGGCCAGGTCGGTCTCGATCCGGCGCAGCTTGCCCAGGTCGACGGCGAGGCAGAGCGCGCCGCCGACGTCGTCCGGGCCGCTCGCGCCGCTCTGCGCCACGGCGGGCATCAGGTAGACCTCGGCCAGCCCCTCGGCGCCGTCCGGTGCGCGGTAGGGCACGGTGCCCACCCACTCCTCGCCGGCCAGCGTGCGCTCCAGCCGGCCACGGCCGCGCTGCCACAGCTGGCGCGGCACCAGGGTGGTCACCGGGTCGGCGCCGAGCGCCTCGGTGGCGGGCAGTGCGAAGAAGTCGGCGGCCCGCTCGCTCCACTGGCTGATCCGCCCGTCGGGGCCGATCGCGAAGGTGGCGACCCGGATGTACTCGTAGATCGAGCCGGGGTCGGTGTCGCCCCAGCGCGGCGCGGAGCCGGCGGCGAGGGCGACGGGACGGGCGGGAGGCTCGACGGGATCGGGAACGCCGGTGGTGACCGGGGCGCCCGCCTGCCCGGGCACGGCGGCATGACCGCTACCAGTCAGCGCTTCCCGCGCCGGCATGCTGTTCAAGGACCGACCCCTCCAACCCGCGCCCATCCGGATGTCGAGAAGACCTGAGATGACCGAGTATTCATCATCCGAGGGCGGGCGCACACGCCCCCAACATCACAACATCAAATCGGGCGAAGGTTTTTGCCCCGGCAGCGCGCTGCCGACCTGCCACGTTCACGCCCCCGGTCCGCCACTGTGCGCCCGTCGAGGATATCTGTCATGGACAGGTCTCGAGCATTCGAATATATGAGCGACAGACACCCGGTTCAACCGTGACCCGTTTCCTTCCCCGGCAATTCCTGTTCGAACCAGACCACCTTGCCCATTCCCTCGGCACGCGCCCCCCAGCGCAGTGCCAGTCGGCGCACCAGCTCCAGGCCCCGCCCACCCTCGTCGGCCGCGGCCGCGTGCCGCTCTCGGGGCGGGTCGGGCAGCGGGTCGGAGATCTCCACCAGCAGCGTCTCGCCGAGGGTGAGCCGCACCCCGATGGGCGCGCTCGCGTACCGCACCGCATTGGTGACCAGCTCGCTGACCAGCAGTTCCGCCGTGTCGGTGAGCTCCTCCACGCACCAGTCCTGGAGCACGCCGCGGACCAGCCGGCGGGCCCGGGAGACCGCGGTGGGCTCGGCCGGCAGCGTCCAGCCGACCGTCCTGGCCCCCTCCTCGCCACGCCCCAGCCGGGCCAGCAGCAGCGCCACGTCATCGGGTTCGCGGCCCTGCTCCATGGTGTCGAGCACCGCCTCGCAGGCGTGCTGGATCGACCCGTACGGCTTCTCCAGCACCGCCTGCAGCCGGCCGAGGCCGACATCCAGGTCCTTGTCCCGGGACTCGACCAGCCCGTCCGTGCAGAGCGCCAGCACGCTGCCCTCGGGGATCAGCAGCTCGACCGACTCGAACGGCACCCCGCCGACGCCGAGCGGCGCACCCGAGGGCAGGTCCAGCACCCGGCCCTGGCCGCCGGGCAGCGGGCCGCCGCTGCGGGCCGGGCCGGGGGTCGGCGGGTGGATCAGCACCGGCGGGATGTGGCCCGCCTTGGCCACCGTCAGCCGCGCGGTGGCCGGGTCGTAGACCGCGTAGACGCAGGTGGCGAGCAGCGCCTCGTCCGGGCCCTGGGCCAGGTCGTCGGCCAGCTCGTGAACGTGCCGCAGCAGCACGTCGGGCGGCAGGTCCAGGGCCGCGAGCACCCGCACGGCGGTGCGCAGCCGGCCCATCGTGGCGGCCGCCCGCAGGCCGTGGCCCATCACGTCGCCGACCACCAGCGCGGTGCGGTCGCCGGGCAGCGGGATGACGTCGAACCAGTCGCCGCCGACCTCGGTGCCGCTGCTGCCGGGCACGTAGCGGTAGGCCACCTCGACGCCGGTGGGCTGCGGCACCTGCTGCGGCAGCAGGGTGCGCTGCAGGGTCAGCGCGGCGGTGCGCTCGCGCACGTAGAGCCGGGCGTTGTCCAGCGAGCTGCCGGCCCGGTCGGCCAGCTCCACCGAGAAGGCCAGGTCGTCCCGGTCGAAGGCCTCGCGCCGTCCGGCCCGGCTGAGCACCAGCAGGCCGATCACGATCCCCCTCGCGCGCAGCGGGACCACCAGCATGGAGTGCGTACCGAGCGTCAGGGCGGCCCGCACCTTGGGATCGCCGGGGTAGGTGGCCTCCTCCAGTTCCTCGGCCCCGGAGAGCAGCTCGGGCACACCGGTGCGCAGCACCCGGCCGTAGCAGGACTCCTCGGCGAAGCTGATCCGGGCGCCCCGGCGGAGCATCACCTCCACCTCCTCGCCGTCCTGGATGGCCGCCACACCGAGTTGCAGCAGCGAGGTGCGGCGGTCGTGCCCGTGCCGGGGCAGGTCGTCGCCGTGCGCCACCGCCTGCAGCAGGATCGCCGCCGCGAAGTCGGCCAGTCGGGGCACCACCGCGCTGGCCAGTTCCTGGGCGATCCGGGCGCCGTCCAGCAGGTCGCCGATCCGCGAGCCGAACTCGTTGAGCAGGGCCAGCCGGCGACGGGCGTGCTCGACCTTGGCCACCGCCCGGTAGCGCTCGGTCACGTCCATCACGGTGCCGGAGATGCCCAGCACCCGCCCGCCGCGGTCGGTGAGCCGGCTGTAGGAGATCGACTGGTAGCCGGAGCGCGCGGTGCTCGGCGTGGCCAGGGTCACGTCGATCACCGGCTCGCCGGTGGCCAGCACCTGACGCTGGATCACACTGATCTCGTCGGCCGCCCGTTCGGGCAGCGTCTCACCGGTGGTCCGCCCGACATGGTCCTCGGCGGGGACCCCGTTCATCTCGGCCAGCGTCTGGTTGACGGCCGTGTAGCGCAGGTCGGCGTCCAGCACCGCGATGCCGAGCGCGGACTGCTCGAAGAGCGCGTCACGCACCGCCAGATCGCGCTCGACGGCCTGCAGGGTGCGCGCCTCGGCCAGCGCGACCAGCAGGAACGGGGTGCCGTCACCGTCCACCAGGAGCGAGATCCTGGCCTCCACCGGGACCATCGGGCCGTCCCGGTGCCGCAACTGGGCCAGGCCCTGCCAGCCGCCGGTGCGCAGCGCGGTCCGGAACGCCTCGCGGGTGTCGGCGACCCGCTGCTCGTCGGCCATCAGCTCCTCGATCCGACGGCCCACCAGCACCTCGCTGGGCCAGCCGAGCAGTTCCTCGGCCGCCGGGCTCCAGAGCACCACCCGGCCGACCGTGTCGAGCATCGCGATGGCGACCTTGACCACGTCGAAGAGGCTGCCCTGGGTGTGCTCACCGGCCGGGTGGCCCAGCCCCAGGGCGGTCGATGGCCAGCGGTCCGGGGGTGCGGCGGGGAACGGTTCGGCGGGGCCGCCGCGGCGGGCGGCGGGTGCGACCGCGGCGGCCGGGGGCCGGCTCGGCGAGGCGCCGGGTGCACCGGTGCCGGTCGCGGCCGTCGGCGCGCTGACCCGCAGGCGCGCGCGGGCGGCGGCGCCACCCGGCCGCGCGGGGCGGGGTCGCGCTCGCCCGCCGCTACCCGTGCTGGTCACCGGCGGGGCCTCCCAAGTACCGACGCGGACGGACTGCGCGTGACTCACCAAACGTCACAGATCATGCCGAACTGTGACATACCCCAGGAGATCACGCACTATCCATGCGTTCGGGTCATCTTTTCCGATTGCCAGACCGGCCGACTCGGGAACGCCGACCGGCCCGACCGCGGCGGCTCACGGCGCGTCAGCGGACGCCAGTAGCCGGGCGACCTCCGGCAGCACCGCGCGGTCGTGCTCCAGCCAGTCCACCGCCGACAGCTCGTCAGGCCCCAGCCAGCGCAACTCGGAATGGTCCTCGAGCGGCCGCGGTTCGCCGTCCAGCAGCTCCGCCGTCCAGATCCGCAGCACCAGCCCCGCCCGCAGCGGCCACTCCCCCGCGAGCCGGTGCAGCGCCCTGGCCCGCACCCCGAGCTCCTCGAGGAGCTCGCGCTCCAGCGCCTGCTGCTGACTCTCGCCCGGCTCGGCCTTGCCGCCGGGAAACTCCCAGCGCCCCGCCAGCTCGGGCGGTGCGCTGCGCCGGGCGGCCAGCACCCGGCCCTGGTGGATCAGCGCGCCGCCGACCACGATCCGGTTCTCCATGCCCGGGAGCTTACTGATCTCCCGGTGGCTGACTGCGCCGCGCCGGGCCCGGCTCGGTGGGGGTCGAGTCGGGCCCGGCGCGGGGCCGGCCGGCCCTGGCCCGAGGGTAGGGACGGCTCGCTAACGGGACGTACGGACGAGGTTTCGGCGCCGTCACGCACCCGGACAACCGGGTTAACGGCGGGTAAGCCGCAGGGCCGGGTCTGGCGGGCGCCGCCCGCTTCCCCTGACCATCTGGTTCGTATCCGACCGGCTCAGCCGATGCGTCACCCGCACCGACTCCTGCCCACTGACGCGCACACTGCCCCCGTTCGCCCCCGTACGGCCGACGTGCGGGCGGATCGACGCCACACGTACGACTATCGCAAGGGTGTACCGGCTCCCGCCGCCGCGCAAGGTCCTGTCCGGTTACAGGTCAGTGCCGACTCGCCCGGTCCGTACTGCGCGAGGTCCGCGGCACCGGCCTCAGCCCCGGGCCAGCACCTCCCCGTGCAGCACGGCGAACCAGCCGTCCGGCTCCACCGACCAGCGGCGCCAGCCGTCGGCGATCGCGGCCAGGTCGGCCTGCTCGGCGAAGCCGTTGGCGCGCGCGGTGGCGGCCAGTCCGGAGTCCGCCACCCGCTCGGCCCAGGACCCGCCCCACCACAGCCGCTCGCCGGGCGTCGCGTAGGTCCAGCTGGAGCTGGTGGCCGTCACCTCGGTGAAGCCCGCCGCGCGGGCCCAGGCCAGCAGCCGGCGGCCGGCGTCCGGCTCACCGCCGTTGGCCCGCGCGGTGCGGCGGTACAGGTCCAGCCAGGCGGCCAGCTCCGGCAGCTCCGGGTACCAGGTCATCGCCGCGTAGTCGGCGTCCCGCGCGGCCACCACGCCACCGGGGACCACCACCCGGCGCAGCTCGCGCAGCGCCGCCACCGGGTCGGCCACGTGCTGCAGCACCTGGTGCGCGTGGACCACGTCGAACTCACCGTCACCGTAATGCAGTTGGTGGATGTCACCGACCGCGAAGACGACGTTGGCCAGCCCGCGCCCGGCCACGTACCCCGCGGCCTGCGCCAGCACCTCGGCCGAGCTGTCCACCGCCACCACCCGGCCGGCCGGCCCGACCAGCTCGGCCAGGTCCGCGGTGATCGTGCCGGGGCCGCAGCCGATGTCCAGCACCGTCTGCCCGGCCCGCAGCTCGGGCAGCAGGTAGGCGGCGGAGTTGGCCGCGGTGCGGCTGCGGTGCGAGCGCAGCACCGCGTCCTGATGACCGTGCGTGTAAATCGCCTGATGCTCCGTCATGACTCTTTCCTCCGTGGCTTCCCGGCCTCCTCGCCGCACCCCGAGCCTAGCTTTCGTCTCACAGATCAAGAATATCCGTCTCGCTATCCAAGACTCTGCCGAAAGCAGTTCACCGCACGGGCGGCTCGCGCGAATAATCGGGGCATGGGAAAGAGCTACGACCGGATCGACGCCAGGCTGCGCTCCTTCATCGAGGCTCAGCCGATCTTCTTCACCGCCACCGCGCCGCGCTCCGACGACGGCCACGTGAACCTCTCCCCCAAGGGCCGCTCCGGCACCCTCGCCGTGCTGGACGAGCTGACCCTGGCCTATCTGGACTTCGGCGGCAGCCACGCCGAGACCATCGCCCACCTGCGCGAGAACGGCCGGATCACGCTCATGTGGTGCGCCTTCACCGGCCCGCCCACCGTGCTGCGGGTGCACGGCCGGGGCGAGCCGGTGTTCCGCGACGACCCGCGCTTCGCCGACCTGCTGGGCCACTTCGAGCCGACCGCGGACGGCGGCGGCCTGCGCGCGATCATCCTGGTGCGCGCCGAGCGGATCAGCGACTCGTGCGGCTTCGCGGTCCCGTACCTGGAGTACCGCGCCGACCGCCCGCTGCACGCCGACTACTTCGGCCGCAAGAGCGAGCCGGAGTTCGCCGAGTACTGCGCGAAGAAGGAGTTCGTCGGCGTCAGCGTGGACGGCCTGCCGGCCCTGCCGCTGCCCCTGCCACCCCGCCCGTAGCGGGACCGCGGGCCGGGCATCGTACGGTTGGCTCCATGCCCACCCGCCCGTACGTGCTGCTCAGCGCCGCGATGTCGATCGACGGCTACCTGGACGACGCCTCCGCCGAGCGCCTGCTGCTCTCCAACCCGGCCGACTTCGACCGGGTGGACCAGCTGCGCGCCGAGTGCGACGCGATCCTGGTGGGCTCCACCACACTGCGCCGCGACAACCCCCGGCTGCTGGTCAACGACCCCGGGCGGCGGGCCGCCCGGGTGGCCGCCGGGCGGCCCGCCCACCCGCTCAAGGTGACCCTCAGCGCGGGCGGCGACCTCGCACCCGAGCTGCGGTTCTGGCACACCGGCGAGCAGCGCCTGGTGTACACCACCGACCAGGCGGCGCCCGGCCTGCGGGAGCGCCTGGACGGACTGGCCGAAGTGGCCGGGCTCGGCGCGAGCGTCGGGCTCGGCGCGCTCCTCGACGACCTCGGGCGGCGCGGGGTGGGCCGGCTGATGGTGGAGGGCGGCAGTTCGGTGCACACCCAGTTCCTCGCCCAGGGGCTGGCCGACGAGCTGCGGCTGGCCGTCGCGCCGCTGCTGGTCGGAGCCGCCGCCGCGCCGCGGTTCGTCAACCCGGCCGAGTTCCCGGGCGGCAGCACCCGGCGGCTGCGGCTGCTCGGCGCCGAGCCGGTCGGCGATGTCGTGCTGCTCCGCTACGCCCCCAAGGAGTCCGCGTGAGTGACCTGCTCTTCCTGGCCCGCGCCATCGAGCTGTCCCGGCACTGCCCGCCCTCGGCGACCGCCTTCTCGGTGGGCGCGGTGATCGTCGGCGCGGACGGCGGCGTGCTGGCGGAGGGCCACAGCCGCGAGGGCGATCCGGTGGCGCACGCCGAGGAGTCCGCGCTCGGCAAGCTGCCGACCGGTGACCCGCGACTGCGCACCGCGACCCTCTACAGCTCGCTGGAGCCGTGCAGCCGTCGCGCCTCGCGCCCGCACCCGTGCGCCGACCTGGTGCTGACCGCCGGGATCCCACGGGTGGTGGTCGCCTGGCGGGAGCCGGACCTCTTCGTCACCGGGTGCGAGGGCATCGACCGGCTGACCGCGGCCGGGGTAGAGGTGGTGGAGCTGCCGGAGCTGGCCGAGGCGGCCCGGGAGGTCAACCGGCACCTTTTGTATCCTGATGGAACATAAGAAGCCCACTCGCTGAGGAGCGCCCCGGGATGACCGCCGCCACCGAGCTCACCGTCCGCGCCCTGCTGCTGGACATGGACGGAACCCTGGTCAACTCGGACGCCGTCGTGGAGCGCTGCTGGCGCCGCTGGGCCGCCGGCCACGGACTGGACGGCGACCGCGTGCTGTCCGTGGTGCACGGCCGCCAGGGCCACCTGAGCATGGCGATCCTGCTGCCGGACCGCCCGGCCGAGCAGAACCGGCTGGAGAACCGGCAGATGCTCGCCGAGGAGACCGCCGACACCGAGGGCGTGGTCGCGATACCGGGCGCCGCCGCCCTGCTGGCCACGCTGGCCGACCTCCCGCACGCCCTGGTCACCTCCGCCGATCTGGCGCTGGCCCGCACCCGGATGGCCGCGGCCGGCCTGCCGATGCCCGCGCTGGCGATCACCGCCGAGTCGGTCGGCGCCAGCAAGCCCGACCCCGAGGGCTTCCTCAAGGCCGCCGCCGAACTCGGCGTCGCCCCGGCCCACTGCCTGGTCCTGGAGGACTCCGAGGCCGGCATCGCGGCCGGCCGGGCCGCCGGGATGCGGGTCCTGGGGGTCGGCCCGCGCGCGGCGGCACACCGGCCGACGCTGCACGTGGACACCCTGGAGCAGGTCCGACTCACCCCGGGCGCGGACGGCACGGTGCTGGTCCGGGTCGCTGCCTGACCCCACACTGGGCCCCATGACCAGCCCGATCAGGACCCGCCGGATCTACGACCCGCCCGAGCCCGCCGACGGCCACCGCGTCCTGGTCGACCGCCTCTGGCCGCGCGGGGTCGGCAAGGAGCGGGCCGCCCTGGACGAGTGGGCCAAGGACCTCGCCCCGTCCGACCCGCTGCGCCGCTGGTTCCACGAGTCCCCCGAGGCCCGCGCCGAGGAGTTCGCCCACCGCTACCGCACCGAACTCGACACCCCCGAAGCCCACGCCCACCTCGCCACCCTGGCCGCACACAGCCCGCTCACCCTGCTGACGGCCAACCGCGACCCGGCGGGGAGCCACGTGCGGGTACTGGTGGAGCTGCTGACGGGGTGACGGGGCGCGGGAAGTCGGCCAGGCCGACTTCCCGCCCGCGATCCAGCCGCAGCACTCACAGCCGCTTGCCGCCCCCTTGGGCTCGACGTACAGTTTCTTGTACTTAGGAGGATGCGGCTATGAAGACGATGACCTACTCGGAATCCCGCGCGAGGTACGCCGAGGTACTCAACGCCGTCACGGACGACCGCGAGGAGATAGTGATCACCCGGGCCGGACGCGAGCCGGTCGTCATCGTCTCCCTCGAGGACTACGAGTCCCTGAAGGAGACCGCCTATCTGCTCCGCAGCCCGGCGAACGCGCGTCGTCTGCTGGCGTCCATCGACGAGCTGGAGAGCGGCGGCGGGACCGCACAGGAGCTGGCGGACCCCGAGTGAAGATCGTCTTCGCCTCCCGCGCCTGGGAGGACTACCTGTGGTGGCAGGGCCAGGACCGTAGGATCCTCAAAAGGATCAACACACTGATCGCCGACATCGCACGCACCGGCAACGAGGGGATCGGCAAGCCGGAGCCCCTCAAACACGGATTCCAGGGCTACTGGTCGCGCCGGATCAATGACGAGCACCGCCTCATCTACAAGACCGGCGACGACTCGATCCTCATCGCGCAGTGCCGCTACCACTACGAGAACTGAGACCGGCCTGACCTGCGGCGCCGCAGGTCAGGCCGGTCTCGGTGACTGGATCAGACGTTGAAGCGGAACTCCACCACGTCGCCGTCCTGCATCACGTACTCCTTGCCCTCGATCCGGGACTTGCCCTTGGCACGGGCCTCGGGGATCGAGCCGCACGCGACCAGGTCGTCGAAGGAGACGATCTCGGCCTTGATGAAGCCCTTCTGGAAGTCGGTGTGGATCACGCCGGCGGCCTCGGGAGCGGTGGCGCCCTTCTTGATGGTCCAGGCGCGCACCTCCTTGGGGCCGGCGGTGAGGTAGGTCTGCAGGCCCAGGGTGTCGAAGCCGACCCGGCCCAGGGTGGCCATGCCGGGCTCCTCCTGGCCCATCGACTGGAGGAGTTCCAGGGCGTCGGCGTCGTCCATGCCGATCAGCTCGGACTCGATCTTGGCGTTCAGGAAGATCGCCTCGGCCGGGGCGACCAGGGCGCGCAGGCCGTCCTTGAACTCCTCGTCGGTCAGCTCGTCCTCGTCCACGTTGAAGACGTAGAGGAAGGGCTTGGTGGTGAGCAGGTGCAGCTCGCGCACCGAGGCGGAGTCGAAGCCGACCTCGAAGAGGGTCTTGCCGGACTCCAGCACCTTCTGGGCGGCCTCGGCGGCGGCCAGCATGGCGGCCGACTCCTTCTTGAGCCGGGCCTCCTTCTGCAGCCGGGGCAGCACCTTCTCGACCGACTGCAGGTCGGCCAGGATCAGCTCGGTGTTGATGGTCTCGATGTCGTCCTTGGGCGAGACCTTGCCGTCCACGTGGACCACGTCGGGGTCGTTGAAGGCCCGGATGACCTGGCAGATCGCGTCCGACTCGCGGATGTTGGCGAGGAACTTGTTGCCCAGGCCCTCGCCCTCGGAGGCGCCGCGGACGATGCCCGCGATGTCCACGAAGTCGACCGTGGCGGGCAGAATCCGCTCCGACTTGAAGATCTCGGCGAGCTTGGCCAGCCGGGCGTCCGGCACACCGACCACGCCGACGTTCGGCTCGATGGTGGCGAACGGGTAGTTGGCCGCCAGGACGTCGTTCTTGGTCAGGGCGTTGAACAGGGTCGACTTGCCGACATTCGGCAGACCGACGATTCCGATCGTGAGCGACATGAAGCGCGATCCCGTGGGCTTGGAGGGCGTGGAGCGGCACCGTACGGGCCGACCGCCAAGTCTAAGGCCCGCGGTCGGGCGACCCACCGGCGGTGAGCGGGAGCGCCGCCAGGACCCGGTGGGCAGGACACGCACGAGGTCTTGAGGCGTCATTACCCAAGGTGATGTAAATCGGACCGTACGTTGGGCGTGTGGAGCAGAGCATCCGTACCCAGCCGCCCGGGCCCCGGCCCCGACCGCCAGCCGGCGGCGGGTCCCGCGAGGCCGCCGTTCCGGGGCCGGCCGCGCCCCGCGATGCCGTCACCGCACGGCCCTCCAGACTTCGGCCCGCCTCCGGCAGTGCCGCCCCGCTGGCCCGGTTGCGGCAGCGGGTGGCCCGGGGCGGGGCGGCGTCCGCGGGGCGCCCGTCGGGTCGACCGGCCCGGCTCACCGGGATCGGCGCCGGCGTGCTGTCGGTGCTCGGCACCCTCGCCTTCGGGCTGCTCGACCAG
Organism: Kitasatospora sp. NBC_01266; assembly: GCF_036242395.1. Taxonomy (NCBI): domain Bacteria; kingdom Bacillati; phylum Actinomycetota; class Actinomycetes; order Kitasatosporales; family Streptomycetaceae; genus Kitasatospora; species Kitasatospora sp. NBC_01266. The sequence goes on along the minus strand of NZ_CP108458.1, from coordinate 5,192,384 downwards.
TGGCTCTTCGGCGGCCTGGGGCTGCTGTTCGAGATCGGCTTCGTGCTGGTCTGCTTCCAGACCGCGGTGCGGGTGCGGCTCGCCGACCTGCCGGCCGCACCGGTCAGCGGTCCGCTCGCCTTCGCGCTGACCGTGGCGCTGCTCGACCCGGTGACGGTGCCCGGGGTGGTCGGTCAGGTGCTGTCGCTCTGCGCCGGGCTCGCGATGCGGGCCGCCTGGCTGTTCGGCGGGACGGGTCTGGCGGTGCTGATCGTCGCCGCCCGGTTCGTGGCCCAGCGCCGGATCCGCCGGGGCCGCTGACACCCGCAGGACGCTGATCCCAGCGGCCGACCGGGCTTCAGCGCCCCGTGCCCAGCGTGGCCATCGCGGCGCCGACGATGCCGGCGTCGTTGCGCAGCGCGGCCGGCACCACCGCGGCCGCCCGCTCCTTGAGCAGCGGCAGGAACTTCTCGTGCTTGCGGCTGACGCCCCCGCCGATGATCACCAGCTGCGGCGAGAAGAGCCGCTCCACCAGGTCCAGGTACTCGTCCACCCGGACCGCCCACTCGGGCCAGCTCAGCTCGTGCCGTTCCCGGGCCGCGGCCGAGGCCCGCTTCTCGGCGTCCTTGCCGCGCAGCTCCAGGTGGCCCAGCTCGGTGTTGGGCACCAGCGCCCCGTCCACGAAGAGCGCGCTGCCGATCCCGGTGCCGAAGGTCAGCACCAGCGTCACGCCCCGGGAACCGCGGCCGGCGCCGTGCGCGACCTCCGCCAGGCCGGCCGCGTCCGCGTCGTTGAGCACGGTGGCGGGCAGGTCCAGGGCCTCGCGGAACAGGCCGGCGGCGTCCAGCCCGATCCAGCCCGGGTCCACGTTCGCGGCGGTGCGGGTGCGACCGTCGATCACCACGCCGGGGAAGGTCAGGCCGACCGGCCCGCGGTGGCCGAAGTGCTCGACCACCTCCTTGACCGCGGCGACCACCGACTCCGGCGAGGCCGGGTGCGGGGTGAGCACCTTGTGCCGGGGCTCGGCCAGCTCGCCGCGCTCCAGGTCCACCGGCGCGCCCTTGATGCCGGAGCCGCCGATGTCCACGCCGAACACTTCGGTTGCCGCCACGTCGAGCCTCCTGGAGGGAATCCACCGTCCGGTACGGATCAGCCGACCTTCACCGTACGAGAGACCGGGGGTGAAAGCAGCTCGGAACCTGCCACAGCGTCAGCTGTCGGGCCGGCTTCAGAGCTTGCCGGCCGCCTCGGCGCGCAGGTCGCGGCGGAGCTCCTTGGGCAGCGAGAAGGTCAGCGTCTCCTCGGCCGTGCGGACCACCTGGACGTCCTCGAAGCCGCGCTCGGCCAGCCAGGCCAGCACACCCTGGACCAGGATCTCCGGCACCGAGGCGCCGCTGGTCAGGCCGACCGTGGTGACGCCGGCCAGCCAGGCCTCGTCCAGCTCCTCGGCGAAGTCCACCAGGTGCGCGGCCTTGGCGCCGTACTCCAGGCCGACCTCGACCAGTCGCACCGAGTTGGAGGAGTTCTTGGATCCCACCACGATCAGCAGGTCGGTCTCGGCGGCGATCTGCTTGACCACCACCTGGCGGTTCTGGGTGGCGTAGCAGATGTCGTCGCTGGGCGGCGAGACCAGCAGCGGGAAGCGCTTCTTCAGCTCGCCGACGGTGGCCATGGTCTCGTCCACCGACAGGGTGGTCTGGGAGAGCCAGACCACCTTGGACTCGTCGCGCACCTGGACGTTGGCGACGTCCTCGGGGCCGTCCACCAGGTGGATCCGCTCCGGGGCCTCGCCCATGGTGCCGACCACCTCCTCGTGGCCCTCGTGGCCGACCAGCAGGATGTCGTAGTCCTCGTCCGCGAACCGGACGGCCTCCTTGTGCACCTTGGTCACCAGGGGGCAGGTGGCGTCGATGGTGGCGAGCTTGCCGGCCTTCGCCTCGTCGTGCACCGCGGGAGCCACCCCGTGCGCGGAGAAGACCACGATCGCGCCCTCGGGCACCTCCTCCGTCTCGTCGACGAAGATCGCGCCCTGCTTCTCCAGGGTCTGCACGACGTACTTGTTGTGGACGATCTGCTTGCGGACGTAGATCGGCGCCCCGTACTGCTCCAGGGCCTTCTCCACGGCGATGACGGCGCGGTCGACACCCGCGCAGTAACCCCGGGGGGCGGCGAGCAGGACGCGGCGCTGAGCGGTGGTCGACATGACTCCTATGGTACGGGCGGCCGTGGCCGCCGGTGGCCCGTACCGAAAGGCCGTGGCGTGTGCGGGCGGACCGTACGTCAGGTGTTCAATCTGGAGCGTGAACGATCCGGTGGGGTCCAGCGGCCTGCGGCGCAGCCTGGGGCTGCGCGACCTGGTGGTCTACGGGCTGCTCTTCATCGCGCCGATGGCCCCGGTGGGGGTCTTCGGGGTGCTGGACGCCAGGAGCCACGGGGCGGTGGCCGCGGTCTACCTGGCGGCCACCGTGGCGATGGGGTTCACCGCCTTCTCCTACGCGCAGATGGTGCGCGCGGTGCCACGCACCGGCTCGGTCTTCGCCTACGCCAGCGCGGGGCTCGGTGAGCGGACCGGGTTCATCGCGGGCTGGCTGGTGATGCTCGACTACCTGCTGATCCCGGCGGTCGCCTACCTCTTCTCCGGCATCGCGCTGCACGCGCTGGTGCCGGGCGTGTCGCGGTTCGTCTGGACCGTGCTGGCCGTGCTGGTCACCACCGGGCTCAACCTGGCGGGGGTGCGCACGGCCGCGGTGGTGGGGTTCGCGGTGCTGGCGCTGGAGCTCGTGGTGCTGGCGGTCTTCGTGGTGGCGGCGCTGGTGGTGCTGGTCCGGCAGGGCGCGGTGCGCCCGGCGCTGTCGCCGCTGACCGGCGTCGGCGGCTTCTCGGTGCGGGCGGTGCTCGGCGCGGTGAGCGTGGCCGTCCTCTCCTACCTGGGCTTCGACGCGATCGCCTCCTTCGTGGAGGAGGCGGTGGGGGCCTCGCGCGCGGTGGCCCGGGCGGTGCTGCTCTGCCTGGCGCTGGCCGGGGCGCTGTTCGTGGCGCAGACCTACCTGGCGGCGCTGCTGGAGCCGCTCACCCCGGAGCAGCTGGCCCAGCGGCCGGCCGCCCAGGACTCGGCCTTCTACGACACGGTGGAGAGCGCGATCGGGCACTGGCTGCACACCCTGGTCGCGGTCAGCAAGGCGATCGGGGCGGCCTTCGCGGCGCTGGCCGGCCAGGCGGCGGCCGGGCGGCTGCTCTTCGCGATGGGTCGCGCGCGGCGGCTGCCGCGCGCCCTGGCGGTGGTCGACCAGGACTCAGGCGTGCCCCGGGTGGCGCTGCTCAGCTCGGCGGTGCTGACCCTGGTGGCGGCCGGCTGGGCGGCCCGGCGCTCGGACGGGCTCGACCAGCTCACCTCGGTGGTGGACATCGGCGCGCTGTCCGCCTTCGCGCTGCTGCACGCCTCGGTGATCGGCTGGTACACCGTCAAGCAGGGCTCGCCGGACCGGGTGCGGCACCTGGTGGTACCGCTGCTGGGCATCGCGGTGATCGTCGCGGTGGTGGTGACGGCGGCGCACACCGCGCAGCTGGTCGGGGCCCTGTGGCTGGCGGTGGGGCTGGCCGTGGTCGCGACGCAGCGCGGCGGCGCTGTCGGCGAGCCGCGCTAGCCTCGGACGCATGGCCAACAGCAGCTCACCCGAAGCCCCGCTCCCGGTCGGCAAGGTCTCCCAGCTGATCGGCGGCTGGATCGACCGGCTGGGCGCGGTCTGGGTGGAGGGCCAGATCACCCAGCTCAGCCGGCGGCCGGGCATGCAGTTCCTGACGCTGCGTGATGTCGACCAGGACGTCTCGCTGGGCGTCACCTGCTTCCGCTCGGTGCTCGAACCGCTGGCCGACACCCTGCACGAGGGCTCCCGGGTGCTGGTGCACGCCAAGCCCGAGTGGTACACCGCCCGCGGCACCCTCTCGCTGCGGGCCACCGAGATCCGGCTGGTCGGGCTCGGTGAGCTGCTGGCCCGGCTGGAGCGGCTCAAGCGGCAGCTGGCGGGCGAGGGGCTGTTCGCCGCCGAGCGCAAGCGGCCGCTGCCGTTCCTGCCCGGCCGCGTCGGCCTGGTGACCGGGCGCGCCTCGGCGGCGGAGCGGGACGTGCTGGAGGTGGCCAGGCGGCGCTGGCCGGCGGTCCGCTTCGAGGTGCGCAACGTGCTGGTGCAGGGCCCGCAGGCGGCCGGCCAGGTGGCGGCGGCGGTGCGCGAGCTGGACGGCCACCCGGAGGTGGACGTGATCATCGTGGCGCGCGGCGGCGGCAGCGTGGAGGATCTGCTGCCGTTCTCCGACGAGGAGCTGTGCCGCACGGTGGCGCAGGCCCGCACGCCGGTGGTGAGCGCGATCGGGCACGAGCCGGACCAGCCGCTGCTGGACTTCGTCGCCGATCTGCGGGCCGCGACCCCGACCGACGCGGCCAAGCGGGTGGTCCCGGACGTGGGCGAGGAGCAGGCCCGGGTGCTCCAGCTGCGCGACCGGGCCCGGCGGCTGGTCGGCGACCTGGTGCGGCGGGAGGAGGCCGGGCTGGCCTCGGTGCGCGAGCGGCCCGCGCTGGCCGCGCCGCACCGGCTGGTGGCCGAGCGCTCGCAGGAGCTGACCGCGCTGGTCGAGCGCGCCCGGCGGTCGCTGGGCCACCGGCTGGACCGGGCCGAGTCGGACCTCGGGCACACGCTGGCCCGGGTGGTCGCGCTCTCCCCCGCCGCGACGCTGGAGCGCGGCTACGCGGTGCTCCAGCGCCCGGACGGGCAGGTGGTGACCGATCCGGCGGTGCTGGCGGCGGGCGAGGAACTGCACGCCCGGGTGGCGGGCGGCGGCTTCGCGGTGACGGTCGGTGAGCTGACGGTCAGTGGTCCGGACGCTCCGGATCAGGGCTGAGCCGGTTGCGGGAGAGCGGCACCGAGTGCTCCGCGAAGCCGAGGCCGCGGTAGAGCCGCTCGCCGCCTTCGGTGGCATGCAGGTCGATCCGGGTGACCCGGTGCTCGTCGAACCAGGCCAGCAGCGCCTCGGTGCAGGCGCGGGCATAGCCGCGGCGGCGGTGCCCGGGGTCGGTGCAGATGTTGAAGATGAAGCCGAAGCGTCCCTCGGGATGCCCGGGCGCGGGCAGCCGCTGCTCCAGGGTGCCGACCGCGCAGGCGGCCAGCCGCCCGGCCACCGCCGGATCGTCGACCACGAAGGCGGGCATCGTGGTGGCCGACGGGTCGGCCAGCCGCTCGCGCAGCAGCGCCTCGGCCCGCTGCTGCCAGGGCCCCGGGCGGGCCTGGCCCTGCATCGCCTCGAACATCAGCAGTCGCAGCCGGACCAGCTCCGCGGCGTCATCGGGCCGGGCCTGTCGTACCTCGCTCATGGCGTTGGACCCTAGCCAGCGCGCGACCCTGAGCACAGCGGGTTTCTGCTGCGCGGGCCTGTCGGAGCCTGCCTCTACGCTGGCCCCATGGCCGACGCGCAGAGCACGAGCAGCACGAACACCGGCGAGCTGGGATACGAGCAGGCCCGGGACGCCCTGATGGAGGTGGTCCGGCGGCTGGAGACCGGCGGCACCACGCTGGAGGAGTCGCTCGCCCTGTGGGAGCGCGGTGAGGAGCTGGCCAAGGTCTGCCAGCGCTGGCTGGACGGCGCCCGCGCCCGGCTGGACGCCGCCCTGGCGGCCGAGCACGAGCAGGAGCCGGCCGGCGGCGAGTGAGCGGGATCCGCGGGCGGCGACCCGGGCGTGACACGGATCACAGCCGACCCAGGAATCGTTGAATCTTCACCCACGTTGGGACCAGCTGAACGGCACGCAGCCGCCTGACCCGATCCCGCATGAGGTGTAGCCCCCATGACCAACGCCAACGACGCGCTCGTCCTCGACGCCGCCGCCCAGGACCTGCTCTTCCGCGAGGCCCGCACCGCGAACACCTTCACCGACGAGCCGGTCACCGAGGAGCAGCTGCAGGCGATCTACGACCTGGTGAAGTACGCGCCCACCGCCTTCAACCAGCAGGCGCTGCGCGTGGTCCTGGTCCGCTCCACCGAGGCCCGCGAGCGCCTGGTGTCGCACATGTCGGACGGCAACAAGGCCAAGACCTCCAGCGCCCCGCTGGTCGCCGTCCTGGCCGCCGACAACGAGTTCCACGAGGAGCTGCCGAGCCAGTTCCCGGCCTTCCCGCAGGCCAAGGACCTCTTCTTCAGCGAGCGCCCGGCCCGCGAGAACTCGGCCCGCTTCAACGCCTCGCTGCAGGTCGGCTACTTCATCATCGGCGTGCGCGCCGCCGGCCTGGCGGCCGGCCCGATGACCGGCTTCAACGCCGAGGGCATCAACAAGGAGTTCTTCGCCGACGGTGAGCACTCGGTGCTGGCCGTGGTGAACATCGGCAAGCCGGGCGCCGACGCCTGGTACCCGCGCTCGCCGCGGCTCTCCTACGAGCAGGTCGTCACCACCGTCTGACCGGTCCCGACGCGACAGGGCCCGGCTCCCCCGTGGGGAGCCGGGCCCTGCGGCATGCGCGGTCCGCGCGCTACGGCTTGAGCGCCTGCGCCAGCTCGTCGAGCTCCTGGTACGAGGCGCTGCCGGTGACCAGGGTGGTGGCCGAGCCGGTGGCCACGGTCAGGCCGCGGTAGCGGTCGCCCTGGTAGCGCGTCCAGTCCTGGCCCGCGATGGTCGCGCTGCCGTCCGGCGCGGCGCCCGACACCACGGTGTTGACCAGGTCGGCCTTCGGCTCGTTGCTCTGCTCGATCGCCGCGTACTTGCCGTCCGGGGTGACGAAGCCCAGGTGCCAGCCGGCGTGGCCGTTGGGGTCGATCTGGTAGCTCACCGAGGTGGCCCGCCACTGGTCGGAGAGCCCCTGCGGGGCCAGGATCGGGTACGGCGCCGCGCGCTTGGCCGAGGCCACCGCCGCGCTGTAGTCCACCACGCGGACCCCGTCGCCGCCGCTGCCGTGCGGAATGGTGAGGTACGCCACCAGGGCCACGCCCATCACGGCGACCATCGAGAGGATCATGTCCCGGACGGTCTGCCGCCCTCGTCTGTTGTTGCCTGCTGCCACCCCCACATCGTGACGTATCACGCCGCCGGACCTGACCACCGGGGTCCCCGCGGCACCGGAGAACCGCCCATACCACCACAGAAGCGCAGGTCGGCGGGACCCGTGCCACAGACAGTCATCCCATACACAGATACGATCAGGGGACCCTCATCGCAGCGCTCGACCGGACAGTAGTCGATCGCTGACTGGCCGTCGCGTACAGAGAGGTAACGACGATGACCACGCAGCACCCCTCCCACCTTCCGCATTCGCTGGAGGTGGCCCCCGAAGCACCGGACCGCAACCTGGCCCTGGAGCTCGTCCGGGTGACCGAGGCGGCGGCCATGGCAGCCGGCCGCTGGGTCGGCCGCGGCGACAAGAACGGCGCCGACGGCGCGGCCGTGAAGGCCATGCGCACCCTTGTCTCGACCGTCTCGATGAACGGCGTCGTCGTCATCGGTGAAGGCGAGAAGGACGAAGCCCCGATGCTCTACAACGGCGAGCGGGTCGGCGACGGCACCGGCGCCGAGTGCGATGTGGCCGTCGACCCGGTGGACGGCACCACGCTGACCGCCAAGGGCATGGCCAACGCGGTCGCCGTCCTGGCGGTGGCCGACCGCGGCACCATGTTCGACCCGAGCGCCGTGTTCTACATGGACAAGCTCATCACCGGCCCGGAGGCCGCCGAGTTCGTCGACATCACCGCCCCGCCCGCGGTCAACATCCGCCGGGTCGCCAAGGCCAAGGGCAGCTCGGTCGAGGACGTCACCGTGATGATCCTGGACCGGCCGCGGCACGAGAAGCTGGCCCGTGAGGTCCGCGAGGCGGGCGCCCGGATCAAGTTCATCACCGACGGCGACGTGGCCGGCGCCATCATGACCGCCCGCGAGGGCACCGGCGTCGACCTGCTGCTCGGCGTCGGCGGCACCCCCGAGGGCATCATCGCGGCCTGCGCGATGAAGTGCATGGGCGGCGTGATCCAGGGCCGGCTGTGGCCCAAGGACGAGGCCGAGAAGCAGCGGGCGCTGGACGCGGGCCACGACCTGGACCGGGTGCTGACCACCAACGACCTGGTCAGCGGCGAGAACGTGTTCTTCGTCGCCACCGGCATCACCGACGGCGAACTGCTGCGCGGGGTGCACTACCGCCACGAGACCGCCACCACCAGCTCGCTGGTGATGCGTTCGAAGAGCGGCACGATCCGCCAGATCGACTCCACCCACAAGCTGTCCAAGCTGCGGGCGTACAGCGCGATCGACTTCGACCGGGCGAACTGACGCACGGTGAACGACGGCGGGGCCGGGCGCTCGTGGCGCCCGGCCCCGTCGTCGTTCAGCCGGCTATCCGCCCCGGCTCGGCGACCACCCGGCGCCCGGGGCCGCGCTGACCGGACACCAGCTGGGCCTCGGCCCGCAGCTCGACCTCGCGGCGCCGCCGCCGGGCCAGCACCACCCGCCGCTCCGCCGCCGTCAGCCCGCCCCACACGCCGTACGGCTCCGGCTGGGCCAGCGCGTGCTCGCGGCAGGAGAGCAGCACCGGGCAGCGGGCGCAGACCCGCTTGGCGTGCTCCTCGCGGGCCAGCCGGGCGGCCGTCGGCTCCTTGGACGGGGCGAAGAACAGCCCGGCCTCGTCCCGGCGGCAGGCCGCGCCGGTGTGCCAGGGATTCTCCTCCAGGTGGTCGAGCCGCACACTCGCGGGAGCGCTCAACTGAGGGCGCTCCGGCCCGGGCCGCTCGGTGGCGGCCCGGACGACGTCGGTGGTGCTGGGCTCGATCGGGTGCAGCACGGCGACTCCTGACACAGCTCGGGAAAGGCTCGCGTCACTGCCCGGCTGCCGCCCTGAGTGCCGTACGACGCCGTCTGACCGCAGCCGTTCAAGAAAACGATGTGCCCGAGGAATTACCCCACGCGATCCTGGTTCATGCACACCGTGTTCGCCCGGGCACAGCCTGCACTTGAGTCAACCCCGAGTGTCGCTCGCCGAGTTGACGGAACGTGAGGTTCCGCGCCCCGCCCCGGCTCAGCTGTCGAGCTGCTTGCGCACCCACTCCTTGATCTTCTTGCCCCGGCGCGCCTTCGCCTCGCAGCCGCTGAAGATCGCCGTGCCCTTGATCCGCACCACCGGCGCGTACGGGTCCGGCGCGACCTGCTCGCGGATGTCGAAGGCGCCGAAGATGCCGACGCCGCCGCCGACCAGGGTGACGTTCTCCGGCACCCGGATCGTGACCCCGCCGAAGATCGCGTGGATCTCGATCACCACCTCCGGCGACTCGAAGACGGCGTCCGTCAGGTCCAGTTCGGCCCCGCCGAAGATCACGGTCGCCTTGATGTGCGAGCCGACCCGCCAGCGCCCCTTGCGCGCCGCGCCGCTGAAGATCGCCACCATGTTGGCCGGCTCCTGCCGGGCCGGCGGCAGCTGCGAGGCGGGCGCCGCGGGCCGCTCGGTGCCGGGGGTGACCGGCCGGTGGGCCGGCAGGTCACGGGTGAGCGGGGCCAGTTCGCCCAGGGTCTTGGCGTTGTACGCCGCATCGATCCGCTCGGCGTGCTCGTCCATGCTCAGCCGGCCCTCGGCGTAGGCATCGCGCAGCAGCTCGGCGATCCGCTCCCGGTCGGCGTCGGAGGCGCGCAGCTCGGCCTCGGCGACCCGACGCTCCGGCTGGGCCGCCGACGCGGGGTCGGCCTTGCGCAGCGGGATCGGCCGCGCGGCGCGGGACTGGTCGGACGGCTCAGGTGACGGCGAGTTCTCCACCCGCCCAGCCTAGGGGCTGGGCGGGCCCGGAACGAGGGGTATCAGGGTCGTCTCGGGGTGCTCTTAGGGTCGGCGCCCGACTCCTCAGGGTCGGCGTGACTCCGGTCACCCCCGCTCACCCGCCCGCAGCGTCCGCCGCCGCTGGTTCTAACCTGGAAGGCGCTTCGCCGACGCAGCACCATCAATCCGTGAAGGACCTCGCATGGCACCCACGCCAGACTTCGCCTACTCCGACCTCCTCCCGCTCGGGACCGACCCCACCCCGTACCGAAAGCTGACCTCCGAGGGCGTCAGCACCTTCGAGGCGGACGGGCGGCGCTTCCTGAAGGTCGAGCCCGAGGCCCTGCGGCTGCTCACCGCCGAGGCGATGCACGACATCTCGCACTACCTGCGCCCCGCGCACCTGGCCCAGCTGCGCCGGATCCTGGACGACCCCGAGGCCAGCCCGAACGACCGCTTCGTCGCGCTGGACCTGCTGAAGAACGTCAACATCTCGGCCGGCGGCATCCTGCCGATGTGCCAGGACACCGGCACCGCCATCGTGATGGGCAAGCGCGGGCAGCACGTGCTGACGCAGGGCGGCGACGAGGCGGCCATCGCGCGCGGCGTCTTCGACGCGTACACCAAGCTCAACCTGCGCTACTCGCAGATGGCCCCGCTGACCATGTGGGACGAGAAGAACACCGGCTCCAACCTGCCGGCCCAGATCGAGCTCTACGCGACCGACGGCGACGCGTACAAGTTCCTCTTCATGGCCAAGGGCGGCGGCAGCGCCAACAAGTCGTACCTGTACCAGGAGACCAAGGCGATTCTCAACGAGAAGAGCATGCTCTCCTTCCTGGAGCAGAAGATCCGCGGACTCGGCACCGCCGCCTGCCCGCCGTACCACCTGGCCATCGTGGTCGGCGGCACCAGCGCCGAGTTCGCGCTGAAGACCGCCAAGTACGCCTCCGCGCACTACCTGGACCAGCTGCCGACCAGCGGCGACGCGGCCACCGGGCACGGCTTCCGGGACCTGGAGCTGGAGGCCAAGGTCTTCGAGCTGACCCAGAAGATCGGCATCGGCGCCCAGTTCGGCGGCAAGTACTTCTGCCACGACGTGCGGGTGATCCGACTGCCCCGGCACGGCGCCTCGCTGCCGGTCGCGATGGCCGTCTCCTGCTCGGCCGACCGCCAGGCGCTCGGCAAGATCACGGCCGAGGGCGTCTTCCTGGAGCAGCTGGAGACCGACCCGGCCAAGTACCTGCCGGAGACCACGGACGACCACCTGGACGACTCCGTGGTGCGGGTCGACCTCAACCAGCCGATGTCGGACATCCGCGCCGAGCTGTCCAAGCACCCGGTCAAGACCCGCCTGTCGCTGACCGGCACCCTGGTGGTGGCCCGCGACATCGCGCACGCCAAGATCAAGGAGCGGCTGGACGCCGGCGAGGGCATGCCGCAGTACCTCAAGGACCACCCGGTCTACTACGCCGGTCCGGCCAAGACCCCCGAGGGCTTCGCCTCCGGCTCCTTCGGCCCCACCACGGCGGGCCGGATGGACTCCTACGTCGACCAGTTCCAGGCGGCCGGCGGCTCGATGGTGATGCTCGCCAAGGGCAACCGCTCCAAGCAGGTCACCCAGGCCTGCGCCGCCCACGGCGGTTTCTACCTCGGCTCGATCGGCGGTCCCGCGGCCCGGCTGGCCCAGGACTGCATCAAGAAGGTCGAGGTGCTGGAGTACGCCGAGCTGGGCATGGAGGCGGTCTGGCGGATCGAGGTCGAGGACTTCCCGGCGTTCATCGTGGTGGACGACAAGGGCAACGACTTCTTCGCCGAGGTGACCGACGGCCCGCTGATCACCAGCATCCGGGTCCGCTCGTAGCGGTTGCCCGATCCGGTACCCCGGAGCCCTCGCGGCTCCGGGGTACCGTCACGCCTGGCCGGTCTCGAACCGGCTGATCCTGCCGTTCTCGACGGTGAACCGCCAGGCGGTGCGCATCTCGCCCCAGGTCTCGTTGCGGAAGTTGGCGATCAGCGCCCGGCCGCCGTCCGACTCGGTCTGCACCTCCATGTGGCCGCGCGAGGAGAAGATCTCCTTGTCGATCCACTGCTGCAGGTCGCGGTCCGAGCCGTCGTCGGACATCGTCGCGCCCTCGGTGAGCAGCGCCAGGAAGGCGGCGCGGTCGTTGTCGTTGATCGCCGCCACCAGGGCGCGGACGGTCGGGTCGGAGAGCTTGGCGATGGCGATGGTCATCTGAACTGAACTCCTCAGCAGGTCGTTCCAGGGGGATGCCAGCACTCTCACACGCGCCCGCGCCGGGCGGGCGGCGCATCACCGCAGCCGTCCCCCCGCCGGCTCAGCCCGCTCCCGGCGGTGCTGCGAGCGGGCACCGGGCGTTCACTCGTAGGGGTTGCCCCGCGTGGGTGTCGCGGTGGGCGGGACCGGACGGCATCGATCATCTGAATGGACGTCAGTTCCACATGATCGCAAGGCAGGTGCCCGCATGACCCGCAGCTCGCTCGCCCATCCCGCCCGCCGGCTGCTGGTCGCCGGCGCCGCCCTCACGCTCGTGCTGGCACCGGCCGCGGCGGTCGCGAACGCCGCGGCGCCCTCACGCTCGGACCTCGAGGTCGTCAAGCTGATCCCGCAGGCCGCTCCGCCCGGCGGCACCACCGAGGTCACCGGCTTCGTCGCCAACGGTGGCCCGGACACCACCGCCCACTCGTTCACCGTGACCATCACGCTGCCCTTCGGCAGCTACGCCGAGGCACCGTTCTTCCCCGACAACTGCCAGCCCGGCGAGGGCGGCCACAGTGTCCGGTGCACCTTCCCGGCCGGGCTGAAGCCGGGGCGGACGGCGAGCGCGCACATCCCGACCCGGATCGAGGAGAACGTGCAGCCCGGCAGCCTGCTCACCGGCGGCGAGGTCACGGTGACCAGCCAGGACGACCCGAACCCGCTTAACAACAGTCAGCAGTTCGGGATCCAGGTCCTCTGAGGGCGGGCCACAAACGTCGGAGCCCCCGGGGGGACCGGGGGCTCTCCGCGCGTAGCGCCGCAGGACAACTACGCGATGCAATCAGGCCAAACTCGGCAAGCCATTAGACCGTTCGTCAGTGCGTGTTGACGATCTCGCCGAGCGGCTGAACGGTGCCGCCATTGCCTGCCTGAACCGGCGCGGCAACCTCGGGCTCCGTGCCCTCGGCAGGCTCAACCTGCTGGTCGGCAGCCTGCCCCGTCGCCTGGATCGCGCCCGTCAGGGCGCTGTCCGCCTCGCCGGTCTGCTCGGGCAGCGCGATCGGAGTGTTGTTATCGGCCATCGCCGGACCACCTCTCGGGTGTCAGTACTCAACCGCCCCGGTCGGTCTGGCCGCGGCGTGGGGACAGTATCGTAGGGTCCGTTAAATGTCTTATAAACAGCCCTCCGGCTGAACAAAGCGCCCGTTTTGCCCTTCCTGACCGGGCATTGCGGCCGGAGCATGGAGGGCACCACTTCGAGATTCGAAGTAGCAGGCCATCGGGGGACCTTATGGAGCTTCAGGCGACGCAGCACCATGCCGTGCTGCGCTTCCAGGTGCTCGGACCCGTCCAGGCCTGGCGCGACGGGCAGCCCCTCGCGCTGGGATCTCCGCAGCAGCAGGCCGTGCTGACCACCCTGCTGCTGCACCACGGACGGCCGGTGACCACCCAGGAACTGGTGGACGGCCTCTGGGGTGACCGCCCGCCGCCGCAGGCCGTGGCCGCGCTGCGCACCTACATCTCCCGGCTCCGCTCGGTGGTCGAACCAGGGCGGGAGGTTCGCAAGCCCGCCGAACTGCTGATTTCGGTGCGGGACGGATATGCGCTGCGAATCCCGGACGAATCGCTCGATCTGGCGATCTTCAACGCCCGTGTCTCCGAGGCCGCCGCCGCCCGGCAGTCCGGCCAGTCGGAGACCGCGCACCAGCTGCTGACCTCGGCACTCGCGCTCTGGAACGGCCAGCCGATCTCCGGCATCCCGGGTCCGTACGCCGATGCCCAGCGGCAGCGCCTGGCGGAGCATCAGGTGGCGGCCCGCGAGGAGCGGTCCGCCGTCGCGCTGGAAATCGGCCTGCATGCCGAAATCGTCGCCGAATTGACCAACCTGACCGCAGAGCAGCCGCTCCGCGAGCGGCTGCGCGAACTGCTGATGCTCGCGCTTTATCGAAGCGGTCGGCAGGCCGATGCGCTCAACGTGTATGCGGCCACCCGAAAGCTGCTCATCGACGAGCTCGGCGTCGAACCCGGCGCCGCACTCGCGGCGATGCACTCCCGGATCCTCTCCGCCGACCCGACACTGATGAATTCCGCACCGGAATTGCGGATTCCACCGGCCGAGAGCGCGACCCTGGCGCCGCCCGCCCAGCTGCCCGCCGACGTCTCGGACTTCAGCGGACGCGCTGAACTGGTCGGCGAGCTGCGCGAGGTGCTGCGCGGCGCGTCCGGCCAGGCGGTCGTGGTGACCTCGCTGGCCGGGATCGGCGGCGTCGGCAAGACCACGCTGGCGGTGCACGTCGCGCACAGCGTGCGGGCCGAGTTCCCGGACGGACAGCTCTACGTCGACCTGCGCGGAGTCAGCGCGACACCCGCCGACCCGGCCGTGGTGCTGGGTGACTTCCTCTTCGCGCTCGGTGTCACCGAGGCGCCGGAGTCCTTCGAGCAGCGGGTGGTGATGTACCGCTCGGTGCTGGCCGACCGGCGGATGCTGATCATGCTGGACAACGCTCACGACGCGCAGCAGATCAACCCGTTGATCCCCGGGGTGGCCGGCTGCGCGGTGCTGGCCACCAGCCGCTCGCGGCTGGCGGGCATTCCGGGCGCCCACCTCTTCGACGTCGAGGAGTTGACGCCGGAGGAGGCGCTGGAACTGTTCGGCGCGATCGCCGGCCGGCACCGCATCGAGGCGGAGCCGGAGGCCGCGCTCGCCGTGGTCAGGTCTTGCGGCTTCCTGCCGCTCGCCGTCCGGATCGCCGCCGCCCGGCTGGCGAGTCGGCCGCGCTGGACCGTCGCGGACCTGGCCCGGCGGTTAGCTGACCAGCGGCGCCGGCTGGACGAACTGCAGCTCGGCAACCTCGCGGTGGAGACCACGCTCGGGCTCGGCTACGGGCAGCTCCGGGACGAGGAGGCCCGGGCCTTCCGGCTGCTGGCCCTGGTCGACTGCCCCGACCTGCCGCTCTCGGCGGTGGCGGCGCTGCTCGGCACCGGCGAGGACGAGGCCGAGGACCTGGCGGAGGCCCTGGTCGAGGCCAACATGCTGGAGTGCTTCACCCCGGGCCGCTACCGGTACCACGACCTGCTGCGGCTGTTCGCGCAGAAGCAGCGGGAGAAGGTCGCGGACCTGGCGGACACCCAGGCGGCGCTGCTGCGGCTGCTCGCCCTGCTGGTCGCCACGGTCCGCAATGTCGCGCAGATCGTGGATCCGGACAATCGGCTGATCGAACCGCTGCAGGTGCCTACACATCCAGGCGAGTCGCTGGTCAGCGCGGACGCCGCGCGCGGCTGGCTGCGTTCCGAACTGCCGCTTGTCCTCGGGGCGATCGAGGAGTCGATCGACGGGCCGGCGGAGCTGCTCCGGCTCGCCATCGACCTGCTGGTGACCCTCAACACCGTCGCGGAGGAACCGAACCACGCGCAGCGGATCCGGCGCACCTTCAAGATCGCCGAGGCCGCCTCCATCGAAGGCGGCGACGACGACGCGCTGGCCCGGGTCCGCTACGTCCTCGCCTTCTTCGCCTACCTGACCGGGAGCTACCCCGAGGCGGAGCAGTCCCTACGGGACTGCCTGAACCTGCTGGGGAGCCAGACACCGGGCCTTCGCTCCGCGGCGAGCAGCATGCTCGGCTCCGTGCTGACCATCGCCAGCCGCCCGGCCGAGGCCCTGCCGTTCCTGGCGGAGGCCCGCGACCTGTCGACCACGCTCGCCGCGATGGGCAGCGCGGCCCGGATCCAGGGAAACATCGCCAGGGTTCACCTGAAGCTGGAACAGCATGACGCCGCCGTCGAGTCGGCGACCGCCGCGGTCGCCACCGCGCGCAGCTCCGGCAACGTGCGCTGCCTGGCCGACACCCTCTACCAACTCGGCGTGGTACTGCGGACCACCGGTTCACCGGCGGAGGCCGCCACCCAGCTGCGCGAGGCGCACCAGCTCTACCAGGACCAGCAGCAGCGGCTCTGGGAAGGGCTCTCGCTGGCCCGGCTGGCCGGCTCGCTGCTGGCGGTCGAGCAGCTGAAGGAGGCGGCCGCGGCCGCCGAGGAGGCGCTGACCATCGCTCAGGAGATGGACGCCGCCTACTGCCAGGGCCTGGCTCACGCCGCGCTCGGCGAAGCGCTGCTCCGCCTCGGCACCCCTGCTCGCGGCCTGGCCTGCCTGACCGAGGCCCAGGAGATCTTCACTCGGCTCGGTGTGCCCGAGGCCCACGCCGTGCGGAGCCTCATCGACGAGCAGCACACCGAGCCCCCCTCCACCAGCGCGCCGTAGTCACCAGGCCCCCCCGGGAGCGGGACCCCCGTGTCCCCGCTCCCCCGGTATCCCCGGTGGCTCCCCCGTTTCCCCCCGTCGGAAAGCACGTCCCCCCGGACGAAGTGACCCCGCAGCCCCCCGGCTGCGGGAGCACCTCTGTGCGCTTCCCCGGCGCTGAGAAGACTCTGACAGTGCCCGATTGACGTTGGATAAACGACGAATAGTCGACCCGGCCCACCGGCCCGAGCAGGCATACTGTCAGCTCAGCGGCCCGGCTGTCGCGCACCACCCAGCACGCCATGCGGGCGCGCGGCAGCGCCCGCACCACCCCTGCCCGCCCCGTCGTGCTTCCGGTGACCCGCTGCCGACCAGGGAGCTGACCGGTGAATCGGGTCCCGTCGGGATGAGTTGGCCGGAAAGGGACTCCACAGCACCGTGATCGCGCATATTCTCAGAGGCCAGGTGGCACGCGCGCTGGTGGCGTGCCCGATCGGACAAGGGCGGAGTGGGCTGAGGGCTCGACAGGCGACGCGGAGCGGGACACCACGGTCGGCGCGTGGCGCGGCGGCGGGTGGCCAGGTGGGAAAGGTGCCTCTCAATCGTGACGACGGGACAGATATCGGACCCCGCCCGGGGTGGGACCGCCGGGCCTGCCCCGACCTGCCACGGCGCGGACCGCGGGCCGGGCTCCCGCAGGATCGACCGCAGCGCGGAGCGGGCGCTGCAGGCGGTGGCCTTCGACGCGATCGGTCCCCGGTACAGCGAGGCGTTCCCCGCCAAGGCCGGCCAGCTGGCGGCTGCCCGGCGGG
Organism: Kitasatospora sp. NBC_01266; assembly: GCF_036242395.1. Taxonomy (NCBI): domain Bacteria; kingdom Bacillati; phylum Actinomycetota; class Actinomycetes; order Kitasatosporales; family Streptomycetaceae; genus Kitasatospora; species Kitasatospora sp. NBC_01266. The sequence continues at coordinate 5,175,368 of NZ_CP108458.1, read as the reverse complement.
TGATCGCCGAGCTCGAACCGGGCGCGCGGGTGCTGGAGATCGGCTGCGGCACCGGTGATCCGACGGTCCGCCAGCTCGCCGAGGGCGGCCTGACGGTCACCGCCATCGACCTCTCCGACGGGATGCTCTCGCTCGCCCGCCGGACCCTGCCCGGCGCCGCCGACTACCACCGGATGGACCTCTACGACCTGGGCACCGCGCGCGCCGAGACGGCCTGGGGGCTGCCCGCGCTCGGTCCCGCCGGGGCCGGTGGCTTTGCGGCGGCCACCGCCTTCTTCTCGCTGATCCTGCTGCCGCAACGGGAGGTCCGGGTGGCGCTGCGGCGGATCCGGACGCTGCTGCGGCCCGGCGGGCTGCTGGCGCTCGGCATGGTGGAGACCGACCTGGACCACTACCCGATGCGCTTCCTCGGCCAGGAGATCCGGATCAGCGGGTTCCTGCGCGAGGAACTGAGCGAGACGCTGGGTCAGGCCGGCTTCACGGTGGAGGCGCTGAACGGCCGGCCGTACGCACCGGCCAGCACCACGCTCCCCCCGGAGGAGCAGCTCTTCCTGCACTGTCGCCGGACCGCCTGACCAGCTGAAACACCCTGCCCCATCCGCACCAGGTCCAGCCAGACCAGCGAGACCAGATCCGACCAGTAAGAACAGGCAGCCGTGCGCGACCTTCCCACCCCTCAGGCCGGCCAGCCGCCCGCCGTCCCGGCCCAGCGCCGTCCGCCGCCCGGGCAGCCCGCCGCCACCGCCACGCCGCTGAACCTGCGGGTCCGGCAGGCCGTCACCGAGCGCCTCGGCTACCTCAACGACGCCACCCGGCAGATCAACACCAGCCTCGATCCGGCCGCCACCGTCCGGAGCCTGGCCAAGGTGCTGGTCCCGGCGCTGGCCGACGCGGCGCTGGTGCACCTGCGGGAGCCGGTGCTGGGCGGCGGCCAGGGCCGCCACCGCAACGGGCCGGTCACCCTGCGGCTGCACCGGGCGGAGGGCAGCAGGCTCGGCAACGGCCGGCGCCTGGTCACCGCGCAGCCCGGCGGCGCGCTGGACCGGGCGCTGCGCGAGGCGGCACCGGCCGGCCCGGTGGTGCTGGGCACGGCCGAGGGCGAGCGGCTGCGGCCGCTCTTCGCCGAGCTGTACGGCGCCCGCGCGCTGGCCGGGCTGGCCCGGGGCACCGCGCTGCTCGCGCTGCCGCTGCGCGGCCGGGAGAAGCGCGGCAAGGAGGCCGACGGCAGGCAGCGCCGGGCGGACTCGGTGCTCGGCCTGCTGGTGCTGGTCCGGCGCCCCGGCAAGCCGGACGACGACTACCACGTGCTGCACGCGCACACCCGGTACGGCGAGCAGGCCAAGGAGCCGGCCCGCTTCGACCCGGCGGACACCCAGACCGCCGCCCACCTGGCCACCCTGGCCGGCCTCGCGGTGGACACCGCGCAGCGCTACACCCGCGAGTCGGAGATCGCCAACAAGCTGCAGCGCAGCATGCTGCCCGACGACCTGCCGCAGCCGCACGGGGTCCGGCTGGCGCACCGCTACCTGCCCGGCGAGGCCGACTCCCAGGTCGGCGGCGACTGGTACGACGCGATCCCGCTGCCCGGCAACCGGGTGGCGCTGATCGTGGGCGACGTGATGGGCCACTCGCTGACCTCGGCCGCCGTGATGGGCCAGCTGCGGACCAGCGCCCAGACGCTGGCCGCGCTCGACCTGCCGCCGCACGAGGTGCTCTACCACCTGGACGAGCAGGCCCAGCGGCTCGGCCGCGAACAGCACCTGGCCACCTGCGTCTTCGCGGTCTACGACCCGATCGCCAACCGGATCGTGGTGGCCAACGCCGGGCACATGCCGCCGGCGATGATCCACCCGGACGGCCGGGCCGAGCTGCTCGAGGACCTGCCGGCGGGTGCGCCGATCGGCGTCGGCGGGGTCGACTTCGCCTCCCAGGAGCTGGACGCGCCGCCCGGATCCGCGCTGCTGCTCTTCACCGACGGCCTGGTGGAGACCCGCCGCCGCTCGCTCTCCAGCGGCCTGGAGCGGCTGCGCGAGCGGCTCTCCGGGGTGCACCAGCACTCCCCCGAACAGCTCTGCCACGAGGCGCTGCGGATCCTGCCGCCCGGCGACCGCGGCGACGACATCGCGCTGCTGGCGGCCGCCTTCGACGGGATCCCGGCGAACGACGTCGCGTACTGGTACCTCCAGCCGCGCAACGAGACCCCGGGGCGGGCCCGCCGGCTGGTCGGCCACGCGCTGCGCCGCTGGGGCCTGGACGAGCTGGTGGAGAACACCGAGCTGATGGTGAGTGAGCTGGTCACCAATGCCGTGCAGCACGCCAAGAAGCCGGTGACGCTCCGGCTGGTGCGTACCTCGGTGCTGCGCTGCGAGGTCGGCGACGACAGTCCGCAGCTGCCGCGCCGCCGCAGGGCGGGCCTGGAGGAGGAGCGCGGCCGGGGCCTGGAGCTGGTCGCCAAGTGCGCCGACACCTGGGGCTCGACCCGGCTGGGCGGCGGCAAGATGGTCTGGTTCGAACAGCGGTTGCCGGCCCGGTCCGGTGCGACGGGCGGGGCAGCGGGCGGCGGGATCAGAGCGGGCGGTGCATGATGTGCAGGCCGACCAGGCCCAGCTCCGGGTGGCGGAAGCCCTCGGGGACGGTGCCGAGCACCTCGAAGCCGAGCGAGCGGTAGAGCCCGACGGCGCGCTCGTTGCTCGCCACCACCGCGTTGAACTGCATCGCCCGGAACCCCGCCGCCCGCGCCCAGTCCAGCGTGTACGCGCACAGCGCCCGGCCCACCCCGCGCCCGGCGTGCGCCGGGTCGACCATGTAGCTGGCGCTCGCGACATGGTCGCCGTTGCCCGGCCGGTTGGCGTTCATCTTCGCGGTGCCGAGCACGGTGCCGGCCTGGTCGACGGCGACCACGGTGCGGTCGGGCGTGGGCAGCAGCCACCAGTCGCGGCCCTGCTCCCGGCCGAGGTCGAGCGGGTAGGGGAAGGTCTCGCCCCGCGCGACGATCTCCTGGAAGAACGGCCAGATGGCGGGCCAGTCCTCGGCGGTGGCTTCCCTGATCAGCATGGGCACAGCATGCCGGGCGGACCGGTCGCGGCGCCAAGGGTTATGCCCGTCACTGCCGCAGGCGGCGCCAGAGCGGGCGGGGGATGATCCGCAACCCGTGCGAGAGGACGGCGAGCTTGCGGGGGATCCAGACCACGGCGGCGCCGCGCGAGACGCCCGCCGCGACGGCGGCGCCGACCGCGGGGGCGGTGGTGGCGGCGGGGGCGGGCGGCATGCCCTCGGTCATCCGGCCGATCACGAACCCGGGGCGGACCAGCAGCACCCGCACCCCGCTGCCGTGCAGCGAGTCGGCGAGCCCACGGGCGAAGGCGTCCAGGCCGGCCTTGGCGGCGCCGTAGACGAAGTTGGCCTTGCGCGGACGGACGGCGGCCACCGAGGAGAGGATCACGATCAGGCCCCGGCCCTGCGCCCGCAGGTGCGGCACGGCGGCGAGCAGGGTGGTGACGTGGCCGGTGAGGTTGGTCTCGATCAGCCGGCCGGCGGCCACCGGGTCGCCGTCCAGCACCTGCTGCGGCGTCAGGATCCCGGCGGCCGAGACCACCAGGTCGATCGGCCCGCCCGCGAACAGGTCGTCCACCAGGCGCTGGTGGCCCTCGATGGCGGTGGCGTCGTAGGGCACGGTGCGCACCTCGTAGGGGAGGTGGGCGCCCAGTTCGGCCATCCGCTGCTCGTCGCGCCCGGCCAGGATCACCTGCGAGCCGGGCGGCGCGTCCAGCGCCTTGAGGATCTCGTGGCCGATCTCGCTGCCGCCGCCGAGCAGCAGGATCCGGCCCGGCGGGCGGCGGTGCCCGTCCGAGGAGCCGGCCACCGGGCCGGCCACCGGGTGTTCGGACGCATCGCCCAGGTGATTCGCGTCGGTCATGTGGTTCAAGGACACAGTCCCAGTCTCCGTCCCAGGTCGGACCGCAGGGTGTCGGTGGGGTCCAGACGGGCCCGCACCGCGCGCCAATCGTCCAACGACCCGTACATCGCGTCGAAGGCGGCACGCCCGAGACGGGCGTCCTTCGCCAGATAGACCCGCCCGCCCGCCTCGGCGACCCGCCGGTCCAGCCGGTCGAGCACCGCGTGCAGCCGGCCCCGGGCCAGGGTGCTGCCCACCGGCAGGTCGACGGCGAGCGACCAGCCGGGCAGCGGGAAGGAGAGCGGCCCGTAGCCCGCCCGGCCGAACCGCTTCACGGTGCCCAGGAACGGCGCCGCCCCGGCCCGGCGCAGCGCCGTCAGCGCTTCGCCCAGCAGTCCGGCGGCCGGTTCCGGCACGGCGAACTGGTACTGCAGGAAGCCGCGCGGCCCCAGCGCCCGGTTCCACTCGCGGACCGCGTCCAGCCGGTGGAAGAACTCCGGCAGGCCCTGGACGCTGTGCCGCTCGCGCGGTGCCCGGCGGTACCAGAGCCCGTTGAAGGCCCGCGCGGTCAGCGGGGTGAACGGGCCGACCGGCAGCCGGGGCGCGCGCGGCGCGCGTCCCGGGGTGTAGCGCAGCTCGCCGCCCGAGGCCAGGTGGTCGCCGCGGTCCACGATCCCGCGCCCCAGTGCCCGCCCGCTCGCCGTGGTGTCGATCCAGGCGACCGCGTAGCGGCTGCCGCGCGAGGCCGCGTCCAGCTCGTCGAGCAGCGCGTCCAGGTGGGCGGCCCGCCGCGAGGTGACCCGCAGCCGGTCGCTGCCCAGCGGCAGCAGTCGCAGGGTGGCGGCCAGGATCACGCCGGTCAGGCCCATCCCGCCGACCGTCGCCGCGAAGGCCTCGCCGTCCTGGTCCGGGGTCAGCACCCGCAACTGCCCGGTCCCGTCCAGCAGTTCGATGCTCTCCAGCCAGTGGCCGATGCTGCCGTCGATGCGCTGGTTCTTGCCGTGCACGTCGGCGGCGATGGCGCCGCCCACGGTCAGCCGGCTGGTCCCAGGGAGCACCGGGAGCAGCAGCCCCGCCGGGACCACCCGGGCCAGCAGCTGCGCGAAGCTGACCGAGCCGGCCGCCCGCACCGTGCCGCCCAGCGCGTCCAGCTCGATCGTCTGGTCGGTCGCCGGTGCCAGCACCACTCCCCCGGCGCTCTGCGCGGCGTCCCCGTAGCTGCAGCCGGCGCCGCGGGCCAGCACTCCGCGCTCGGCGCAGCCGGTGATCAGCTCGCTCAGCGCCTCGGCGGGCAGCGGCCCGCGCACCTCGCTGCGGCTGCCGGTGCTGCGACCCCAGCCCTGGAGAAGTTCCATCACGCCGTCCCCGCTGCCACGAAGAGCATCAACCAGACCAACTCGCACCCCAGCATCGGCCCGTCCCGGGTGATCAGGTCCTCGACACGCGCCATGGTGGCCCGGCCGGTCAGCCGGTCGAACCGGAGCAGTGCGGCGGCCAGCGGCAGCACCGTCACCAGGTGCCAATCGGCGGCCCAGCGGGACCCGTTGAGCAGCGCCCAGCTCAGGTAGGCGCCGATCATCGCCACGCTCACCACCCGCTGCGCCGTCCGCAGCCCCTGGGGGGTGTAGCGGCGCAGGCAGGGCCGGTGGCCGGCGGCGGCCGGGCCGAGCGCCGCCAGCTCGGTGTACCGCTTGGAGATCGCCACCAGCAGCGCGCCGAGGCTGCAGACCAGCACGAACCAGCCGGAGGGCGCGACCGCGGCGGCAGCCGCGCCGCCTATCGCGCGCAGCACGAACCCGGAGGCCAGCATGGTCAGTTCGAGCACCGGGAGGTGCTTGAGGGTGGCGCAGTAGAGGAAGGACAGGGCCAGGTAGCCGGTCACGCAGGCGGCCAGGCCCGCGTCGGCGGCCAGCAGCGCGCCGGTCTCGGCCAGCGCCACGCAGGCCACCGCGACCGCCAGCGCGTGCCGTTCGGCCAGCTCGCCGCTGGCCACCGGACGGGTGCGCTTGACCGGGTGGTGCCGGTCGCGTTCCGCGTCGGCCACGTCGTTGACGAAGTACACCGCGCAGGAGGCCAGGGTGAAGGCGACGAAGGCGACCAGGGCGCCGCCCACGCCCTCGATCCGGCCCCGGTCGGCGGCGGCCACCGGCGCCGCGAAGACCAGCAGGTTCTTCGGCCACTGCCGGGGCCGGGAGGTGCGCAGCACCGCACGCGGCCAGCCGAGCCGGGCGGCGCCGGCCGGGGCGCCGATCGGCTGGAGTTCGGGGACCGGCTGGAGTTCGGGGGCCGGCAGCACCGGCGGCTGGGCGGTCATCGGGCGTACACCGCCGTGAAGTCGCGGCTGGTCGGCTCGAAGTACCGGTCGGCGGGCCGCTCCTGGTCGGGCAGCAGCTTGGTGGGCACGGGGTTCGCCGGGTCGGAGCCCGACTGGTAGTAGTTGTACGACATCCAGGCCGGGTTGATGTCCAGCTGCATCGCCTGCACGCAGCCGGCCTGGTGCAGCAGGTCGGCCAGGGTGCGCACGGAGAGCGCGGGCCCGTAGGCGTAGACCAGCCGGCCGTCCTCGGTGACGCCGACGCCCGAGCGCCAGACGAAGAACTTGCCGCCGATGGTCAGGCCCCAGCCGCTCTCCACGTTGTGGTCCACGTCCTCGGGCACCGTGCCGTGGTCGACGATCAGCCGCAGGTTCTGCCGCACGCCCACCACGTCCGGGGTCATCGAGACCTCGTCGCCCCAGCTGCCGACGGCGGTGTGGCCGTCCTTGTAGAAGACCAGCGAGCCCGCGCCGTCCCGCAGCGTGCCGTGCGTGACGCCGTTGAGGTAGAAGCCGCCCTGCGCCTCGGCCACCTTGAAGCCGCCGTTGAAGCTGGCCAGCAGGCCGGCCCTGGCGTCGGCCGGGATGTTCGGCGGCACGCCCCAGTTGTCCGGGCCCGGGTCGTCGGTGCCGGGGTGCAGCTGGAAGCGGGTCAGGCGCTGGTCCATCGAGACCACGGCGGCCAGGTAGGAGGTGTGCTCGCTGTCCGGGCGCAGCATCGCGCTGAGCACCGAGGGGATGCCCCGGGAGCTGCCGATCACGTGCCAGGCGCCCTCGCCGGGGAGCGGGTCGCCGGCCGGCGAGACCAGCGGGGCCGGGTTGATCGGCGCCAGCGCCGGGGCGTCGGAGTGCTTGTTCTCGGCGCTCGCGACGGCGGAGGAGGCGATGGGGGGCAGGCCGCCGGGGGTGAGCGCGATGGTGGGACGGCCGCCGACCTTGGGCGGGTCCATCTTGTACTGGGCGGCCTCCAGCCCGGTCACCACCGGGCCGAGGTGGTGGTCGCGGGCCCATTCGGCGACCCGGGCGACGTCGCTGTCGTTGCCGGGCGCGAGCAGCGCGCCGCCGATGGAGAAGCCGAGCCAGGTCAGGAAGACCAGGAAGAGGCTCAGCACCACCTGCACCGGACGCCGGTGCAGCAGGCGGCGCAGCAGGCCGGGGCGGGGTGGGGCGGGCGGTGGGGCGCCGCCCGGGTCGGTCGCGCTCGCGGGCTGCTGGTCCGTTTCGGGTTCGGTCGACGATGCCACGCCACTCTCTCCCTGCACTGGCGGCACCGCCCGGACGCGGGCGGGCAACCCGTTGCGGCGGGGCGGACCGCGAACTTCTCTGGCGTGCTCCAGCTCACCGTGGCCACGGCGGCCCGGCGACGCGGCGGCGACGGCCGGCGGGGCAGCGGCGAGGGGCCCGGCGGGGTGTCACCCGGCAGCGCGGGAGAGTGAAGTGACGGGACGTCAGATCAGTGGGGCTAGCCCTTGGGCCTCACCCGGACGGGCGCATCCCTACGGGCCGACGATCCGCACCGGCAGCTCGGCCAGCACGGTCCGCAGCGAGTCGGCGAACCGGTCGTACTCGGCGGCGCGGGCCGAGCCGGGGCGGGTGGCCAGGCCGATCCGGCGCCCGGGTGCCGGATCGGCGAAGTGGACGGCGGCCAGCCGGTCGGCGCGCCCGGACTCCACCGCCAGCGCGGTGGCCGGCAGCAGGGTGACGCCGAGCCCGCCGGCCACCAACTGGACCAGGGTGGAGAGCCCGGCGGCCCGGGTGGAGCCCCCGCCGGGCTCCGCGCCCACCTCGCGGCAGACGTCGAGCGCCTGGTCGCGCAGGCAGTGGCCCTCCTCCAGGAGCAGCACGTCCAGGTCGAGCAGCACGTCGCGGGGCACGTCGGTGCGCCCGGCCAGCGGGTGGCCGGGCGGGGTGACCAGGACGAAGTCCTCGTCGAAGAGCGGGATGTCGCGGGTCGGCGCGCTGCCTCCGGCGGGCAGCGCGAGCAGCAGCAGGTCGAGCCGGCCGGCGGCCAGGCCCTCGAGCAGCGTGGCGGTGCGCTCCTCGTGGACGTGCAGGTCGAGGTCGGGGTACTGGTCGCGGACCAGGCGCAGCACGGTCGGCAGCAGGTAGGGCGCGACGGTGGGGATCACGCCCAGGTGCAGCGGGCCGGTGAACGGGCGGCGGGCGGCCTCGACCTCCTGGGTCAGCTCGTGCAGCGCGGCCAGTGCCCGGCGCGCGTGCGCCGCCACCCGCTCGCCCAGCGGCGTGATGATCACCTTGCGTGTCGTACGCTCCACGAGTTGGGCGCCCAGCGACTCCTCCAGCGTGGCGAGCGCGCCGGAGAGGGCGGGCTGGCTGGTGCCGATGGCCGTGGCGGCGTCCCGGAAGTGCCGGTGCTCGACCACCGCGAGGAAGGCGCGCAGCTGCGCGACGGTGGGCGTCCGGGGGCGCGATGACCCTGAGGACTGCTGGGTACTGATAACTCTCTCCGATCAGATGGATCGAGTCTAGCTATTTCACTGATCACTGCGGGCTGTGTCACTGTTGGATCACGTCGGGATCCGTCGAATCATAGGCAATCCGGACACACTCCCCTTATTTTCCACACCCAGGAGAAGCGAACGTGCTGACGATCGGCGACAAGTTCCCCGAGTTCGACCTCAAGGCCTGCGTGAACCTGGACGCCGCGACCGCGTTCGCCGACATCGACCACAAGACCTACGAGGGCAAGTGGAAGGTCGTCTTCTTCTGGCCGATGGACTTCACCTTCGTCTGCCCGACCGAGATCGCCGCGTTCGGCAAGCTGAACGAGGAGTTCGCCGACCGCGACGCGCAGATCCTGGGCGTCTCCGGCGACTCGGAGTTCGTGCACCACGCCTGGCGCAAGGACCACGCCGACCTGCGTGACCTGCCCTTCCCGATGCTGGCCGACATCAAGCACGACCTGATGCGGGCCTGCGGCGTCGAGGGCGAGGACGGCACCGCCCAGCGCGCCGTCTTCATCGTGGACCCGAACAACGAGATCCAGTTCGTCATGGTGACCGCCGGCTCGGTCGGCCGTAACCCCAAGGAGGTCCTGCGGGTGCTGGACGCCCTGCAGACCGACGAGCTGTGCCCGTGCAACTGGACCAAGGGTGAGGACACCCTGGACGCCGCCGCCCTGCTGGCCGGCTGACCCATGGCGCTCGACGAACTGAAGGCGGCACTGCCCGAGTACGCCAAGGACCTGAAGCTCAACCTGAGCGCGGTCATCGGCAACTCGGACCTCCCGCAGCAGCAGCTCTGGGGCACCGTGCTCTCCTGCGCCATGGCCACCGCGAGCAAGCCGGTGCTGGCCGAGCTGGAGCCGCAGGCCAAGGAGCTGCTCTCCGAGCAGGCGTACACCGCCGCCAAGGCCGCTGCCGCGATCATGGCGATGAACAACGTCTACTACCGCACCACGCACCTCCTCTCGGACCACGAGGAGTACGCGAAGCTGCGGACCGGGCTGCGGATGAACGTCATCGGCAACCCGGGCGTCGAGAAGATCGACTTCGAGTTCTGGTGCTTCGCGGTCTCCGCGATCAACGGCTGCGGCCAGTGCCTGGACTCGCACGAGCAGGTGCTGCGCAAGGCGGGCGTGGACCGCGAGACGATCCAGGTCGCGATCCGGATCGCCGCCGTCGTGCAGGCCGTGGCCTCGGTGCTGGACGCCGAGGCGCTGCTGGCCTGAGCCCGACCCGGCGTCAGCTCCCGGTGGGGCCCCACTTCGCGAAGTGGGGCCCCACCAGTGTGTTCAGACCCGCCACCGTCTCGGCGCCGAAGACCAGCGCGGCCCGGGGCGCGGTGCGCAGCCGCAGCATCTCGTAGAGCACGTCGGCGAACGGCTGCACGGTGAGCGCGTGGGCGACCGCCACCGCTTCGTCCCGTTCGTCGTGATCGGACAGCCGCGCCAGGTCGCGCAGCATCGAGCGGCAGCGCACGTAGGCCTGGGCCCGGCCGCGCTCCAGCACCGGGCGGTCCAGGCCGAAGATCCGGATCGTCTCGCGGCCCTTGGGGGTACGCGGGCGGTAGGCGCCGGTGGCGAGCACCAGGTCGAGGTGGTCGGCGGGTTCGTCGGCGGTGGGGTCGATCAGCAGCGCCGCGCCGTGCCGGTCGGTCGGGTAGAGGTCGCGCTTCTGGTTGCTGTTGCAGAAGGCGCACGCCCACAGGTGGTTGAGCCAGTCGAAGGCGCGCTGCGGGGCCATCGCGATCGGCTGGAAGTGGTCGATGCTGGTGCCCTCGCTGTCCCCGCAGTACATGCAGCGGGAGAGCCCGGCGGCCATCGCGACCAGCTGGGCGCTCAGGTCGCGCCGGATGGTGCGGCTGTCCCGCCACAACTCCCGGGCACCGCCCCGGTACTCCGGCAACCGTTCGCTGCGGGCCGCCATCCGGCCGGCCAGCTCCTCGGGTAACGGGCGCCGCTGCAGCGGGATCATCTGGCGCGTCCCAGCCGGGCGGCGACCTCGTCGACCCGGGCGGAGAGCGAGCTCATCAGCCGGTCGGTCAGCTCCTGGTACTCGGCCAGCTCCTCGTCGGTGGAGTCGCCGGCCAGCACCCTGCCCTCCAGGTCGCCGATCCGGCGGCGGGCGTCCTCGGCCCGCGCGGAGTACGGCGACTCCAGGCCGAACAGCTCGGAGAGGACCGCGTCGTCGCCGCTGCCGTAGACGATCCGCCGGTACAGCTCCTCGCTGACCGGCTGCGGCGGGGCGTCCTCGTCCAGGCCGGCGATCCGGATCAACCCGCCGGGGTCGGCGGCCTGGCAGATGTACGGACTGTGCGTCGAGACGATGAACTGCACGCGCGGGAAGTGCGCCTTCAGCCACGGCCCGATCCGCTGCTGCCAGCTGACGTGCAGGTGGGCGTCGACCTCGTCGATCAGCACGATGCCGGGCAGGGTGATCGCGCCGTGCTCGTCCTGCGGGAGGCTGCCGTAGCAGTTCTGGAACTGGCGGACCAGGTCGAGCACCAGGGCGGCCACCGTGCGGTAGCCGTCGCTGAGTTCCCGCAGCGGGAAGTCGGGCCCGCCGACGTTCAGCTCACCGTCGCCGGTGCGGTGCACCCAGAGGCCGTCGGAGTCGACCCGGGAGACCGCGAAGCCGTCCGGCAGCAGGCCGTCCGAGAGCAGCGCGCTGACCACGTCCAGGGCCTGCTGGGCGCCGGGGCGGCCCTCGAGGCGGCGCACGTGCTGGTCGATCAGCCAGGAGACGCCCTCGGCGAGCGAGGCCTCCTCGTGGAAGAGGGTGGCGAGCCGGCCGACCGGGCCGGCCGAGAGCATCAGCCGCTGGCTCTCCCCGGCCCCGCCGAGCAGCCGGCGGAACGGGCCGTAGCCGGCGAAGAACCAGCCGCGCGGGTTCTCCGCCCACGGGCCGCGCTCGGGGCTGGCCGAGCCGAAGGCCTCCAGCTCCGGACGCGGGCCGACGGCCATCGGGATCCCCCCGGCCGGCGGCCGCGGCAGGGTCCACCGCAGGCCCAGCTTGAGGTCGTACTTGGGCGCCTTGCCGCTGCCCGCCAGCCGGTCCACCGACCAGTCCGGGCGGACGAAGGCCTGCACCCAGCCGGTCCGTTCGCCGGCCGTCAGCCAGCCGGAGAAGTCGCTGACCAGGCTGCGCGACACCGAGGGGCCGCCGAGGGCCAGCGCGAGGGCCCGCAGCAGCGTGGTCTTGCCGGCTCCGTTGCGCCCGGCGAGCACCGTCCAGCCGGCCTGCGGGAGTTCCAGCTGCCGCACCTCGCGGGCCGGGGTGAAGCCGCGAATGCCCGAGATGCCCAGCCTGGTCACATACATGACGCCACTTTAGGAGCTGACGGGCTGCTCCGGGGAGAGGTCGGACAGCTTCTGCGCCGATTGCGGCGGGGCGTCGGGCGCTGCCGCGTGGGCAGCCTCGTGCGCGGCCTCATGGGCGGCTTCCTGTGCGGCCGCCACCGCGATGAAGACCTCGTCGGCGGCGGCGTTGCGGCGCCGCAGGTGGCCGACCACCGTGTTGGTGACCGCGATCAGCGGCACCGCCACGATCGCCCCGCCGATCCCGCCGATGATCGAGCCGGAGGCCACTCCGAGCACCACGCCCAGCGGGTGCACCCGCACCGCGCGGCCCAGGATCAGCGGCTGCAGCAGGTGGCCCTCGATCTGCTGGACGGTGACCAGCACCAGCAGCACCATGCCGGCCGTGTAGACGTCCTTGGTGACCAGCGCGATCAGCACCGCCAGGGTGCCGGTGACCAGCGCGCCGACCAGCGGCACGAAGGCGCCCAGGAAGATGATCACGGCCAGCGGCATCGCCAGCGGCACCCCGAGCAGTTGGATCCCGATCCCGATGCAGAGCGCGTCGATGAAGGCGACGAAGACGGTGCCGCGCACGTAGGCGGTCAGCGTGGCCCAGGCCTTCGGACCGGCGCCGGCCATCGCGTAGCGGGACTGCCGGGGCAGGCCGCGCAGCACCCAACTCCAGATCTTGGCGCCGTCGTAGAGCAGGAAGTAGGTGGTGAAGGCGGCCAGCAGCACGCCGGTCACCACCTCGATCACGATGCCCACGGTGGTGAACCCGAGCGAGGTGATCTGGTTGGTGTTGTTGGTGATCGCGAGCTTCACCTGGGTGGTGAAGCCGTTCAACTGCTGGGGGGTCAGGTGCATCGGCCCCTTGAGCAGCCAGTTGTGCAGGGTCTGTACACCGTTGCTGGCCTGGTTGGAGACCTCGGTGATGTTGGTACTGACCTGCCAGAAGACGAACCAGCCGACCAGGCAGATGCCGGCCAGACCGGTCAGGAAGGTGACGGTCGCGGCCAACGAGCGCGGCACGCCGTGCCGCTTGAGCCAGGAGACCGTGGGTTCCAGCAGCGCCGAGATCAACACCCCGGCCAGCAGCGCGAAGGCGACCAGCCGCAGCATGTCGACCACGTAGAAGATCACGTAGAGCGCGGCACCGAGCAGCAGCAGCCGCCAGGTGGACTCGGCCGCCACCCGCAGCCCCCAGGGCACCGCCTCGGCCGGACTGGCCGGGCGCCCCGGATGCGGGTCACGCGGGCGCGGCTGCTCGCGGTGCGGCGGTTCGGCGTCCGCCGCGGCCGGCTGCGGGGTGGGGACGGCCTGCGGCACCGGGAGCGGCTGCGGCTCCAGCACCACCTCGGGGCGCACGGCGAGCGAGCCGGTCCGCTCCTCGACCGCGGCGCGACGGCGCTCGGCCAACCGGCCCGCCAGTGACGCGCTCCAGGTGACGGCCTTGGAGACCATGCGGCCGCGCTGCCCACCCCGTGCCATGTGGTCCGTCCTCCCGGTTCACCGCGGGCCGGGTGCCACGGTGTGCGGGTACGACGCTACCTGCCCGGTTCACCCTTTCGGCGCCGGGGCGGGAAAAACGCGCGAGCCCCCGGCCGGAACGACCGAGGGCGTCACACGCTGTGGTGACTGCGGCACCGACCGTGGGTCTAGTACCAGCTGTGGGCCTGCCAGAACGACCAGGCGCCACACGGGCTGCCGTAACGGTCGTTCATGTAACCGAGGCCCCACTTGATCTGGGTGGCGGGGTTGGTCCGCCAGTCCGCGCCGGCCGAGGCCATCTTGGAGCCCGGCAGCGCCTGGACCAGACCGTAGGCACCGGAACCGGAGTTGGTGGCCTGGTAGTTCCAGCCGCTCTCGCGCGTCACGATGTTGCTGAAGCACTGGAACTGGGTGCTGTCGCCGATGATCCCCTGGGCGATCGCCTGCACCGAACCCGGGCTGGCCGAGACGGGCGGCGCCGAGTCGTCGGTGGTGGTGACCGCCATCTGCGACTTGGCCTTCGCCAGGGCGGCGGCCTCCTGCTGCGCCTGCTGCTGAGCGGCCTGAGCCGCCTTGGCAGCGGCCTGGGCCGCGTCGGCAGCCGCCTTGTCCGCGTCGGCCTTGGCCTGCGCGTCGGCAGCCGCCTTGAGGCGGGCGGCCTGCTCGGCGGCCTGCTTCGTCGCGGCATCGGCAGCCTGCTGCTGGGCAACGGACTGGTTGGCGATGTTGTCGCTGATCGCCTGCGCCTGGCCAGCTGACGGGACGTCCGCGAACAGGGTGGACCCCGCGACATCGACCGACTGAACGGGAGAGGCCTCGCTGCCCGAAGCCACACCAACGACGGCACCGACAGCGGTGACGGCGGTGGCGGAGGCCACAGCAACTCCCCGGACCGAGATCCGAGTCACATGGTTTCCTTCCAGCGTCGACCCCGCGTGACCGTGAGGACGCAACATGCCCCTGGTCACTGGCCTCCACCTGGTGCTGGTCACGGGAGACACTGGCCCGGTGCCCACAGCCGGACAAGCCGGTGCGGGCAAGGAGTTCGGGCGGCGTACGGACCTTGCATATTCAGTTGACGCCCAACCAGCGGGCCGTACGCGGGGCCTGACAGAGACCTCACCATGCCGCACGGAGACACGGCTGCGCAATTCCCGGTTGCGTGGCGAAGCTCACATCATCCACCGGAGCTGGAATCGGCCGTTCCGCGGACCACGCGCGGTGCGATGTGCTGACGATCCGCCCGGTTCGAGGCCAACGCCAGGAACCGGGCGGATCGTTCGTATGCCGATACGGCAGACCTACCGGGGGCTCAGGGCTGGATGTCCTCGAGCATCTCGGTCACCAACGCGGCGATCGGGGAGCGCTCGGAGCGCGTGAGGGTGATGTGCGCGAAGAGCGGATGCCCCTTCAGCTTCTCCACCACCGCCACCACCCCGTCGTAGCGCCCCACCCGGAGGTTGTCCCGCTGCGCCACGTCGTGGGTGAGCACCACCCGCGAGCCCTGGCCGATCCGGGACAGCACCGTGAGCAGCACGTTGCGCTCCAGCGACTGCGCCTCGTCGACGATCACGAACGCGTCGTGCAACGAGCGGCCCCGGATGTGGGTGAGCGGCAGCACCTCCAGCATCCCGCGGGAGATCACCTCCTCGATCACCGCGGGCGTGGTGACCGCGCCCAAGGTGTCGAAGACGGCCTGCGCCCACGGGCTCATCTTCTCCGACTCGCTGCCCGGCAGGTAGCCCAACTCCTGGCCGCCGACCGCGTACAGCGGCCGGAAGACCATCACCTTGCGGTGCTGGCGACGCTCCAGCACCGCCTCCAGGCCCGCGCAGAGCGCCAGCGCCGACTTGCCGGTGCCGGCCCGGCCGCCGAGCGAGACGATGCCGACCTCGGGATCGAGCAGCACGTCCAGCGCCACCCGCTGCTCGGCGCTGCGCCCGCGCAGGCCGAACGCCTCGCGGTCACCGCGCACCAGCTTGACCCGGCCGTCCTGGGTGACCCGGCCCAGGGCCCGGCCACGCTCGGAGCTGAGCACCAGGCCGGTGTGCACCGGCAGTTCCTCGGCGCCGTCGACCACCACGGCGGCGTCGTGCGGGGCACCGAAGAGCTCGTCCACCTGGTCGGCGGCAACCGGCAGTTCGGACATTCCGGTCCAACCGGAGGTGATCGCCAGCTCCGCCCGGTACTCCTCGGCGAGCAGGCCGACCGCGCTGGCCTTGATCCGCATCGGGAGGTCCTTGGAGACGACGGTGACGTCGTACCCCTCCGCCTGCAGATTGCGGGCGACCGCCAGGATCCGGGTGTCCGCCTCGCCGCCACCGACCCGGTAACCGGCCGGCAGCACCGAGGGGTCGGAGTGGTTGAGCTCGACCCGGATCGAGCCGCCGATCTCGCCGACCGGGATGGGCTCGTCGAGTCGGCCGTAGCGGACCCGGAAGTCGTCCAGCAGGCGCAGGGCCTGGCGGGCGAAGTAGCCCAGTTCGGGGTGGTGTCGTTTGGCCTCCAGCTCGGTGACCACGACGACGGGGAGCACCACTTCGTGCTCCTCGAACCGCGTCATGGCGAGCGGGTCGGCCAAAAGCACGCTGGTGTCAAGGACGTACGTGCGCCGGTCTGGTGTCCGGCGGCTCTTGGAACTGACCACTAGGCCTCCAGGGCGGGCGACCCTGCGTCACCCGCGGCTCACCGGCCCCCGCGACCCCGATGGGCAGGGTGCCGGTATGCCATGTGTATGCCCTGACGAGCCGTCGGGCATGCTTGCTCATGCGAAGTCCTGGATCACTTCTCATGAACGTTCGGCGGTGGTCAGGCGGTCTTGACGGCGCTTCGAGCGTCTACGCAGGGTCTGCGCAGGGTCCGCGCAGGAGTCTCCCAGCAAACGTTCAGCCGCCGTAGCGGCGGTGCCGCTGTTCGTACGCGCGCAGCGCCCGCAGGAAGTCGACCTTGCGGAAGGCCGGCCAGTACGCCTCGCAGAAGTAGAACTCGCTGTGCGCGCTCTGCCAGAGCAGGAAGCCGGACAGCCGCTGCTCGCCGGAGGTGCGGATCACCAGGTCCGGATCCGGCTGGCCCTTGGTGTAGAGGCGCTCGGCGATGTGCTCGACGTCCAGGCTCTCGACCAGTTCCTCGATCGAGGTGCCCCGGTCGGCGTGCTCCTGGAGCAGCGAGCGGACCGCGTCGGCGATCTCGTGCCGACCGCCGTAGCCGACGGCCACGTTGACCGTGATGCCTTCGAGGTGCGCGGTGTCGGCCGCCGCGTTCTTCAGGATCTCGGCGGTCCGGCTGGGCAGCAGGTCCAGGGTGCCGATCGGGTTGACCTTGTAGCGCTTGGCCTCGGCCAGCCCGGTCACCGCGTCCTCGATGATGCCGAGCAGGGCGACGAGCTCCTCCGGCGGCCGGGTCAGGTTGTCGGTCGAGAGCATCCAGAGGGTGACGACCTCGATGTTGGTCTCGTCGCACCAGCCGAGGAACTCGGTGATCTTGTCGGCGCCGCGCCGGTGGCCGAACGCCGCGGTGCCGCCGGCCGCCTTGGCCCAGCGGCGGTTGCCGTCCATGATCACGCCGACGTGGTGCGGGGTCTTGCCGAGGTGGGCCTCGACCCGCTGGCCGTACAGGCGGTACATGCCGCCGAGGACGGTCCGCAGACCCGGCGTGCGGTCGACGAGATCGCGCAGACCCATTCGTTGCCCCTCTGAGCTTGACCCCTTGGCCCCCGTGGTCCCGAGTGGCTTGGCTGCCACGGGTCCTGGAGCAGCGTACTCCGGCTCCATGAGGAGGAGGAAAGCCGCAGGTCGGGCACGGTGACGGACACGATCGGATATCCGGTTCCTTAAAGAATGCGTAAGGAGGCCGTCAGATGCTTGACGCACGCCATTGGTCTAGTCCAGCTTGTTCGACAAGCGGTTGCAGGTTCAACCGCTTGACCCTCCCCCCCTCTTCTTTGGCACGCCCTTTTTCGCCTCCCCTTTACCTGTAGCCACGAGCTGCGCCAACCGTGCGTACCGAGCGGTTTCTCCCTCCCCCACGCGGGGCCGCCGCGACCCCCACCGCGGCGGTCCCTCTCCTCCTCCCCACAGGAGAGTTCGTCATGTCCCGTACCGTTCCTCCCACCCGCCGTCGCGTGCTGCCCACGCTGGCCGCCGGCACCACCGCGCTCGCGCTGGCCGGCGCCGGGCTGGCCGTCTTCGCCGGTGGCGCCAGCGCCGCGGTCGGCAACCTGGTCAGCAACGGCGGCTTCGAGTCCGGCCTGGCCGGCTGGTCCTGTACCGGCACCGCCGCCGCGGTCTCCTCCCCCGTGCACAGCGGCTCGCAGGCGCTGCTGGGCTCGCCGAGCAGCTCGGACACGGCGCAGTGCAGCCAGACCGTCTCGGTGCAGCCCAACTCCAGCTACACGCTGGCCGGCTGGGTGCAGGGGTCGTACGTCTACCTGGGTGCCGGCGGGACGGGTGCGGCGGGCGGGGACCCGAGCAGCTGGTCGAGCCAGACCAGCTGGAACCAGCTGAGCAGCACCTTCACCACCGGCGCGAGCACGACGAGCCTGACGGTGTACGTGCACGGGTGGTACGGGCAGAGCGCGTACAGCGCGGACGACATCACGCTGACGGGGCCGGGTGGGGCGGGGACTCCTACTCCTACTCCTACTCCCACGCCGACCCCCACTCCCACCCCGACGCCGACGCCGACGCCCACCCCCACCCCGACGCCCACGCCTACTCCCACCCCGACGCCGACGCCCACCCCGACGCCCACGCCCCCGTCGAGCGGGCTGCCCAAGCACGTCATCACCGGCTACTGGCAGGACTTCGACAACGGCGCGACGGACCAGAAGCTCGCGGACGTCCAGAGCAACTACGACATCATCGCGGTCTCGTTCGCCAACGCCGACCCGACCACCCCCGGCGGCATCACCTTCTCGATCGACCCGACGCTGGCCACCAACCTCGGCGGCTACACCGCCGCCCAGTTCAAGGCCGACATCGCGGCCAAGCACGCGGCCGGCAAGAAGGTCGTCCTCTCGGTCGGCGGCCAGAACGGTGCGATCACGGTCGGCGACGCCACCGCGGCCGCCAACTTCGCCAACAGCGCCTACGCGCTGATCCAGCAGTACGGGTTCGACGGGATCGACATCGACCTGGAGAACGGCGTCAACTCGACCTACCTGGCGCAGGGCCTGCACACCCTGGCGAGCAAGGTCGGCAGCGGCTTCATCCTGACCATGGCCCCGCAGACGCTGGACATGTACACCACGGGCAGTGACTACTTCCAGCTGGCGCTGGCCGTCAAGGACATCCTGACCGTCGTCAACACCCAGTTCTACAACTCCGGTGGCATGCCCGGCTGCAACGGCAACGTCTACAACCAGGGCACCGAGGACTTCATCACCAGCCAGGTCTGCACCTACATCCAGGGCGGCCTCGACCCGTCCCAGGTCGGCATCGGTGTTCCCGCCTCCAGCCAGGCGGCGGGCGGCGGCTACGTCAACTCGACCGTGGTGGACAACGCGCTGGACTGCCTGGCGAGCGGCACCAACTGCGGCACCTTCGTCCCGCCGACCAAGTGGCCCACCATCCGGGGAGCGATGACCTGGTCCACCAACTGGGACGCCAAGAACGGCAACGACTTCTCCACCAACGTGGGCAACCACGTCCACGCCATGCCGTAACTCGAATGCGCCGACGGCTTCTTGAGGGAGAAGCCGAAGCGCGAACCAGCGGGGCCCGCCACACCGAGCAGGTGTGGCGGGCCCCGCTGTCGTTGTCACACGTCCTTACAGGTAGCGGGCGAGGGCGGCGTCGACCCGCTCCCAGGCGTCCGCCGTGGCCTTCGCGTCGTAGTCCGCTGGGCGGTCCTCGACCGCGAAGCCGTGCCGCACCCCCGGGTAGCTGATCAGCTCGTGCCGCACCCCGGCGGCGGTCAGGCGCTGCTCGGCCTGCTGCCACTCGGCCGACGGCAGGATGTGGTCCTCCTCGCCGACCACGCCGAGCACGAACGCGCCGCCCTTCGCCAGGTCGGCCGCCTGCTCCAGCGGCGGCACCGGGCCGACCATCGGCATACCCGAGTTGAGCATCCACCCGGGGTAGAAGAGCGCCGCCAGCTCGAAGCTGAGCGCGGTGGCCGCCCGCAGGGCGATGTGGCCGCCCATGCTCATGCCGAGGAACGCCACGCCGTGCCCGTCCGCGAGCGCGCGGGCGGCGTCCAGCGCGACGCCGGCGTCGGCGATCAGCTCGTCGCGGTCGAGCCCACGCATCAGCACCAGGCCGGCTTCGCGGTCCTCCGGGCTGTAGCTGAGCCGGACGCGCCGCTGGTGACGCCAGTAGAAGTCGGGCGCGACGACCGCGTACCCCGCTGCGGCGAGGCGGGCGGTGACGGTGCGCGCGTACTCGTTGATGCCGTACATCTCGGCGCAGAAGACGATCGCGCCACGGGTGGGGGTGGGCAGGTCGGCCGCAGCGGGGCGCGCGACGTACGCCTCGATGCCGCCTTCGGTCAGGGATTCCCAGTTCGCCATGATCGAACTGAAGCACACTCAGGCGGCTTGGAGCTGATCCTTTGTGGCGCGCATCGCCTCACGGGCCCGTGCGGCCCCCGCCGGGGTGTGCTCGGCCCCGCCGCCGATGGCGGGCGCGTGGCCGGGCTCGGTACGGCCGCCGGTGGCGCAGGCGCGGCAGAGGCCGGGATGGGAGACCGGGTCGTGGCAGCGGTCGCACTCGGGCAGCGGAGCGGGCGCCTGCGGGTCGGGCTCCTGCGCCGCGCCCGGGGGCATCTTCTGCTCGAGGCGGTGGCGCAGGAACGCGACCGGAGCGAAGACCGCGTCGGGCAGCCTGGGCAGCAGCGCCCGAGCGAGGTCGGCGGCGGTGCTGCCCAGCTCCAACCAGCGTGCCACCAGCGGCGCGAGGGCGTGCGCCTCGCGCTCGCCCAGCTTCAGCCGGGGCTCCGGGCGGAGCACCCGGAAGAGCGTGCTCACCGCTTCGCGGATGGCCTCGCTGACCGGGAGCGGATGGAGGGTGGGTTTTTCCGCCGGGTCATGTGTCTGTTCACTGGCACGTGCATCGGGGTCCGCGCCACCGGGTCCCGAACGGGTGACACCCGGCCCCACCAGCTGCGGAGTGTCGAAGACGTGGATCTCGCTGCGGATGGTCCCGTCGGGCAGTCGGGTCGTCACGACCCAGTAGTACCCGGCTTCGATCAACTCCTTGAGCGCCTTGCGGATCGCGGCGCGGCCCTGGGGGCTGGAGTCCGCCATGCGGCGGCCGTCCTCGCGCCAGCCGTCGGGGCGGGAGAGGAGGTCGCCGAGCAGGCCGCGGGCAGTGTAGCTGAGGGTGCGGTCCTGGAGGAGGCGGTTGGGGAGAGCTGCATACGCGCGCTTCTGCGCGCTACGATGAATGTGCATGGGGAGAGGCTTCGTTCTCCTAGTGCCGCGCCCCGGGGTGTTCCAGCACCGCCGGGGCACATGCATGTTCCTGGGATATCGTCAGAAATCTAGCACGGGCTTGATCGGCATTCGGCCGCCTGCTCGATAATGACTGATAGTCAGTCAGTTTGCCTACATTGTTTCAGTTTTGATCGGCTCCGACGAGCACCCAGACCCGCTTCCCGACCCCCTCACGCGGCCCGCACCCCCAGGCGAGCGAGAGTTGCTCCACCAGGAGCATGCCGCGCCCCGATTCGACCTCGGAGGCAAAGGAAGTTGAGGCGGCAGCGTCGCAGACGACCGGGACGGCGGCGCTCGGATCCTCGACCGCGATCCAGAGCTGCTCGTGGTCGACCTTGAGCCCGATCCAGATCAGCTGGCCAGGGCGGGTGCCGTGCGCGAGCGCATTGGTGACCAGCTCGGACAGCACCAACTCACCCTTGTCGAGAAAGCGTTCACCCTCCTTGACAGTACTGAGCAGCCCGGCGAGGAAGCGGCGCGCCTTGCCCGGGGAACGGTTGCTGCGCGGGAGCCAGCAGGAGTCGGAGGCGATGAGCTCCTCGGGGCCATCGATGTTCATGGCGACCTCTTCTTCTCGGTCATTCTGGGCGGTTTCCCCGGTTATCAGGTTGGCGAAAGGGGAAGGTTCTGGCCACCCCCTGGCCGGTACCAAAGCCCCTGAGTGAACAGGGACTTGAAAGGGTGTTCGATGGAGCTGCACGAGGACGATGCAAAGCTGACCCCGCGCACCATGCTCGGCCGCAGACTCCTGCGGATGCGCGAGACCTCGGGGCTGACCTTGCGAGGGCTCGCGGAGCGGCTCGGGTTTCCGCACTCGTACATCAGCCGGGTCGAGCACGGGGACCAGCTGCCTTCGGAAGCGCTGGCTGATGCACTTGATACGTTCTTCGGTACAAATGCGCTGTTTCGGGATCTGCTGGAGTTGGCGCAGGAGAACGCGATCCCGGACTACGGTCGGGTCATCGTCGACGGCGAGAACAAGGCAACGCGCATCCAAGTCTTCACCAGCAGCCTGGTCCCGGGTCTTCTCCAGACCGAAGGCTACGCGCGAGCTCTGTTCCGGGAGTCCATTCCCGGCGCCTCAGAAGAGCAGATCACGGCGCACATCGAGACGCGCATGCGACGGAAACGGGTCTTCGCCAAGGAGGATCCGCCGTTCTTCTGGGCAATGATGGACGAGGCGGCACTGAGGCGGCCTGTCGGCGGGCCTCGGGTCATGCGAGGGCAACTCACGCAGCTCCTCGAACCACCGGCCATCCCCCATGTGACCATCCAGGTACTGCCGTTCTCGCAGGGAGCGCACCCGATGTTGGGCGGCAGCCTCATCCTGCTGACCCTCCAGGGCGGTACTACGATCGGCTACGTCGAGAGCTTCGCTTCCGGGGAGACAGTCGAACTACCAAGGAAGATCCTTGAGCTGACCCAGATGTTCGATCTGGCTCGCGCGAAGGCCCTGCCTCAAGAGGAGTCCCTCGACCTGATCCGCACCTACCTGAAAGAGTACGAGCATGACGACGAGCCCTGATGTCATCTGGCGCAAGAGCAGCTAC
The DNA here is from genome assembly GCF_036242395.1 of Kitasatospora sp. NBC_01266. Lineage (NCBI taxonomy): Bacteria > Bacillati > Actinomycetota > Actinomycetes > Kitasatosporales > Streptomycetaceae > Kitasatospora > Kitasatospora sp. NBC_01266. Next base: position 5,152,925 of record NZ_CP108458.1, on the reverse strand, counting down.
AGCAACGGCCAAGGCGCGGAGTGCGTCGAGGTCGCCAATGGGCTCACCACCGTCGTCCCTGTGCGTGACAGCAAGGACCCCCTTGGCCCAGCCCTCAGCTTCCCGGCCCCGGGATGGTCGGCCTTCATCACGGAACTGAAGGCCGACCACTCTCCCCTTCGCTGACCTCAGGGCAGCAGCACGATCTTCCCCCTGCTGTGCCGCCGCTCCAGCTCCTCGAACGCGGCGCGCACCTCGGTCAGCGGGTACTCGGCGGCGATCGGGACCTCCAGCGAGCCGTCCGCGACCAGGGCCGCCAGCTCCGCGACCACGTCGGCCGTGTCCGCCACCGCGCTGCCGTCCGCCTTCACGCCGTACTCCGCGACGGCCGCGAAGTCGATGATCGTGTTGATCCGGGCCGGGTCGACCCCCAGGTCGATCGCGAGCTTCACGTAGCCGCCGCCGTAGCAGTCGATGAACGCGTCGATCCGGGGCGCCGCTTCGCGCAGCCGCCCGTCCAGGCCGTCGCCGTACGCCACCGGCGTGGCCCCGTGGGCGCGCAGCCAGTCGTGGTTGCCCGGCCCGGCGATGCCGATCACCTGGGCCCCGGCGTGCTTGGCCAGTTGCACCACCAGCGCCCCCACGCCGCCCGCCGCTCCGGAGACCGCCACGGTGTCGCCCGGCTTCAACTCCACCGCGCGGACCGCGGCGTAGGCCGTCGTCCCGGCGACGAAGAGCGAACCGGCCGCCGACCAGGGGACGTTCGCGGGCTTCCGGGTCAGGTTCTCCACCTCGACGAGCGCGTACTCGGCGTGGCTGCCCCGCCGGTTGGTGAAGCCGACCACCTCGTCGCCGGCGGCGAACTGGGTGATCCCCGGGCCGGGTTCGACCACGACGCCCGCCAGGTCGCTGCCCTCGCCCGACGGGAAGGTGGCCGGCCAGCGCTCGTGCAGCACTCCGCTGCGGATCATCACCTCGCCGGGGTTGATGCCGGCGGCCTTGATCCGGACCAGCACCTCGCCCTCACCCGGCACCGGGCGCGGCACCTCGACCACCTGCAGGACGTCGATCCCGCCGTACTCGTTGAACCTCACTGCCTTCGGCATGCTGTTGTGCTCCCTTGTCCGTCGCACTCGCGTCTCAGGCTGTAACAGCGTCCGGGCCCCCACTATGCCGCCCGGCACAGGATCGCCGGCCTCGACGGAGAACCTCAGTCCACCTCGATCACGGTGAACCAGTTCCGGTGCTGATCCGGCCGTGGCAGGTCATCGATCAGCTCGAACCCGTGACGGGAGGCGAACTTCTCGCTCGCGCGGTTGCGGGGATCGATCCTCGAAATGACCAAGGTGGGCAGATCGGACTCGTCCGTGAGCATGCCGCCAAGAGTGTGTTCCATCGCCTCGTCGGCAACGAGCCCTCCGCACCTGCGGTGAGAACACGCCACGGCGAGGGCTTTCAGGTCCCTGATCGGACCGTCCCACTCCAACATCCGACGCAACGGCGTCTCGACACCGGGGTGGTTGAGCCGAGCGTGAGAGGCGCATACGGCCAGGTCGCCTCCGGCGAACCCGAGCAGGAGACGACCACCACGCGCTGCGTCGTCATACGCGTCTGCCAGGGCGTCGCCACCACGGAACCAGGTTTGGACATCGACTTCCCACGGACGTGGATGGGGCAGAGGGCGCCTGCTGCCTGGAGGACGCGGAGCTGACTCGGTGCAGGTGAAGCCTTGCAAGAGCGCTCTGTCAGCCTTCGTGGCCGGCCGCCAGGACAGCTCGGTCAATCCTGCTTACGCACCTTACGGCGAGGAAAGTCCCCGGACCGCAGCCGGTCACGCAGTGCTACCACTGTTGCGGTACTCAGTGGTGCGTTAACCGCATCACGGTGCCGGTGTTCTGACTGGTGAGATCCGCTCACGGCCACACTGTCAGCTGTAAGCCAGGCGAACGCCGCCGCCTGTGTCTGCATCGTGGTCGCCGGGAACACAACCACTTCATGCCGCTGAGCTTCAAACCTTGTCGGTCGCATCCTCGGCACCCCCTGCCGCTCGATCGTAGGCCGCAACCGCAGCCTGGAGAAGATTGGCGAGGTCCTCCAGCCTGCTTCGTGTGAAGACGTACCGCCCGAAGACGTCGATCTCAACCTCTTTCGGAGCTGGAACCGCACCATCTCGCGAGTCAACCAGGAGTGGCGGCTCGGCGTGCCCGACGATCAAATAGACCGTGTCGGGCTCGCCGGAGCTGGTCGGCAGGCCCATGGCAACCGCGAACTGGTTGGCTGGCAGAGCCTTGGGCTGCTCCTCAGGCCACCTCAGACTCAAGTTGACCGATGTCAGTGGCGTCTCAGGTGTGCTCACTTCGTCAGTGTGGCACGCGGTCCGTGCGGAGAGGAACGGGATGCCCGCGTCTTCAGCCGAAAGGGATCGCCCTCGCGAAGGTCCGGGGTGGCCGAAGGCTGACGCCGCTATCAGGGGCGCAGGGCTAATCGTCGGCGAGCAGTTCGCCGATCACGACGCGGGCGAGCTCGGCCTTGGCCGGGCTGGTGTGCAGGTAGTACCAGAGCTCGTCGAGCGCGATCGAGAGCGTCCAGCCCTGGGCGCGGAGCCAGGTCGCGTCGTCGGCTCCGGCCCGGGTGCGGAAGAGGGTGCGGGCCTCGGCGGGGAGCAGGTACCAGGCGGCGATCAGGTCGACGGCGGGGTCGCCCAGGCCCGCGCAGCCGAAGTCGATGACGGCGCTGAGGCGGCCGTCGGCCAGCAGGACGTTGCCGGGTTGCAGGTCGGCGTGGATCCAGACCGGCGCGGCTGTCCGGGCGGGGGCGCGCAGGGCGGTGTTCCAGCGGGCGGTGGCCGCGTGGGTGTCGATCAGGCCGTGGACCTTGGTGATGGCGGCGCGGGTGGCGGCGTCGCGGGAGGCCAGGGTCTCGGCGCGCCAGGCGGGTGGCGCGCCGGTCGGGTCGAGGCCGTGCAGGGCGGTGAGGAAGTCGGCCAGGTCGGCGGCGAGCAGGTCGGGTGCGGGGATCCGGCCGACGGTCGGCGGCTCGCCCGGCAGCCAGCGGTAGACCGACCAGGCGAAGGGGTAGCCCTCCCCCGGGGCGCCGAGGCCCAGCGGGGCCGGGACGGCGACCGGGAGCCGGGCGGCGAGCCGGGGCAGCCAGTGGTGTTCCCGCGGCACGTCGAGCGCCGCGCCCGGGGTGCGGGGCAGGCGCACCACCAGGTCCTCGCCGAGGCGGTACATGGTGTTGGAGGTGCCGGTGGAGTCGTCGACCGGCGTGAGCGGGAGCCCCGCCCACTGCGGGAGCTGCGCGGCCAGCAGCGCGCGGACCAGGGATGCGCTGGTCAGGGTCTCGTCGGCGTGCAGTTTGGCGGTGGTCACGGGGTGATGGAAGCGGGGCGCGGAACGATCGTCAACTGATATACCCGGCGACGTTGTTAGCGCTGCTGTCGGCGGGCTTCAGTTCTGCTAACTGCGCGTCCGACCGGCGCCGGGCCACAGTGGTCGGCAGCACGCGTTCCCCGCCGTAGCCAAGGAGGCCGGCCCCATGTCCCTGCCGTACCGCGTCACCGCCTGCGCGGCGGCGCTGACCGCCGCCCTCGCCCTCGGCGGCTGCCAGTCCGCCGGCTCCGGCCACGCCGCCGGCGGCGCCGCTGCGGCACCCGGTGCGTCCGGTGCGCCCGGTGCACCCGCCCCGGCGGCGGCGAACGGGCCGCGCTGGGTGATCTCGATGCCGGACACCGTGGCCGGGCACTCGAAGATCGACCCGAGCGCCGCCCAGTTGAAGCAGATCACCGACACCTGGGCGCAGACCCGGGCCAAGGTGGGCGCCAACGGCCAGGTGCAGGTGGGCGTGTACGACGACCAGGCCGAGGACGCCTACCTGATCGTCACGGGCGTCAACGGCAGCGGCTTCGACCCGTCGCGGGTGAACACGCTCTCCACCGCGCCGGCCGCGACCAGGGACGCCGACGGCAACGCGGTCACCAACAACTTCCAGAACGTCGACCCCGGACCGCACGGCGGCTCGGACACCTGCGACGAGGTGATGGACGAGGCGCGGTCGATCACGGTCACCCTGGCGGCCGAGAACACCAGTTGCTTCTGGATGACCGGGACGACCTTCGGCGGCATCACCTTCGTCAACAAGCAGGACGGCGGGATCGACTTCCACTCGGTCGACATCACCGCCGAGGTGGCCGGGCGGATCATGGTCGCCGTCCGGTCCGACATCGAGCGTCAGGGCTGACCCGAACACCCGCGCAGGACCTTCAGCAGCGTTCTGCCGTACTGGTGGACGTGGTCGAACCGGCAGTACCCCTGGGTCTGCTGGGCGCACCAGACGGCGAGCAGCGCGACCAGGGTGGCCACCGCGATCGCGAGGAGCGACGTCGCCACCGCGACGAGGGCCTGACGGCGCCCGCAGCCGGTGCGGCCGGCTCTGGTCAGGGCGGCGGTGCCCAGGACCAGACCGACGAGGCCGAGCAGGCCGCCGATCAGGACGACCGAGCTGATCAGCGCGTTGGTGCCCAGTTCCATGGCGGTCGCGGCCAGGCCGTCCGGTTCGGCCGGGCGCTGACTGCCACGGCCGCGCTCCCGGGAGGCGGGCGTGTGCGGATCCGCTCCGGTGGTCCGGGGCAGTGCCGTCCCCTGGGTGTGCATCGGCCGTCCTCTCCGTCGATGTGGCGGAGCACGATCGTGGCTTGCGGGCCGTGCGGCGCGCATCGCGGAAAGGCGGGAGAAAGCGCTCCCCCGATCGGGGGAGGCCGCCCGTGAGCTGCCCGGCCATACTGGCGATCATGATCAGGGGAATCCGGCCGCTGCTGCGCGGCTCCACGTATTCGGGTGCGTTGTTCGTCTACTGCGGGGCGCTGCTGAGCATGCCGCTGCTGCCGCTGGCCATGCTCCCGGCGCTGGTCCGGAGATCGGCCCCCTGGGGCGTGCAGATCGGGCTGACCCTGCTGATCTGGGCGGCGCTGATCGCCGTGGTCGGGCTGGCCCGCACCACCCGGCGGGTGCTGATCTCCTGCGCCCGTCGACTGCTGAAGGTGCCGCTGCCGGATCCGGTGCCCACTCGTCGGCCGGCGCGCGCGCCCGGCACCGGGCCCGCTCCGGCCGCGTCGGCCAGCGCCGCGCCGTCGGGTGCCGACCGCTGGCGGACTCCGCTGTGGCTGCTGCTGTACGTGGCGCTGGGGTGGACGGGGGGTCTGGGAAGCGCGGTGCTGCTCGGCACGGGCCTGGCCCTGCCCGGGGGTTGGACCGGCAACGACGCGCGGGTGAATCTGCTCGGCCGGTCGGTGCGGGTGACGGGCGCCTCGAGCTGGGTGCTGGCGCTCGTCTGCCTGCTGCTGGTGCCGGTCGTGTGCGCGGCGGTGACGAGCACGCTGCGCTGGCTGGCGCCGAGGCTGCTGGGGCCGTCGTCGGCGGAGCGGCTCGCGCTGGCGGCCGAGCGGGAGCTGCTGCTGGCCGAACGGAACCGGCTGGCCCACGAGTTGCACGACTCGATCGGTCACACGCTGACGGCGGCCACGATCCAGGCGGCGGTGGCGGGCGAGGTGCTCGCCGCCGACCCGGCGGCGGCGCGGGCCGCCCTGCGCAGCATCGAGGAGTCGACCCGGGCCGCGCTGGAGGACCTGGACTACGTGCTGGGCGTGCTGCGCGAGGAGCAGGCCCAGGCCGCGCCGACGCGGACCCTGGCCGACCTGCCCGAACTGCTGGACCGGTTGCGGCACGCGGGGGCACTGGTGGAGCCGGAGCTGTCGGGCGAGTTGACGCAGGTGCAGGGGACGCTCTCGCGGGCGGCGTACCGGATCCTCCAGGAGGGGCTGACGAACGCGCTGCGGCACGGGGCGGGCGGTCCGATCGAGGTGCGGGTGGCCGCCACACCGGACGGGCTGGAGCTCAGTGTGGTCAACCGGACCGGGCCGGGCGCGGGGACGGGCCCGGGTAGCTTCCCGACCTCCGGGCACGGTCTGCCCGGGCTGGCCGAGCGGGTGCGGCTGCTGCACGGTGAGCTCGAGGCCGGGCCGCACGGGCCGCGGCACTGGCGGTTGGCGGTCCGGCTGCCGGTACGGCTGTCGGCATGACCGGCCCTGACCCGAGCGAAACCGGCCCGGTCGCCACCCCCGTGACGCTGCTGATCGCGGACGACGACGAGGTGACCCGCAGCGGTCTGCGCACGCTGCTCGCGGCCCAGCCGGGGCTCGCGGTGGTCGGCGAGGCCGCCGACGGCGTCGAGGCGGTCGAACGGGCCCGGCTGCTGCGGCCGGACGTGGTCCTGATGGATGTCCGGATGCCGCGCCGCAACGGGATCGAGGCCACCCGGCAGCTGCTGGCCGCACCGGCCGACGCGGCCGGACCGCCGAAGGTCGTGGTGATCACCACCTTCGAGAACGACGACTACGTCACCGCCGCGCTCAGCGCCGGGGCCAGCGGGTTCGTGCTCAAGCGGCTGCCGGTCCGGCAGATCGCGCAGGCGGTGCGGGTGGTGGCGGCAGGCGAGGCGATCCTCTTCCCGGCGGCCCTGCGCCGGATGGTCGCCGCCCGCCCGCTGGGCTCCGCCGAGGCGCTGCCCCGGGCCGCGCTGACGGGGCGGGAGGAGGAGGTGCTGCGGCTGATGGCCACCGGCCTGTCCAACCCGGAGATCGCCGAGTCGCTCACGGTGAGCCTGGAGACGGTCAAGACGCACGTCGGGAACGTGCTGACCAAGCTCGGCGCGCAGAACCGGACCCACGCGGTGGTGATCGCCTACGAATCCGGCCTGGTGGTGCCGGGGTTCGCCGGCTGACCCGGCCTGCGGCCTTGCGCGGGCGGCAGCAGCCCGGTCCGGAGCGGCCTAGGGGCTGTCGTCAACCCCCCTTTGTCGCCCGCAGGGCGGCTTGGCGGCGTCAGGTGCGTGCTCTCGGCGTGCCGGGCGCAGGCCCTCGTACTGGACGTACTTGGGCCTGTGCCCGGTGCGGCGAGAGTGCGTGCATGGCGTCGCCGAGCAGAAGGGGGTTTGACGACGGCCCCTAGCGGTGCGGCCCGCTGGTGCTCGGCTTGAGCAGGTAGGGCTCGCGCTCCAGCACCCCGAGGTCGTCCACCGCGATCCCGGCCTGGCGGGTCGCCTCCGTGAGCGCCAGCATCGCCGCCGCCACCGCCGGTGACGGCCCGTCGGCTCCGGTCCGGTAGTAGCCGCGCAGTTGCATGAAGCCGGCCACCGGCAGCCGGGTGACGGTCAGACCCCACGCGCCGCGCATCATCGCCGCGCCGCCCGCCTGCAGCACCGCCGCGCCGAGGCCGCCGCGCAGCAGCGTCTGGGTGGCCGAGCGGGTGGTGGCCAGGTGACGGCGGGCGGGGGTGAGGCCGTGCGCCGTGACCAGCCGCTCGAAGACCTCGGCGATCGCCGAGCCCGGAGCCCCCACGATCCACGGCGCCTTGGTGAGTTCGACGAAGTCGCGCGGCTCGGGCCACTGCGGCGGGACGACGACGCGGTACTCGTCGCGCAGCAGGATCAGGTAGAGGGCGCCGGGCGGGGTCGGCGGCGGGGTCAGGTCGTGCACCGGCAGGACGGCCAGGTCGACCTCGCCGTCGCGCAGGCAGTCCAGTTGGGGCCGCTCGGCGCGCAGCTCGTGCACCGTCGGTTCCAGCAGCGGATGGCGCTCGGCCAGCAGCGCCAGCGCGTGGCAGACCACCGGCAGGTAGCTGGGTATCGCGCCGATCACCAGCGGCCCGGCCACCGGCGCGCCGATCAGGGTGAGTTCCCGTTCGGCCCGGTCCAGCTCCTCGGCGATCGCGCGGCCCCGCGCGGCCAGCGTCCGCCCGGCGGCGGTCAGTCCCGAGCGGGTGCCGCCCCGGTCGAGCAGCGGGACCCGGGCCTCCCGCTCGAGTCTGGCGAGCGCCTGCGAGACGGCGGACGGGGTGACGCCCAACCGGCGGGCGGCGGCGGTGATGCCGCCGGCGTCCGCGACGGCGTGCAGCACCAGCAGGCGCTTCGGGTCGAGGTCCATGCCGACCATCAGAACCGGCGGCGGCGCGCTCACGCAACCGTCGCCGGCCTGGCCGTAGAGTGCACCGGTGACGAGCGAGCCGAACGCGACGATCCTCAGCGGTGTGCCCGGGTCGTTCCCGTGGCGGGTCTTCCACGAACGGCACCCCGAGCTGGTCCGGCGGGTGCTGGCCGCCGTGCCGTACGGGCCGCGCGAACGGGCGGCGGTGGAGCGGCTGCTGGCGGAGAGCACCGGCGGCGGCGCGCTGGAGCCGCTGCCGGCGGACGCCCACGACCACGCGCGGTGGCGAGCGTGGGGCGGCGAGCGCTGGTACGGGCGGCCCTGGGGCGAGGTGCCGTTCCTGTGGGCGGAGAGCTACTTCTACCGGCGCCTGCTCGAAGCCACCGGCTACTTCCGGCCCGGGGCCTGGCAGGGCGTCGACCCGTTCGGCCCGGTCAAGGCGGCCGAACTGGCCGGGCCCGAGGTGGCCGAGGAGTTGGCCGCGCTGGACGGACTGAAGGGGCTGCCACCGCAGCGGTGGCGGTCGGCGGCGCTGCGCTCGGCGCTCTGGGGCAACCGCGCCGACCTGAGCTTCCAGCTCACCACCGCACTCCAGGACGCCCACGGGCTGCTCGTCGACGACAGCGAGCTCCTCTGGTCCGCCGTCGAGCGGACCGGGCACCCGCGGATCTGCTACGTCGCCGACAACGCGGGGCGGGAGCTGCTGCCCGACCTGGTGCTGATCGACCACCTGCTGGACCGCGCCTGCCAGGTGGTGCTGCACGTCAAGCCCTATCCGTACTACGTCTCGGACGCGACCGTCCGCGACGTGGTCGCCGCCGTGAACCGGCTGCGGGAGGAGGGGACTTCGGCCGCTCGGCGGATCGGCGAGCGGCTCCGGTCGGCGCTGGCGGACGAGTCGCTGGTACTCCGCAGCCACCCCTTCCTCAGCGCCCCGCTGCCGTTCGCCGAACTGCCCGACGAGCTGCGCGCGGAGTTCGCGGCAGCGCACCTGACGATCGTCAAGGGCGACCTCAACTACCGCCGCCTGGTGGGTGACCGTCGCTGGGATCCGACCACGCCGTTCGCCGAGCGGGTGGCGCACTTCCCGGGTCCGGTGGCGGCGCTGCGCACGCTGAAGTCGGAGGTGGTGGTGGGCCTGACGGCCCGGACCGTCGCCGAGTTGGACGCCACCGGCCGGGACTGGCGGGTCAGCGGGACGTACGGGCTGATCCAGGTCGCGGCCGGCTGACGACCCGCGCTCCTAACGCACCGTCAGTATCGTGACCAGCGCGCCCAGCAGCATGCACGGACCGAACGGGAGCGGGTCCTTCGCCTTCGCGCGCCGGGTGAGCAGGAGCAGCAGGCCCCAGGCCGCCGCCAGCAGGAAGCCCGCGAAGGCACCGTCGAAGACGGTGCGCCAGCCGTACCAGGCGAGCAACGCGCCCAGGGTCAGGGCGAGTTTGGCATCGCCCAGGCCCATCGGGCCGAGCGCCGCCAGCGCGCCGTAGACCAGCCCCAGCACCACGCCGGCGGCCAGGCAGCGCAGCAGCACGCCGGGCCGGTCGAAGCCGCCGAGCGCGAGCAGCAGCGCGGTACCGACGCCGAGCGGCAGGGTGAGCGCGTCCGGCAGCCGGTGCACGGCGGCGTCCACGAAGGCGAGCACCACGGCGAAGAGGGCCACCCAGCCGAGCGCCGGCCCGACCGGCCAGGCCGCCGCCGCGCCCACCGCCAGCCCCGCGCCGACCGCGACCAGTTCGACCAGCAGCGGTGACGGCCCCCACCACGCCCGGCAGGACGGGCAGCGCCCGGTCGGCGGCAGCCACCAGGAGGCCCGCCCGCACTCCCCGCAGGCGGCCAGCGGCACGCCGGCCGGCACCGCGTACCGGGCGGCGGCGGCCCGCAGGACGGGGGCGGCGGCGGCACCGGCGAGCGCTCCGACGATCAGTTGGATCACGTGGTCCTCCTCCCCTGCGCCCGGCCCGGTTAAGCCCCGGACGATCCCGACCCGCCGAAGCCCGTCCGGAACCCCGCCGCGCGAGTGTGCAAGAACACGCCCGGGCGCTCCCGACGGCCCCGTAAAGTGACGGCATGCAGGTCATCCAGTCCAGCAAGCTAGCCAATGTCTGCTACGACATCCGCGGCCCGGTGCTCGAGGAGGCGATGCGACTGGAGGACCAGGGGCATCGCATCCTCAAGCTGAACACGGGCAACCCGGCCGCCTTCGGGTTCGAGGCGCCGCCGGAGATCCTGCAGGACATCCTGCGCAACCTCTCCTCCGCGCACGGCTACGGCGACTCCAAGGGCCTGCTCGCCGCGCGCCGCGCGGTGGTCATGCAGTACGAGGAGCGCGGCCTGCACGGACTGAGCGTGGAGGACGTCTTCCTCGGCAACGGCGTCTCCGAGCTGATCCAGCTCGCGATGACCGCGCTGCTGGACGACGGCGACGAGGTGCTGGTCCCGGCCCCCGACTACCCGCTGTGGACCGCCTCGGTCAGCCTGGCCGGCGGCACCGCCGTGCACTACCGCTGCGACGAGCTCTCCGAGTGGTACCCGGACCTGGCGGACATCGAGGCCAAGGTCACCGACCGCACCCGGGCGATCGTGGTGATCAACCCCAACAACCCGACCGGCGCGGTCTATCCGCAGGAGGTGCTGGAGGGGATCGTGGAGATCGCCCGCCGGCACCAGCTGGTGATCTACGCGGACGAGATCTACGACAAGATCCTCTACGACGACGCGGTGCACGTGCCGCTGGCCACGCTGGCCCCCGACCTGTTCTGCGTCACCTTCAACGGGATGTCCAAGGCCTACCGGGTGGCCGGCTTCCGCTCCGGCTGGATGGTGCTCTCCGGCGACCGGCACCGCGCCCGCAGCTACATCGAGGGGCTGGCCGTGCTGGCCAGCATGCGGCTGTGCGCCAACATGCCCGCCCAGCACGCGGTGGCGGCGGCGCTCGGCGGGCGGCAGTCGATCAAGGACCTGATCCTGCCGGGCGGGCGGCTGCTGGAGTCCCGGGACGCGGCCTACCGGCTGCTCAACGAGATCCCCGGGGTCAGCTGCGTGAAGCCGAAGGGCGCGCTGTACGCGTTCCCCCGGCTCGACCCCTCGGTCTACAAGATCAAGGACGACGCGCAGATGGTGCTCGACCTGCTGCGCGCCCAGCGGATCCTGATCGTCCAGGGCACCGGCTTCAACTGGCCCGCGCCGGACCACTTCCGGCTGGTCACGCTGCCCCGTCCGGAGGAGATCGAGGACGCGGTCACCCGGATCGGCGACTTCCTGTCCGGGTACGTCCAGCCGTAAGGGCTGAACGGTCCGGGTAACTCAACGGTCCGGCCGCCGCGCCTCCAGAGCCAGCGGCGGCCGGACCGAGTCTTGGCGGGTCAGCCCAGACGCTTGAGCAGCGCCCGGTACTCGTCCCACAGCTCGACGGGGGTGTGCTCGCCGAACAGCTCCAGGTGGCCCGGGATCAGCGCGGCCTCCTGGCGCCAGATGTCGGCGTCGACCGAGAGCAGCAGCTCCAGGTCCTCGGCCGACAGGTCGAGCCCGTCCAGGTCGAGCGCGTCCTTGGCCGGCAGCACGCCGATCGGGGTCTCCACACCGGCCGCGGTGCCCTGCAGGCGCTCGACGATCCACTTCAGCACGCGGCTGTTCTCGCCGTAGCCCGGCCAGACGAACTTGCCCGCGGCGTTCTTGCGGAACCAGTTGACGTAGTAGATCTTCGGCAGCTTGCTCGCGTCGGCGGCGGCGCCGAGCTTGATCCAGTGCGCGAAGTAGTCGCCCATGTTGTAGCCGCAGAAGGGCAGCATCGCGAACGGGTCGCGGCGCAGCTCGCCCACGGTGCCCTCGGCGGCGGCGGTCTTCTCGGAGGCGATGTTGGAGCCCAGGAAGACGCCGTGCTGCCAGTCGAAGGACTCGGTGACCAGCGGGACGGCGGTGGCCCGGCGGCCGCCGAACAGGATGGCCGAGATCGGCACACCCGCCGGGTCCTCCCACTCGGGGGCGATGGTCGGGCACTGCGCGGCCGGGACGGCGAACCGCGCGTTCGGGTGGGCGGCCGGGGTCTCGCTGGCCGGGGTCCAGTCGTTGCCGCGCCAGTCGGTCAGGTGGGCCGGCGGCTCCTCGGTCAGGCCCTCCCACCACACGTCGCCGTCGTCGGTCAGCGCGACGTTGGTGAAGACGGTGTTGCCCCACAGGGTCTCGATCGCGTTGGCGTTGGTGTCCACGCCGGTGCCGGGGGCGACGCCGAAGAAGCCGGCCTCCGGGTTGATCGCGTAGAGCTGCCCGTCGGCGCCGAAGCGCATCCAGGCGATGTCGTCTCCGATCGTCTCGACCTTCCAGCCCGGGATGGTGGGCTGGAGCATGGCGAGGTTGGTCTTGCCGCAGGCGCTCGGGAAGGCGGCGGTGACGTACTTGACCTCACCGTTGGGCGCGGTGAGCTTGAGGACGAGCATGTGCTCGGCCAGCCAGCCCTCGTCGCGCGCCATGGTGGAGGCGATCCGCAGCGCGTAGCACTTCTTGCCGAGCAGCGCGTTGCCGCCGTAGCCCGAGCCGAAGGACCAGATCTCCCTGGTCTCCGGGAAGTGCGAGATGTACTTGGTGGTGTTGCACGGCCACGGCACGTCGGCCTCGCCCTCGGCCAGCGGGGCGCCCAGGGTGTGCACGGCCTTGACGAAGTCGCCGTCCTCGCCGAGCTGGTCGAGCACGGCCTGGCCCATCCGGGTCATCACGCGCATCGAGACGGCGACGTAGGCGGAGTCGGTGAGCTCGACGCCGTACGCGGCCAGCGGGGAGCCGACCGGGCCCATCGAGAACGGCACGACGTACATCGTGCGGCCCTTCATCGCGCCCCGGAACAGGCCGCTCGCGCCGCTGAAGATCTCCCGCATCTCGGCGGGCGCCTTCCAGTGGTTGGTCGGGCCGGCGTCCTTCTCCTGCTCGGAGCAGATGAAGGTGCGGTCCTCGACGCGGGCCACGTCGCTCGGGTCGGAAGCGGCGTAGTAGGAGTTGGGCCGCTTCTCGGGGTTGAGCTTCTTGAAGGTACCGAGCTCGACCAACTGGTCCGCGAGGCGCTGGTACTCCTCTTCGGAGCCGTCGCACCACACGACGCGGTCGGGCTGGGTGAGCTCAGCGATCTCGCTGACCCAGGCCAGCAGACGGTGGTGGCGGGTGGGTGCCGCGACGCTGACGGCAGAGTTCTCGTACGACACGATCGCTCCGTTTCACGCCTGATCGACCATGGACAGGCGTCCGGGGGGTTGAGGGTGGTTACACCGTAGCTCCGGTCCTCAAGCCCCAACGCGGCACAGTGGCAGCCTTGCCTCAACTTTTGCTACTCATTGGCCAAAAACTGGCCTATCGGCGGGCGATTGCGTCCGAGCCGGACGTTGCCTCGATCACACCCGACTACTCCACTCTGTATAAATCCAACCGGCCGCACTTCCTACTTATCGGTAACCTACGCGCGCGTAGGTAGCATGAGCGGCATGACTGCGGATCAGAACTCGGTTGCGGCCACTGCTGATACGGGCTTCCCGCTGCCCACGGAGGCACCACCTCCGGCCGGTGCCTCACCGCTGCCCGCCAAGCCCGCCTGGCGCGGCTGGCTGCACGCCGGGATGTTCCCGGCCGCCGTCGCGGGGGGCATCGTGCTGATCTGCCTGGCCGACTCACCCCGGGCGCAGCTCGCCTGCACGATCTACTCGGTCAGCGCCTGGCTGCTCTTCGGCATCAGCGCGCTCTACCACCGGTTCGACTGGGGCCCGCGCGGCGACGCGATCCTGCGCCGGCTGGACCACGCGAACATCTTCCTGATCATCGCGGGGTCCTACACGCCGTTCACCATCCTGCTGCTGCACGGCGGACGGCGTGAGCTGCTGCTCTGGCTGGTCTGGGGCGGAGCGCTGGCCGGGATAGCCTTCCGGGTCTTCTGGGTCGGCGCGCCGCGCTGGCTCTACACGCCCTGCTACCTCGCGCTCGGCTGGGCCGCGGTCTTCTTCCTGCCCGACTTCCTGCGCACCGGCGGCGTCGCCGTGGTCGTGCTGCTGATCGTCGGCGGCCTGCTCTACAGCGCCGGCGGCGTGATCTACGGGCTCAAGCGGCCGAACCCGTCACCGCGCTGGTTCGGCTTCCACGAGGTCTTCCACGCCTTCACGCTGGGCGCGTTCATCGTGCAGTACGTGGGCATCTCGCTGGTCGCCTACACCGTGGCCAGCTGACCCGGGCCTCAGCCCGTCCGCACCGACTCGACCCGCAGGCCCGTCAGCCAGTCTGGCGGGCCTGCTGCTCGTGGCGGGCCTGCCGCTCGTGGCGGGCCCGCTGGTCACGGCGGGCCACCGCCTCCGCGCCGAGCTCGCGGGCCCGCCGGCAGCGCTCGCAGTGCGCCGCGTCCGGACGCTCCCCGTCCCGCCCCCCGCCCCGCTCGACGTGCACCGCCGGATGCCCCGCGCGCCGGAAGCGGCGCGCGACATGGACCATCACCAGCAGGGCCTCCACCGAGGCGACCGCCCAGACCAGCGCGGCGCCGTCGGCCAGGTAGGCCGCGACGACCGCGAGCGCGGCGCCGACCACGGTGACCATCCCCCAGAACTGCAGGTCCCGCGCATCCTTCACGGCACTCGCCACCTCTCCCCGTTCTGACCCAATGGCACATCGTATCTACCGTCAGTGACAGGGAGTAGTCGGGAACGGGCGAACAGCACATCAATGTTTCATCAACTCCGGGTGGCGCCACCGGAGTCCAGAAGTATCAACCGATCGGAGCGAGTGGTGCGCGCCTTGACGTCCGAAACTTTTGAGAGTTACTGTCATTTGACATTGACTCTCTTAAATCCGCCCGGAGGTCCGCCATGCGCGCTCCCGAGAACGGCACTGTCCCGGAGACCCTCAACCCGCGCCGCTGGATCGCCCTGATCGCGGTCGCGCTCAGCACCCTGGTGATCAGCTTCGACCAGACGATCCTCAACGTGGCGCTGCCCACCATGGCCGCCGCCCTGCACGCCGGCACCGGGCAGCAGCAGTGGGTGGTCGACGCCTACACCCTGGCCTTCGCCGCCTTGCTGCTGCCCGCCGGACTGCTCGGCGACCGGTTCGGGCGGCGCCGGCTGCTCACCGTCGGCCTCGGCCTGTTCGGCGTGGCCTCGACCTTCGGCATGCTGGCGAGCAGCGCCGGCACGCTGATCGCCGCCCGCGCCGCGATGGGCCTGGCCGGCGCCTTCGTGATGCCGCTCTCGATGGCCGTGATCCCCGGGCTCTTCCCGGTCGCCGAACGGCGCCGGGCGATCGCGATCCTCACCGCGGCGCTGGCCGCCGGCGCACCGTTCGGGCCGCTGATCGGCGGCGCGCTGCTGCAGCACTACTGGTGGGGCTCGGTCTTCCTGATCAACCTGCCGCTGGTGGCGATCGGCATCGTCGCCTGCCTCCTGCTGCTGCCCGAATCCAAGGACCCGGCTGCTCCGCGCCTGGACCTGCTCAGCGCGCTGCTCGGCGCCGGCGGCCTGTCCGCGCTGACCTTCGGGATCATCGAGGGCCCCGCGCGCGGCTGGTCCGACCCCCTGGTGGTGGCGCCGCTGATCGGCTCGGTCCCGACGCTGGCCGCACTGGTGCTGCGCAGCCGCCGGCAGCGCCATCCGATGCTGGACCTCGGCCTGCTCGCCGATCCGATCTACCGCTGGGCCTGCATCGCGGTCTTCCTGGTCTCGCTGGTGATGCTCGGCGCCTTCTTCCTGCTGCCGATCTACTTCCAGGGGGTGCTGGGCACCGACGCACTGGGCACCGGGCTGCGGATGATGCCGCTGATGGCCGGACTGATGGTGGCCGCCCGGGCGAGCGAGAAGCTGCACCAGCGGTTCGGCTCGCGCACCCTGATCACCGCCGGGCTGCTGGTGCTGGCCGCCTCGATGCTGGTCGGCAGCCGGACCGGCACTGGTGACGGCTACGGCTTCGCGGCCTGCTGGCTGCCGTTCTTCGGCGCCGGGCTCGGCCTCACGCTGATCCCGGCCTCCGGCGCGGCGATCACCCGGCTGCCCGGGGACCGGGCCGGGGTCGGCTCCGGGCTGCTCCAGACGCTGCGCCAGGTGGGCGGCGTGATCGGGGTGGCGGTCTTCGGCAGCCTGCTCGCCAGCGCCTACCAGGGCGCGCTGCACACCGCCGGGCTGCCGGGGCAACTCGCCCGCACCGCAGGGCAGTCGGTGCTGGCCGCCGATGAGATCGCCGGCCGGCTCGGCCACCCGGCGCTGGCCGCCTCGGCGCACCAGGCCTATCTGCACGGGATGGGCCTGGTGCTGGTCGCCTCCGCCGTGGTGGCGGCGCTCTCCGCGCTGCTGGTCGCGCTGCGGATGCCGCGCCGGGACGGGGCGGTGTCGCCGGACGAGGGGGCCGGAGCGGACGCGGGGGCAGCGGCGACGGTGCCTCGGGTGGCCCCGGTCCCGGCCCCGGTCCCGACCGGGCTCCCGGAATCCCTGGGAGAATCCCCGGCATGAGCGAAGCGCAGCCGACCGCGGCCACCTCCGACCTCCAGCCCGGCGAGGCGATCGCCGAGCTGTACCAGGAGCCGCAGTCGCTGCGCGAACGCAAGAAGCAGCGCACCCGGCGCACGCTGCGCCGCGAGGCCTACCGGCTCTTCAGCGAACAGGGCTGGGAGAACACCACGGTGGACCAGATCGCCGCCGCCGCCGAGGTCTCGCCGGCCACCTTCTTCCGCTACTTCCCGACCAAGGAGGACCTGGTCCTCACCGACGAGTACGACCCGCCGATGACCGCCGCCCTGCTGGCCCGGCCGGACGACGAGCCGTTCCTGGCCTCGGCGCGGGCGGTGCTGGTCCCGATGCTCCGGGTGATCATGCAGCACGACCGCGACGAGTTGCTGACCCGGCTGCGCCTGGTGCTGGACGTCCCCTCGCTGCGGGCCCGGATGCTGCAGCAGGCCGCCGAGCCGCAGGCCGTCTTCCTGGACGTGCTCACCCGGCGGGCGAAGCTGACCGCCCCGACCCTGGACATGCGCGTGCTCACCGCCGCCTTCGCGGCGGCCACCACCGAGACCGTCCTGTACTGGGCCGAGCAGGGCGGCGAGCAGGACATCGCCGACCTGCTCGACCGGACCATCGTCGCGCTGGGTGAGGGCTTCCGCTCCTGACGGGCGGGCGGGCGCCGCCGCCGTACGGCCTCGGCCAGGTCGGCGGCGGCGCCCGCCCGCCCGCCCGGAGCAGCCCTATCCGCTGGTGCGGCGGCGGCGCACGGCCAGGCCCACCCCGGTCAGCGCGGTCAGCCCGAGGGCCGCGGCGCCGGTGACGGCCGGGATGTTGACCGCACCGGCGGAGCCGGCCCCCTCGGCCGAGAACCCGCCCCCCAGGCCCGCCTTGTCGTAGGCCGAGCCCGGCAGCTTGTCGCCGTACCGCTGGTGCACCAGCCGCTGGTACGCCGCCAGGCTCACCCCGCCCGCGCCCACCGAGCCGCGCGCCTCCGGGTCCAGCGGCAGCACCCGTCCGCCGCGCAGCACGTACCAGGCGTTGACCTGCGGTTCGCGGAAGACCGTGCCACCGCCGCCGGCCGCACCGAGCGCCGCGTACTGGGTCTCGTCGCTGCCGGAGGCGATGTTCACCACCTGCCAGCCGCCGTTCTGCCGCACGGTCCAGACCGAGGCGGTGCGGCCGTCGGGTGCGGCCACCTCGGTGGCGGTGAAGTCCGGCCGGGCCACCGCCGCGCCCTTGGCGCCGGCCACGAAGCCCGGATCCAGGGTGTAGACCGGGACGGTGGCGCCGACCGGCTGCGGCACCGCCGCCGCGTCCGGGGCCCCGGCCAGGTGCTGGGCCGACCCGGCCGGGGAGACCGGGTCATGGGCGAAGAAGCTGCCCAACCGAGCCAGCACGGAGGGCGATTGGGCGGCCGCACGGGCGGCGGCCAGGTCGCTCTGCGACACCGCGGCCGGCGCCGCCCCGGGGGCGTCGGCCTGCGCGAGCGGGGCCGCGAGCAGCCCGGTACCCGCGGCCCCCGCGGCCAGTACGGCCGCGACGGCGGCTCGCCTGATGATCTGACGGTTCGTCATCATCGCCTCCTCACGCGCCGATCTGGTAGAGGGAGTGGGTCCAGGAGAAGGAGCTGTTGCTCACGTAGTAGTCGTAGTCCGCCCAGTTGTAGCGGTAGTCCGACGGCCAGGGATCGCCCCAGTAGACCCAGTTGTCGCTGAGGTCGTAGCCGTACAGCACCTCCATGTGGCCGCCGCCCGAGGACCACTGGATCCGGGTCTCCACCGGCCGGTTGTTGTTGATCTCGTTCTGCACGGTGCTGTAGTTGAGGTACCCGGTGACGTAGTCGCCCGGGTTGATGCCGATCCAGCTCAGCGCGTTCTGCACGTCGTCCAGCGCCGCCTCGTCGTTGGGGCAGGTGGCGTTGAGGGAGTTGCCGAACGCGGCGTCGCAGAACTGGTTCTGGGTGTAGTCGTAGCCGAACCAGCTGGCGATGGTGTCGCCGCTGGCCGCCCAGCACCAGTTGGAGTTCTGCTGTTGCTGCATGCTGATGTTGAGGGTCTTCGAGCTGCCGTCGGCAGCCGTCCGCGCACCGGCGGCGAAGGCCGGACGGGCCTGGGCGAGCGGGCCCGGCGCGGCTGCTGCTGCCGGCACTGCTGCGGTGGGCTCGGCGGCGGCGGTGGCCGGCGAGCTGGTGGCCACGGTCAGGGCCGGGCCGAGCGCGGTGAGCGCGGCCACGGCGAGCGCCTTGCGCAGGCGCCCGGGGGCCCGGGACGGTCTGGAAGCGGACATGGCGTTTCCTCCTTGCGGGGAAGCAGGGAAAGGAAGTGGGGGACACGCGAACCCCGGCGCCGTTCGCGGGCGGCGCCGGGGTGTGACAGAGCATCAGGCCTTGACCTCCCCTGGTCAACGGCCCTCCGGGCGCCCCCGGGTCAGGTGTGAACGCCGCCCCGCGAGTGTGAACGCCACCGGCCGCTGCTCTCCGGAAGGGTGACAAGGGGCTTCGGACGTGTGAATATTCACCACCGTCACGACGGCCGTCCACGCCGCCGGCCCGGCAGGCAGGAGGCCGCGATGGGGCGCATGTCCGTCGGCACCGCACCGCGCGGCAGCCGCCCCGACCTGGCCACGGTGCTGCGGACCGGCCCCTTCCACCTCGCCCTGCGCACCGCGCTGGCCGCGCGCGGACTGGCGCTGCACCGGGTGCAGCAGCATCTGGCGCACCGCGGGGTGCACGTCGGGGTGACCAGCCTCAGCTACTGGCAGCAGGGCCGGCGCCGCCCCGAACGGGCCGAATCACTGCGCGCGGTAGGGGCCCTGGAGGAGGTCCTGGAGCTGCCGGCCGGCTCGCTCACCCGGCTGCTCGGCCCGCGCCGGGGACGGTCCGCCGAGCCGGCCATGACCGTCGCCACCCGTCCCTACCGCGACCTGATCGCCCCCGCCGACGCGGTGGACGAACTGCTCGCCGAACTCCCCGGGCCACGCGACACCGGCCTGCACACCCTCACCCACATCGAGCGGATCCGGGTCGGCGCGGACGGCCGGCTGCTGCGCCGCGACTCCCAGCACGCGGTGCGCGCCCACCGCGACGGCATCGACCGCTACCTGGCGATCTACCAGGGCGACCCGGGCTGCGACGTCTCCCAGGTGCGGGTCCGGGCCGAGGAGAACTGCCGCCCCGGCCGGACCGCCCGCGCCCCGGATTCCCAACTCGTGATCGCCGAACTGCTGTTGGACCGCAGACTGCGCACCGGCGAGACCCACCTGCTCGGCTACGGCTTCGACGACGCCCCGGCCCCCGACCCGAGCACCGAGTTCGTGCGCGGCTTCAACTCCGGGACCGGGCAGTACGTCCTGCAGGTCACCTTCCACCCGGCCGCACTGCCGGTGCGCTGCCACCGCTTCGCGCGCAGCGCACCGGGCGCCGAACCGTACGAGCGCGAGGAACTCACGCTGGACGGCCAGCACGGCGTGCTGCTGGCCGCCACCGGGCTGGCGCCCTGCCTGCTGGGGATCAGCTGGGACTGGGAGTGAAGCCGAGGACCACGCTGTCCTCCACCGGCCGGTAGCCGATCCGCTGGTAGATCGAGTTGCTGGTCGGGTTGGCCAGGTTGGCGTAGAGCAGCACCTGCGCCGCCCCGCGCTCGCCCGCCAGCGCCGAGACCGCCGCCGTCACCGCGCTGGCGTAGCCGTTTGTGCGCAGCTCGGGCGGGGTGTAGACCGGGCCGACCCGGGTCATCCCGGCGAGCACCGGGGAGAGCCCTGCCAGCGCGACCGGCCGGCCCTCGACCTCCCAGAGGTGGAGTTCCCCGTTGGCGGCCCGGCGCGCGGCCAGCTCCTCGACCCGGTGGACCGAGAACATGTTGATGTCGACGAAGAAGGCCTTGAACCAGGCGACCAGCAGCTCGTGGTCCGCCGGACCGGCCTGCCGGAGCCGGCCGGCCACCGCGGGCACCGCCAACTCGCCCAGCCGGTAGAGCCGCTGCTCCTCGCGCACCTCGACCCTGCCGCCCGAGCGCTCGGCCCAGGCCGCGGCGAACGCCCGCGCCCGGCCCACGGCGCCGGCCACGCCGGTCAGTTCGGGTCCGTCGACCAGCACGTCCAGCAGCTCGGTGGCCGCCTCCAGGGGCATCGCGCCGAGCCGGACCGGCTGCGGCGGGGTCTGCATCCAGGCCCCCGCCACCGGTGCCCCGACGCTCGGGCGCCACCAGCCGAAGCGCGGCGGCTTGCCCGGGTCGCCACCGGCCGGGCTGCCGGCCGCCAGCCGGTCGACCAGGGTGAGCATGACGGTGTTCTCGGCCGGGTGCGCCGCCAGGAAGGCCCCGGCGGCGGCGCGGAACTCGGCGAGCGAGTCGGTGAGAGTCCAGGTCATCCCCCGATGCTGGGCCACTCCCCCGGTCGGCCGCACCCGAATTACGGCCGGACCCGCATTACGGCCGGACCCGAATTTTGGCCGGACTCGAATCAACCGGCTCGCACGCCGAGTTGCTCCCCCAGCACCGCCGGGTCCGCGGTGGGCACCTGGCAGGCGAAGTGCCGGCACACATAGGCGGCCGGCGCTCCGTCGAGCAGCGGCCGGTGCGCCAGCAGCGGCACCTCGGCCCCCGCGCCCGGCTCGCCGACGGCCACCACCGCGCCGGGCGCGGTGGCCAGCAGCGCGGCACGGTGCAGGGCCGCGGTGCGCGGGTCGCCGGCCGGGCCGACCACCGCGACCTCGCGCGGCCCGTCCAGCAGCGCCTCGCCGGCTGCCAGCCCCCACCCGATGAACCTCGGCGCCTGCCCCGCCAGTGCCCCGACCACGCCCAACGCCCGCTCGGCGGCGGTGCGGTGGCGCTCCGAGCCGGTGTAGGCGGCGTAGCTCAGCAGCGCCTGGGCGGCAGCGGTCCAGCCGGACGGGGTGGCGTTGTCGGTCGGGTCCTGCGGGCGGCGGATCAGCTCCTCGGCGTCATCTGCCGTGTCATACAGGCTTCCTGACGCCTCGTCGGTGAAGTGCCCAAGCACCGTGTCGAGCAACCCGCCCGCCAGGCCGAGCCATTCGGCCTCGCCGGTCACCGCGTACAGCGCCAGGAACCCCTCGGCCACGTCGGCGTAGTCCTCCAGGACGCCCGCGTTGGCCCCCGGCCGCCCGTCCCGCGAGGTGCGCAACAGCCGCCCCGGCGCGGTCAGATGGACGCTCAGCAGCAGGTCGGCGGCCCGCTCGGCGGCCGCCACCAGGTCGGGGCGGTCCAGCAGCGCCCCGGTCTCGGCGAGCGCGGCGATCGCCAACCCGTTCCAGGCGGCCACCACCTTGTCGTCCCGCGCCGGCGCCGGCCGCTGCGCCCGCGCCGCCAGCAGCGCGGCCCGCACCCGGTGGTACGCGGCGTCGTCCTCGGGATCCCGGAGCAGTTGCAGCACCGAGGCGCCCTCCTCGAAGGTGCCCTCCGCCGTCACGCCGAACAGCTCGGCGGCCAGCGCCCCGTCCCGCTCCCCCAGCGCCCCGGCCAGCTGCGCGGGCGTCCACACGTAGTACGCCCCCTCGCGGTGCGCGCCCCGCTCATCCTGGCTGTCGGCGTCCAGCGCGGAGGCGAACCCGCCCTCGGCCGTGCCCAGTTCGCGCACCAGGAAGTCCGCCGTCTCCAGCGCCACCCGGCGCGCCCGCTCATCCCCGGTGGCCCGCCACAGGTGCAGGTAGACCCGGATCAGCAGCGCGTTGTCATAGAGCATCTTCTCGAAGTGCGGCACCACCCAGCCCGCGTCCACCGAGTACCGCGCGAACCCGCCGCCCAACTGGTCGTAGAGCCCGCCGCGCGCCATCGCCTCGGCCGTCCGCTCCACCAGCTCCAGCGCCACCTCGGACCCGGTCCGCGCGTGGTGTCGCAGCAGGAACTCCAGCGCCATGGACGGCGGGAACTTCGGCGCCCCGCCGAACCCGCCGCGCACCGGATCGAAGCTGCGGCTGAGCCCGGTCAGCGCCTGGTGCAACTCCGCCTCCCCGGGCGGATTGCCACCCCCCGCCCCGTACACCCCGGCCCGCTGCGCCAACTCCGCCCGGATCCGCCCCGCGACCTCCGCGACCTCCTCGGGCCGCTCCCGCCAGGCCGCCGCCACCCCCTCCAGCACCTGCCGGAAGGACGGCATCCCGTGCCGCGGCTCGGGCGGGAAGTACGTCCCGAAGTAGAACGGCTCCTTGTCCGGCGTCAGGAACACCGTCATCGGCCACCCACCCTGCCCGGTCGCCGCCTGCACCGCCTCCATGTAGACCGCGTCCACATCCGGCCGCTCCTCGCGGTCCACCTTCACCGCGACGAACTCCCCGTTGAGGTACTGGGCGAGCGCCGCGTCCTCGAAGGACTCGTGCGCCATGACGTGGCACCAGTGACACGCCGCGTAGCCGACGGAGAGCAGCACCGGCACCCCGCGCCGCTCGGCCTCGGCGAAGGCCTCGGGGCCCCAGGGCTGCCAGTCGACGGGGTTGTCGGCGTGCTGGAGCAGATACGGGGACGTGGCATTGGCCAGGCGGTTCACCATGCGGGCAGTATCGCAGGACGGTCCCCGATCACCACGAGGACGCACGGCCCCGAAACACGCGACCTGGACGACGCAGATCCGCTCACGCCTGGCCGTCTCTCCGGCCGCTCTTCGTGGCGACCCGTCAGGAGTCGGACAATGCAGCCATACTCAACTGGTCGACGCTACCCAGGTAGCTTCGCATGCTCTGCGTGGAGGCATCAGAGGTGAATCGTCCAGCACAGACTCCCGCCGACCGATCTCGCTGTCCGGCTCCGCGAGGATATTGCGAGCCATCTCAGCCGCTTCGGGAAAGTCCGTGGTTGTGAACTGCAGTCCGTCGGCAGAGTCACGGCCGTCTACCTCCACGGGCATCCTGTTGACGGCCTACAGGTACGTGACCTGGACGATGTAGATCTGCTCATGTCGTACGACGGTCAGGTACTCGAACATGCCGCCCGGAACGTCGGAGGTCCTGCTCTTGGGGTTCTCGCCCCGGTACGCGGTCCCGTCGAGGTACAGGGCTTCCGCAGCGCGGACCAACTCGTCAGCCTTCTTCTCGACTTCGGCGACGAAGGCCAGTGGGACTCCGCCAACGACATGCTCCTCGCTGGGGAGGTACTCCCAGGACCACCTCATGCGCCCAGCGTCCGGTACGCGGCTCGGACGATCTCGGCGGCTGTGAGGGCTTGGCGCCGGGATTCGTCAGGGTCCTCCGCGACCTGCATGAGGTACTCGGCCCTGCGCAATTTGAAGGCCGTCTCCGGACACCTCTCGATCTCGACCACCACGGCCCACCGCAGGAGGAAGCCGCGGAGAGGGGCAAGGGTGTCGGAGTCGATGGCCTTGGTGATCGCTTCGGCCTGTTCGGTCTGCATCTCCGGCAGGCGATCCGGAGCCACGACGGCAAGGGCCGCCTTGAGGGCGGTGATGGTCCGCTCAGGGCGCGGGATCAGCTCTTCAGCGTGGTGCTCGGGCTGTGCGGTCACGTCTCCTCCATGCAGGTAGGCAGGTACCACGCTACAGGGACGCGATCCCGCCACTGCTCTGTTCCACGGATACCCTCGCGCCCACTGGACGGGTCCCACCTCGGCTGCCATGGCCCGTTGTCGAACGAGGCGCTGCGTGAAGGAGCAGCCGGCCCGGGCGCTGGTGCTCGACTCCGAGGCGCTCTCTCTGCTCCTGCGCAACGACCGTGGGATGGCAGCTCGCATCGAGGCATCCCGGCAGGTCGGGGTTCCCGTCCTGGTGTCTGTGCTGACCATCGTTGAAGCTGTGCAGGAGCAGACCGATCTGGCGCGCTTGAAGTGGGTGCTCTCTCGGCTGCGGGTGGAACCGGTCAGCCAGGAGGACTCCCTGACCGCAGTGGCGCTGCTTCGGGACGCAGGCGGGTTACACGGGCACAAATATGCGATCGACGCCCTCGTCGCCGCGCTCGCGCTCCGCGTCGCGGCCCCCGTGATCGTCCTGACCTCCGACCGCGACGACTGGTCGAAGCTCTGCGGAAGCCGCGTGATCATCAGAGAGGTGTGAGCACCACCGACTACCGCGTTTGCGAGTTCACTGGCACCAGTGGCAGGCCGCGTAACCGACCGACAGCCGAACGGGCGCATCGCGCCGTCGCGCTTCCTCGAGCCGGTCCAGGCGCCCCGGCCTCTCACAGCGCCACGCCCCGACCCGAGCGTGGAACCCGCGCACCTCCGTCCACTTGGCCGTTTCGCACTCATGCTCCATCAGCTATCTGCGGATCTTCGTATGCCTGACCGTCCCTCGGTGCCCTTTCCGGGTGGACCTGCGCTGACTGCTACGAGCCAGGACGGGTCGTCAGCTGTCGCTCTGCGGGCCGGTGAGGTTCTTGGTGAGCCACTCCAGGGCCATCGGGATCAGCTTCTCGAAGTCCGTGGTCAGGTCCTTGCCGCCGGGCTGCTCGTAGTAGTCGATCTCGGTGGGCGCGGCCGCCTTGGCCGCCCAGTCCTTGACCAGCTTGACCTCGTCGGCGTTCGCCCCTCCGGCAGTGGCGAGCATCCGCACGTCGGCCTTGCTCTGGCTGACCAGCACGTCCGGACTGTTGGCGTCCTGCTCGGCCTGGTGGCCCTGCCAGAGCGTGGAGTCCGCCTTGAAATAGCCGTCGATCGGCACGGCGGCCGCGTAGAGGTCGGGGTGCTGCAGGGCCAGCTTCGCGCTGCAGAAGGCACCGGTGGCGGCGCCCATCAGGCCCCAGCTGTCGCGACCTTTGAGGGTGCGGAAGTTGGCACGCACGAAGTCCGGGACGTCCTGGGACAACCAGGTGCCCATCTTCGGCTGGCCGGGGATGTCGGAGCAGTCCAGGGACCGGTTCTCGTCGCCGGTCAGGTTCTGCACCGGCATGATCATGATGAAGGGGTGCGCCTGGTCCTGCTGGGCGAGCTGGGCGTCGATCTCCTGGATCGGCAGCTGGTCGTCCGTCCAGGTGTTGTAGCCGTTGCTCTGGCCACCCGCGTAGAGGGTCAGCACCGGGAAGCCGAACTTGGCGTACTTCGGGTCGCTGTACTGCGGCGGCAGCCAGACCCAGACCTGGCCGGTGACACCGGACTTGGGGCCTGCCAGGGTGGTCACCATGATCGGACCGGCCTTGGTGTCACGGTCCTTCGTCAGACTGGCGGCCGGACCGGTCGGCATCACGACCTTGGAGTCCTGCGGCGCCGCACTGCTCGCCGCGCTGCTCGCCGCACTGCTCGCCGCACTGCTCGGGCCGGGCGGGGGAGCCGGGTGGCGTCCTGGGAGCAGCGCGAGGGTGAGGGCGGGGACGACGACCATCGTCACGGCGAGCGCGGTACGCGCTGCGGTCCGGTGCCGTCGCAGCCCCCGGCCGTCGCTGATGATCGCCGCGTACGGTGCCGGGGAGACGACGAGGTCCGCCGCGCCGTGGGCGAGGGCATGGCGCAGCCCTGGTTCGTCGGTGGGGATGCGGCTCTCGTCGGGCCAGGTCATGCGGACACCTTCAATCGGGAGTCGGTCGTGGCCGGCGTGCTGAGGTCGGTGAGGGCGGAGTGGGCACGCAGCTTGGCCAGTCCCTTGGCGGCCTGGCTCTTGACGGTGCCGGCGGAGCAGCCGAGCGCGGCGGCGACCTGTGCTTCGGAGAGGTCCTCCCAGTAGCGCAGCACCACCACGGCGCGCTGCCGCGCGGGCAGCGTGGCGAGAGCGGCGAAGAGCACCTGGCGCTGGTCGAACTGCGCGCCGGCGTCCGTCGGGTGCGGGCCGCTCGGCTCCAGCGGTTCGTCGGTCGGGTACTCCGCCAGGCGGCGCTTGCGGAAACGGTCGAAGTTGCTGTTCACCAGGATGCGCCGCACGTACGCGTCCGGGCTGTCGCTGCTGCGGACCCGTCGCCAGGACGCTTACACCTTGGCCAGCGCGGTCTGCGCCAGATCCTCCGCGTCGTGCTGGTTCCCGGTCAGCAGGTACGCCGTCCGGACCAGCCCGTTCCACCTGCCCTGTACGAAGCCACTGAACTCCGCCTCCTCGTCGTAGCTGCCCATCAGCATCACCCCCTCAGCCGTCCAGACCACGAACTCCGTGGATCAGGTTGCCTGGCGGGGCCGACGACTACTGCAGAGCACCGCCTCCGATCGGACAGGACGGCTGGGAGAACCGCTGCCGCCATGCGGCAGGCGGTCCGGGGCCCACGACGGCAAGGGCGGCCCTGAGGGCGGTGACGGTCCGCTCAGGGCGCGGGATCAGCTCTCCGACGAGCGGGCCGCGCCGAGGATGACGGGGTCGGTGCCGAGATCCGCCAGCAGCGCGTCCAGCTTGGCCCGGTCGACCGAGGACATCAGGAAGACGTGCACGTAGCTGCGGCGGGTGGTCTCGTCGCCCGGGACGGTCAGGACGTCCTGCGAGGAGAGCGACCACTTGGCTACCAGCTCGGGGCTGGGCTTGCGGAAGCGGACGGTGATGGCGCCCGGGGTGCGGGCCGGCCAGAGGTCGACGTCCTTCTCCAGCTCCAGCAGGCGCAGTTGCTGCTCCAGGTAGGCGGCGAGCTGCTGGGAGCGGCGGATCCGGTCGACCTGGTCCTGGTGGGAGTAGCGGGAGAGGTGGTCCCAGAGCACCAGCGGGGAGAAGCCGTTGCGGGAGCCGGCGAAGGTGGTGTCGGGCGCGCCCGTGTACTCCGGCTGGGACGGGGGTGCGACCTGGTACTTGACCTTGGTCATGTAGATGCCGCACGGCCAGGGCGCGCCGGGCCACTTGTGGCCGCTCATGGCGATCGAGGAGACCATGTCGAGGTCGCCGAACTCGCTGGTGGGCAGGGTGATGCCGAAGTCGAACTCCGGCAGCTCGGTGTCGGGAGTCCAGCCGAAGCCCGCCGTGCCGTCGTCCGGTCCGGCCGCGCCGGCCATCCGCATGAAGGGCACGTAGCCGGCCCCGAGGGCGCCGTCCACGTGGATCCAGAAGCGCCGGCGCAGGTCGGTCAGCGGCTCGCCGGTGACCGGGTCCTTGCCGTGCACCACCGGGCCCTGGATCAGCCCGTGCTTCTCGAAGATCGGCAGCAGGCGCTCGCAGACCCCGCGCACGTCGTCGTGGGCGCCCTTGAAGGTGCTGCCGAGGTTGAGGCTGACGAAGACCGGGTGGCCCTTCGCGGCGAAGAACTCCACCAGCACCGCCAGGGCGTCGGTGTCGATCTCGCCGGTGCCGTCCCAGGAGAGCCCCGAGGGGCCGCTGCGCGAGGGCACCTCGGTGGGCCAGTCACGCGGCTCCCCGGCCGGTCCGGTCAGCGGGCACTCGCCCGGGTACTGCTCGGTGCCGACCGCGTGGAAGGTCTCGACGCCCAGCACGCAGACGGCCTTGGCGAAGGAGTAGTGGGTGTCCTCGGAGTAGAAGGCCACCGGGCGGCGGGCGTTGGGGTTGACCGGCCCGAGGGCCTGGGCGCCGGGAGTGCGGGGCGACGGCTGGATCAGCGGCTTGCCGCTCAGGTAGTCCCGGGCGTTCCAGAGCGCGTACATGTTGCCCTCGGTCGAGCCCATGGAGAGCACATAGCCCCAGTAGGACTCGGGGTCGTCGGGGCGGTGCGGCCCGTCGGCGTGCCACAGGGCGGCGTAGTAGTCGAGCACCGCGCGCTCGACGACCTTGGTGTTCGGCTTGTAGCCGCCGCTCTGGAACGGGTCGCCGAGGTTGTTGATGTTGTGCTGCATGAACCGGCCGAGATCGAAGGCGCTGCCGCCCATCTCCTGGGTGGCCTGGAAGCCGAGCAGGTGCCGGCGCTTCCGGGTCAGGTACTCGTCCATCCGGTTGAGGGCGCGCAGCCGCTGCTCCTCGTCCAGCCCTTGCGCCGGTATCGCGAACTCACGGACGTCCGGCTCCAGCCGGCTGAGCTCGTCGTGGGCCGCGAGGGCGGGCAGGGCGTCGGTTCGGATCATGGCAGTCAGGATGGAACCTGTGGCGTCTCGAGGGGAAGCAATCCGCAGAAGATTCGGAATCAGCCGCGGATTCCTTGCATATCATCGGTCCGGGCGGCGACCCTGGACCCCGTGCCGAACAATCCTCACACCCAGCGGGTGCCCCTCGACGACGTGGACCGGGCGATCCTGCGGATCCTCGCCGACAACGCCCGCACCCCGAACAACGCGCTCGCGGACGCGGTGGGCATCGCCCCCTCGACCTGCCTGGCCCGGGTGCGCGCGCTGCGCGAGCGCGGGGTGATCCGCGCCTTCCGGGCCGAGATAGCCCCCGCCGCGATCGGACTGCCGCTGCAGGCGATGATCTCGGTCCGGCTCCGGGCGCACA
Source organism: Kitasatospora sp. NBC_01266 (assembly GCF_036242395.1). Classification (NCBI taxonomy): domain Bacteria; kingdom Bacillati; phylum Actinomycetota; class Actinomycetes; order Kitasatosporales; family Streptomycetaceae; genus Kitasatospora; species Kitasatospora sp. NBC_01266. The sequence continues at coordinate 5,124,281 of NZ_CP108458.1, read as the reverse complement.
CCCGGGAGCAGAACGAGAGCTTCCGGGACACCGCCCCCGACCTGCCCGGCGTGGTCGCCGTCTTCCACATGGCCGGTTCCGACGACTACCTCCTGCACGTCGCCCTCGCCCACCCCGACGCCCTGCGCGACTTCGTGGTCGACCACCTCACCACCCACCCGGCGGTGGCCCAGACCCGGACCAACCTGATCTTCGAGCAGATCGCCGGCCGCCGTCAGCTGACGCCGGGCCCGTGACCGCGCCCCGCCGTTCGGCGCCGGCTCACTCCGTCCGCAGCGCCGTGGCCGTGCGCGTCTTGGCCGCCCAGCCGGCCGGGAGCAGCGCACCGCAGACCGCGATCGCCACCCCGCCCAGCCCGAGCAGCGCCAACTCCGGGATCCCGTAGACGTTCTGGACCTGCGGCGGGATCCCGCTGCCGGCCGCCCGGAGCACCAGCGGAATGACGAAGTCGTGCAGCGCGAGCCCGACCGGCACGCCGATGGCCCCGCCGACCAGGCCCGCTCCGGCGACCGAGGTCAGCACCTGGGTGACGGTCTGCCCCGGCGTCATCCCGATGGCCTTGCAGACCCCCAGGTCGCGGACCCGCTCCCGGGTGTCGAGGACCACCGAGTTGAGCACCCCGAGCCCGGCGACCGAGACCAGCATCAGCGTGAGCAGCACCGCCATGGCGTCGAAGGCGACGACGGAGGGGCTGAGGTGGTCCGGCTGGGCGGCTTCGACCTGGGCGTCGGTCGACCGCAGCGCGGCGCTGAGCCCGTTGACGTAACCGGCGAGTGAGGTGCCGGGCTTGAGCGTCACGTCGTAGAAGTCGGGGTGCAACGTCGGCTGGGCGGCGGCCAGGGTCGCCATGTCGGTGTTGATGACCAGGCCGGCGTTGCCCGGGTCGAAGTCCTCGCCGACGATCCGCACCGGCACCCGCACCCCCTGGTCGACCAGGGTGATGCTGTCGCCCACCCGGTGTCCCGTGGTCTTCAGGAAGTGCGTCGGCACCACCACCTCGCCGGGGCCGTCGAACCAGCGGCCGGAGATCAGCGCGAAGGATTCGACGCCGGACGGCCCCTGGTAGAGCCGCACCTGGATCGCACCGGTGCCGCCCGCGACGGTGACCGTGCCCTGGCTCTGCCCGATGGCGGCGGCCGTACCGGGCTGGGCCCGGATCGCCGCGAGCGTCTTCGCGGGGTCGGCGGTGCCGCCGCTCGGCGCGGGGCTGCCCGGCGCGCCGGGCAGCGCCAGGAACACCGTGACCGGGATGTTCCGGCCGGGTTGCCGCGCCGTGGTCACCGCACTGGCGGAGGAGGTGAGCCCGATGGCGAAGGTGGCCGCCGTGGTCCCGAACAGCACCGCGGCCAGCAGCGCCGCCGAACGGACCGGCCGGGCGAAGGGCGAGGCGAGCCCCAGGGTGACGGCCCTGGGCAGCGGCAGCCGGGCGGCGAGCCGCTGGGCCCACTGGCCCCGCCCGGCCCGGGGCGCGCGGCCGACCGCGAGCGCCTCGACGGTCCGCAGCCGGCCGGCCCGCAGCGCGGGCAGCAGCGCCGCCAGGGCGACCACGGCGAGGGCCGCGCCGGGCACCGCCAGATCGATCCACCAGGCCACCCCCGGCGACCCGCCACCGTCCAGCTGCCCGGCGTCGTCCATCAGCGGCATCGCCAGCAGGTTGCCGAGGAGCACGCCGGCGACCGCCCCGATGCCCGAGGGGACGAGGGCCTGGGCCAGATAGGTCCGCACCACCTGCCCGGGCGTCAGCCCGATGGACTTGAGGATGCCGATCCGGCGGACCTGCGCGCCGACCGCCCCGCTCACCACGCCGGCGATGATGATCACGGACATCAGCAGGCCCAGGACCCCGAACGCCATCATCACCGGGACGAACAGGTCCGTGTTCTCGTCGGCGGCCAGCTTCACGTCGAGATAGGACTGCGCACCGGTGACCGCGCCCGCCGGCAGCGCGGCGGCGACGGCGGCCCGGTCGGCGTTCAGCTCGGCCGTGGTGGCGCCGGACCTGAAGCGGTAGAGCATCTGGGCGCTGCCGGGAGTGCCCACGGTCCGCAGCGCGGTGATCTCCGCCGGGACGACCCAGCCGTCGGCACTGTCGGTGACCGAGGTGGCCAGGCCGACCACGGTCAGGGTGGGGCTGTCGGCGGCGGGCGAGATCTTCAGGGTGCTGCCCGGCCTGGTGTCGGGGCCGACCGAGTCGGCGTCCGTCGAGAGCACGATCTCCCCCGGCTCCCGCGCCCAGCGCCCGGACCGCAGCACGAGGTCGTCCACGCCGCCGGTGGGGGCGGTGCGCCCGACGATCGTCTGCGACTGCTGCATGTCGAGCCCGCCGGGGCCGGGCGGGTCGATCTGCGCCGTCTGGTACGGGCCCGAGCTCGCGGTGACCCCCGGCAGCTGCCCGGTGGCGGCGATCCGGTCGGGGCCGGCGCCGCTCTCGTCGATCTGCGCGGTGAGCTGCGCACCGTGCTGGCGCGCGAACGCGGCGTCGAACGGCGCCGACGCGCTCACCATCAGCGCCCCGGCCACGACGGCGGAGGCCACGGCCATCAGCACGGAGAGCGTCATCACGATGGTCTGCACCCGCCGCCGGCCGGCCCGGCCGAGCCTGATCCGGCGGCCACCGCCGCTGGTACCAAGGCTGTTGCCACCGCTGCTGCCACCGCGGTCAGCACGCAACGCCTTCATCGCCCGACCCCCGCGTTCCGCCGGCGGTCCACCGCGACGCGGCCGTCGACCAGTTGGACGGTCCGCTCGGCGCAGGACTCGGCGAGCGCCAGATCGTGGGTGACCAGGAGCACGGTCTGGCCGCTGCGGTGCAGGTCGACCAGCAGCTCGCGCACCTCGTGCCCTGAGGCGGTGTCGAGCGCCCCGGTGGGCTCGTCCGCCAGCAGCAGCGCCGGACGGTTGATCAGCGCCCGGGCGACCGCGACCCGCTGCCGCTCACCCCCGGAGAGCCGCCCCGGGTAGGCGCGAGCGTGCTCGGTGATGCCCAGGGCCGCCATCAGCTCGGCCGCCCGCTCCATCGCCTTGCCCCGGGCCGCACCGGCGAGTTGGGCCGGCAGCAGGATGTTGTCCAGCACGGTCAGATCGTCCAGCAGGTTGAAGAACTGGAACACCATCCCGATCCGCTCCCGGCGGAACCGCGCCAGCGCCTTCTCCCCCAGGCCGTCGATCCGCAGGCCGCCGACCGAGACCCGGCCCTCGCTCGGCCGGTCCAGCCCCGCCACCAGGTTCAGCAGCGTCGACTTGCCGCTGCCGGACGGGCCGGTGATCGCCACCGCCTCCCCCTCGGCGACGGTCAGGGTCAGCGGCCCCAGTGCGGGGGCGCCGGCGCTGTCGTACTGCTTGACCGCGCCCTCCAGTTCGATCACATTCCCCATCAGCGGGTCCGTCCTGTCCTCGTCGTTGCACCGCCGGCGGCTGTTCCCGGCCCCAACGAAGCTATGAGCGATGGCGGTTGGCCCGCGTCGGCCGTCGAACGGAGCTTTCGTCGGCCGAGCGGACGAGGGCGCCGCGGCGTCATCCCCGCGATGTACTCCGCTCGGCGTCGAGGAGGGCCACCGAGGCGGATGTGCCGGGCCGCGGACGGCCAGGAGAATGGCGCCATGGACATAGCGGATGGGCGCCGACTGCGCCGACAGGTGCGCGCGGTGCTCCGCCCCGAGGAGCGGCTGCCCAAGCTGCCCCGCTGGGTGTTCGGGGCCGACGCGGTGTTCGCGGTGCTGGTGACGGTCGTGGTGCTGCTCGCCATGCGGCACAGCGTGATCGCCTGGCAGGGCACCGCACCGGTGCCGCCCGCGCCCGCCGCGCCGCTGCCCCCGTCCGCCCCCGCCGCCCTGCCCCCGGTGGTGAACCCGGTCCCGCCGGACACCAAGGACTACGTGTTCGCCACGCTGCGGGCGCTGATGCTGGCGGCCCGGCGCAGGCTCCCGCTCGCCACCTTCTGGGTGGTGCTGATCGCCGCCCGCGCCGACTTCTTCCTGCCGACCTTCGTCACCGTGCTGACCTGCGGCATCGCCATCTGCGCCGCCGCACTGCACAGCCGCAACCCGGCACCCGTGCTGGGCAGTTTCGCGCTGGCCGCCGTGCTGGTCACCACCACCTTCCAGAACGCCGCCTCGAACCTGCGGGAACTGCTGGTCATCATGCTGGTGCTCGGCCTGCTCGGCAGCGCGGGACGGTTCTGGCGGCTGCGCCAGATCGCCGCCCGGCTGCGCCTCACCGAGCTGCGGCAGGAACAGGAGGCCGCGATGCGCCGGGCCGTCGAGGAGGAGCGTTCGCGGATCGCGAGCGAGCTGCACGATGTGGTCACCCACAACGTGAGCGTGATGGTCATCCAGGCGGGCGCCGCGCGAACGGTGCTGGACAGCTCGCCGGAGCTGGCCAAGGAGGCGATGCGCGCCGTCGAGGCCGGCGGCCGGGCCGCGATGGCCGAACTGCGCCATGTGATGGGCCTGCTGGCGGCCTCGGGGACCGGTGCGAGCGGGGCGGCCGTCAACGGCCGGCCCGCCGAGGAGCTGGAGCCGCAGCCCGGACTCGGCCAACTCACCGCCCTGGTGCAGCGGGTGCGCGCCACCGGGCTGCCCGTCACCGTCACCGTGTCGCTGCCGCCCGTGCCGCTGCCCGCCGGCGTGGACCTGACGGCCTATCGGGTGGTCCAGGAGGCGCTGACCAACACCATGAAGCACGCCGCCGGGGCGGCGTCCACCATCACCATCGACCACGACGACCAGTGGCTGACCATCGAGGCCCTCGACACCGGCGGCACCCCCGGGGTCCAGTCCCTGTCCGGCAACAGCCGCGGCCTGCTCGGCCTGCGCGAACGCCTGACCGTCTACGGCGGGACACTTGACGCCGGGCATACGATCGGCGGCGGTTACCGGCTGAAGGCCCGAGTCCCCTGGAGCACCCCGTGAGTCAACCGCCGCTGCGCGCCGTCATCGCCGACGACCAGGCACTGGTCCGCACCGGATTCCGGATGATCCTCGCCGCCGACGGCATCGAGGTCGTCGCCGAGGCGGTCAACGGCGCCGAGGCGGTCACCGCCGTCCGGCGCACCCGGCCCGACGTGGTGCTGATGGACGTCCGGATGCCGGAGATGGACGGCCTGGAGGCCACCCGGCAGATCATGGCGAGCGGCGCGGACGACACCCGGGTCCTCATCCTCACCACCTACGACCTGGACCACTACGTCTACGCGGCGCTCACCGCCGGCGCCAGCGGCTTCCTGCTCAAGGACGTCACCCCGGAGCACCTGGTGGCCTCGGTCCGCCTGGTCCGCACCGGCGACGCCCTGCTCGCCCCCACCATCACCCGCCGGCTGATCGAGCGCTTCGCCCCGCGCGACGAGGCCAGGTCCGCCGTGCACCGCGACCTGTCCGAGCTGACGCCCCGCGAACTGGAGGTGCTGCGCCTGCTCGCCACCGGCCTCAGCAACGCCGAACTGGCCGAGCGGCTCACCCTCAGCGCGACCACGGTGAAGACCCATGTGGCCCGCATCCTCGCCAAGCTCGGCCTGCGCGACCGGGTCCAGGCCGTCGTGCTCGCCTACGAGACCGGGCTGATCGCCCCCGGCCCGCCGTCCGAGCGCGGCTGACCGCTGCCGGCACCCGCGGCGCCGGTCCGGCTGGAGTGACCTGACGGCAGCGGACAGTACGCTGGGCCGAGCAGGCAGCAGAACTGTCGAGCATCCTCGAAGGAGGCACGCCATGACCGCTGAGATGGTCGCGCCCGCATGGATGCACGCGCAGATCAGCGCGGAGCAGTACGACTCCTGGTCCGAGGAGCAGTGCGCCGGCATCGAGATCGTGGACGGGATGGTCGTCGTGAGCCCGAGCGCGTCCAAGCGGCACAACCGGCTGGCCCGGATCCTGGCCAACGCCCTCGACACCGCCGCAGGTCCGGACTGGAACGCCGACACGGACTTCGATGTCCGCCTGCAGGACGTGCCGCTCACCAACCGGCGTCCCGACGTCGTCGTGTACCGGGCGGAGACCATCGACCTCACGCCCACTCGCCCTGAGCACCTGCTCCTGGTGGTCGAGGTGGTGTCGCCGGGCTCGGAGACCACGGACCGAATCGTGAAGGTCGATCAGTACGCCAAGGCCGGGATCCCCTTCTACTGGCGGATCGAGCAGGCTGCCACCGGTGTTCCGCTCGTCTACACCTACGTTCTCGACCCGGCGAGCAGGGCCTACCGGGACGGCGAGGTCTTCACCGGCGTGGTCAGGGCCACCGCGCCCTTCTCCGTCACGGTCGACCTGGGCGCCGTCTGACCGACACGATCCCGCTGAGCGACGGCGCGCCGCCGCGCGCCCTGCCGCCGCCCTGCCGTGGGGGTAGCGGGCCGGTCTCCGGGAGGGCGATATCGAGTCAATATCAGGGCGATGTGGCCGACTCCTAGTGTCCCTACCGTCAAGCGGTCTCGGGCAGACGGGCACCGCACCGCAGGCAAGAGAGGACGAACATCATGGAGTTCCGGATTCTCGGCCCGGTCCGCATCCTGACCGACGGCCTGGAGGACACCCTGAGCGGCACCAAGCAGCGGACCATGTTCGCCGCGCTGGTGCTCGCGGGCGGTCGCGCGCTCTCCGACGAGCACCTCGGGCGGATGCTCTGGGACACGAACCCGCCGAGCACGGCGGGGGCGCAGATCCACACCTACGCGTCGCGGATCCGGCGGCGGATCGGGCCGGACGTGCCGTTGGTACGGATCCGTACCGGCTACAGACTCATGGCCGAGCACGTGCCGTGCGATCTGGCCCGGTTCGCCGAACTGTCGCAGAGCGGGTTCAGGGCGCTGCGCGAGCAGCGCTTCGAGCTGGCGGCGGAGCAGTTGCGGACCGCGCTGTCGCTCTGGCACGGCGAGGCCCTGGCAGATGTCACCGACCACCTGGTGTTCGCGGAGCGGCCGCAGCTGGACGAGGCCCGGCTGGAGGCGCTGGAGGCCCGGATCGAGGTGGACCTGATCCTCGGGCGGCACCGCCAGCTGATCTCCGAGCTGACCGGGCTGGTCTCCCAGCACCCGATGCGCGAGCGGTTCCGCGCCCTGATGATGACCGCGCTCTACCGGTCCGAGCGGCAGGCCGAGGCGATGTCGCTCTACCTGGACGGCCGCCGCATCCTGGCGGACGAGCTGGGCGTGGAGCCGGGGCGGCTGCTCGCCCGGACGTACGAGGCGATCCTGAGCGGCGAGGTGCGGACCGTCATGCCGCACCAGCTCAACTTCTGACGCCTCGTCACCGCAGGGGCCCCTCAGAACTCGGTCAGCAGGCGAACGAGGTGAGCGGCGCGCCGGTCTCGGCCAGCTCGGCGATCCGGTCGGCGAGGGCCTCCTCGGCGGCCTGGGCGTCGAGTGCCGGGGCCGGCTCGTCCAGCAGGCGGTGCAGCCGGGCGAGCAGGCCGCGCAGCGTGGCCCGCAGCCAGAGTTCGTCACCCCGGCCGGGCTCCGGCTGGCCGGCCCAGCACTCCAGGGCGGCCGCCGCCGCGTACAGCGTCTCGTAGGCAGCCGCGAGTTGGCGGTCGGCCGGAGTGCTCTGCGGTGCCTCGGGCACCTCGGCCATCCGGCGGTGGAGTTCGTCGCCGGCGGCGAGCAGTGCCTTGGCCAGGCTCTGCACCTCGGCGCTCGCGCCGCCCAGTTCCGGGCCGCCGAGCACCCTGGGCAGCGCCTGGACCGGGCTGCAGCCACCCCGGGAGAGCGGGCCCAGCCGGTCGGCGTCCAGCTCGGCCAACGGGGCACCGCGCCGCACCGCCTGCGCCAGGCCGGCCTCGTCCACCGTCTCCAGCGCGAACCCGTGTACCAACCAGGGGAATTGGGTGACGACCAGGCTCCGGAACCGGTCGACCTCCGGGCCGGCGGCCGCGACCGGACGGCCCAGCTCCGCCGTCAGCTCGCCGACCAGGGCGGGCACCAGCGCGGAGACCAGCGTCGAGGTCAGCCCGGACTCGGCGGTGAGGGTGTGCGCGCTGCGGGCGGCCAGCACGGCGGCGGCCTCGGCCGCGCCGAGCAGGGCTGCGGCCCGGCCCAGCGCCTGCCGGGTCTGCGGCCGGTCGATCGGGCGGTCGGCCCGGCTGTCGTCCGGGTGGCTGTCACTGTGCAGCGCGCCGCGTGCCGCGTCGCGCAGCGTGCGCTCCCCCGCGTCGAGGGTCTGGGCCCAGCCGAGCACCTGCTGGGAGAGTTCGGCCGCGCGGTTGGCGGCCGGGTCCTGCCGCAGGGCAGCCCGGCGGCGGTGCAGCAACTCCTCGTGGTTGCGCGAGCCTTGGTCCAGACCTGCGGCGACGTCACGGACGGGCAGAGCGGGCTCGTCGGGCTCGTCGGCAGGGCGTGGCCCGGGATGGCTGGCCATCGCTGCCTCCTTCAAGGGATGGGTCTGTCGGTCCGACTCTGCAGCAGAGGTCTATGTTTTCCCGATACCCGATCTTCAGGCTAGTGCTACCTGACGGAGTACCCCTAGGCCAGGGATCACACCGACAGACCGGGCGATGGTCGGAGTATGGGAACGGTATGACGCCGCCGGGGAGGCTGGGGCCCGAGAGTCCCGCCGCCACGAGCGAAGGATGAAGCCGTGCAGTCGTCCCGTCAGGCCAGCCGCCGGAGCGTGACCCGGATCCGCGGTGTCGTCGCCCCTGTTGTCGTCACCGTCGCGCTGGGCGCGTCGCTGACGGGGTGCGGTGGAAAGGTGACCACCGAGAACCATTCCTACCAGGTCGCCGACCGAATCTCGAAGCTCCAGGTGAGAACTCCCGGCGGCACCGTCGAGGTGGTGGCGGGAACGCAGGCCGCCGTCCAGGTCACCGAGACCATCCGCTACAACGGCGAGAAGCCGCAGGTCGACCACACGGCGAGCGACGGTTCGCTGTCGCTGACCGCCGCCGAGTGCGCCCAGGGCATCACCCACACCGTCTGCCAGGTCAGCTACCGCGTCGTGGTGCCGAAGGACGTCGAGGTGACGGTCCGCAACACCGGCGGGGACGTGAACGTCACCGGGCTGGCCGGGGCGCTCGACCTGACCGGCGACGGCGGCGCGGTGCGGGCCACCGACCTGACGTCCGCGCACTTCACCGCGCACGCGGACGGCGGCAGTGTCAACGCGCAGTTCGCCGCCGCCCCGGAGCTGGTGGACATCGACTCGGCCGGCGGCAGCGTGACGACCCGGCTCCCGGACGGCGTCTACGCGGTGGACGCGAGCGCCGACGGCGGCAGCCGGCAGGTCCAGGTACGGACCGACCCGGCCGCGCCGCACAAGGTCACGGTGCGCAGCGACGGCGGCAGCGTCGCGATCCTGCCGCTGGGCTGAGTCGCCCGTTCGTCCGTTCGTCCGCCTTCCGCCTTCCGTCCGTCCTCCATCGAGCCTTTCTCAACCGAGCCCTGAGGTAGCAGAAGCATGAACACCCACCCGCTCGCCGCGACCCGCCGCCCCGTCGTGCTGCTCGCCGAGGAACTCTCCCCGGCGACCGTCGCCGTGCTCGGCGACGAGGTCGAGGTCCACCGCTGCGACGGCGCCGACCGGACCGCCCTGCTGGCCGCACTGGCCGAGGCGGACGCCGTGCTGGTGCGCAGCGCCACCCGGATGGACGCCGAGGCGATCGCCGCCGCACCCCGGCTGCGGGTGATCGCGCGGGCCGGGGTCGGGCTGGACAACGTGGACGTGGCCGCCGCGACGGCGGCCGGCGTGCTGGTGGTCAACGCGCCGACCTCGAACATCGTCAGCGCCGCCGAGCTGGCGATCGGCCTGCTGCTCTCCGTCGCCCGGCACATCCCGCAGGCCGACGCCGCGCTGAAGGGCGGCTCCTGGCAGCGCGGCCGGTTCACCGGGGTCGAGCTCTGCGGCAAGGTGCTCGGCGTGGTCGGGGTGGGCCGGATCGGCTCGCTGGTGGCGCGCCGGATGGCGGCCTTCGACATGGAGGTGCTCGCCTACGACCCGCACGTGACGCCCGAGCGGGCCGCCGAACTGGGGGTGCGCCTGGTCTCGCTGGACGAACTGCTCGCCGCCGCCGACTTCATCACCGTGCACCTGCCGAGGACCCCCGAGACGCTGGGCCTGCTCGGCGCCGAGGCGCTGGCCAAGGCCAAGCCGGGCGTGCGGATCGTCAACGCGGCCCGGGGCGGCATCGTGGACGAGGCCGCGCTGGCCGAGGCCCTGCGGTCCGGCCGGGTGGCCGGGGCCGGGCTGGACGTCTTCGCGACCGAGCCGTGCACGGACTCGCCGCTCTTCGGGCTGGCCGGTGTCGTGGTGACGCCGCACCTGGGCGCGGGGACCGTCGAGGCGCAGGAGAAGGCGGGCGTCGCGGTCGCCGAGGCGGTGCGCCGGGCGCTGGCCGGGCGGGAGGTGCCGGAGGCGGTGAACGGCCCGGTGCGGGTGCTGGCGGCGTAGCGCGACGGCAGGGGTTCAGCGCGAGTGCAGAACGGCGAAGGCCGCCGCGACGGGTGTCGCGGCGGCCTTCGGACTTGCGTTGGGGGACTACCAGCCCCATTCGTTGCTGGCAGGGGCGACCACGGCGGGAGCCGGCGCGGCGGCCGCGACCGTCGAGTGGCCGGTGGTGACAGCAGCCGACTCGGTGGCGACGACAGTGCCGAGAACCGCGGCGGTGCCGAGGGCGACGACGGCGAGCTGCTTCGCGAACTTGATACCGATGAGGCGCATTTCGACCATTTCCTGTCGGATGATCCGGTGTTGCCCGGTGTTCCCTGCTGACGTGGAAGACAGTAGGAAGGCGCGACTTCGATCTCTTATCGATCTGTTATGGCGTCCGGCGGGGACCGATAACGCCTCGGTGCACGGACGGAAAATCGCAGGTCAGCGGCCGATATCAGGCCGGTACGGCGACGGCGAACGAGCGCTGCGGCTGCTCCAGCGCCGCACTCCCGTAGATGTCCTGCACCCAGTTGGTCTGGTAGACGGTGTCGAGGTAGCGCTCCCCGAGATCCGGGCCGATGGTCGCGGCGGTGAGCCGACCCGCCGGGTCGTGCTCCGCAAGCCAGGCGGCTGCCCCCGCGACAGCCGTGCCGGTGGAGCCGCCGAACAGGAAGCCGTGGGCGGCGAGCCGGTGGCACATCCGGACGGTGTCGATCTCCTCGACCATCCGCACGTCGTCCACGTAGTTCTCGTCGAGCATGGCCGGCCGCACCCCGGAGCCGAGGCCGGGGATCCAGCGCGGCGCCGCCGGCTGCCCGAAGCTGACCGAGCCGACGCTGTCCACGGCGACGATCCGCACACCCGGCCGGTGCTCCTTGAACCAGCGGGCGCAGCCCATCAGCGTGCCGGTGGTGCCCGCGCCGACGAAGAGCACGTCCAGGCCGGGGAACTGCCGGGCGATGGCGGGTGCCGTCCAGCGGTAGTGGGCGCCCCAGTTGTCGGGGTTCTGGTACTGGTTCAGCCAGACGTACCGCTCGTCGCTCTCCAGCAGTCGGCGAACGTACGCCAGCCGGGCGCCGAGCAGGCCGGTGACCGGGTCGGCCTCGGTGATGGTGTGCACTCTCGCACCGAAGACCTCCATCATGCGTCTGGTGTTCAGATTGCAGCGGGAATCGGTGACGCAGAGGAATCCGTAGCCCTTGCTGGCGGCCATCAGGCTGAGCGCCACCCCGAGGTTCCCGGAGGACGATTCCACCAGGATGGAATTCGGTCCGAGCCGACCGGCCCGCTCGGCCGCCTCGATCATTCCGACAGCGGCCTTCTGCTTGATCGAGCCGGCGAAGTTCATTCCCTCGCACTTCAGGTACAGCGGAATTCCCAGGCTCGGCCTCAGGTCGACGAAGAGGTCGTGTTCGTTGAAGTCGTGCGGGGCCGAGATGATCGGCATGGGTGCCTCCCGGGTTCGGACGGGCTGGACGCTGAGGACGGGTGCCGTGGGGGTGGGCCGGGGTGGGCCCGGGGCGTGGCCGGGGTGGGGCCGGGGTGGGTGCCGGGTGACAGGTGGCGGTAGCTCAGCCGTGGCGGCGGAGCTCGTGGAAGAAGTCCTCGACGACGGCCAGTTCGCCGCGCTCGCGCACCGAGTCCAGGACGTGCTTGCCGACGGCCAGGTCCAGCACGCCCAGGCCGAACGGCGAGAAGATCACCGGGCGGTCGGCGGGGACGGCGACCGCCCCGGTCAGCACGTCGTAGAGGGTGCCGTCGACGAAGTCGCGGTGGCCGAGCCGCTGTTCGGTCAGGTGCAGCGAGGTGTCGGCCTTCAGGCAGTGCTCGATGTCGTCGGTGATGTTGGCCGCCGCGAGGATCACCTCGGGCGCGAGGTCGCGCAGCGAGACGTGCAGGACCAGCGGGTTGTGCGAGAACCACTCGGCGTCGTGGATGTGCGGGGTGCCCGCGATGGTGGCGAGGACCACCAGGTCACTGGACCTGATCAGGGACTCCGCGCTGTCGTGCACGGTGACCTCGCCGACGCCCTCGGCCTGCGCCAGGTAGCCCGCGAAGCCCGCCGCCGAGTCGGCCGACAGGTCGTGGACGCCGGCCGTCTCGAAGCTCCAGCCGGTACCGGCCAGGTAGGTGTGCAGGTAGCGGGCGATCAGACCGGTGCCGATGAAGCCGACCCGGCGCGGGCGCTCGCCCCGCCCTTCGGCGAGCTTGGCGGCGGCCAGCGCGGCGGAGGCGGCGGTGCGGGCCGCGCTGATGATCGAGCTCTCCAGGCAGGCGATCGGGTAGCCGGTCGCGTGGTCGTTGAGGATCAGCACGGCCGAGGCGCGCGGGATGCCCGCCTCGACGTTCTCCGGGAAGCTGGAGATCCACTTCAGGCCGTCGACCTGGACCTCGCCGCCGATCGACGCGGGCAGCGCGATGATTCTCGAACTGGGCCGGTCGGGGAACTTCAGGAAGTACGACGGCGGGTTGACCGTCGCGCCCTCGCCGTGGATGCGGTACGCCCGCTCGACGATGTCCACGACCTCCTTCTGACGTCCTTTCAGAACACCGTTGACCTGCGCGCCGGAAATGACGGCGAACGGGGGGACGACACTGCTTCGGGACATAGCAAGCTCCATGCTTCGACTTTCCGCGACTTCTTCGTTCGCGCCATTGGAATCTATGCAGAGGATCTAGCAGGAACTCATATCCTGGCTATCAATCGCAAATATCCGGGAGAAATATCGAAACCCCGTGGCAGGCCTCCCGGAAGGAGTGCCCGGCACGGGGTTTCGAGGCCGCGACGCGGCTCAGAGAGCTTCCAGTTCCTCCTGGATCAGCTTCAGGTCCCGCTTGGCGCCGGCGGTTCGGAAGAGCTCGGCGGCCCGCCCCAGGCGCTCCCGGGCCTCCTCCGCCCGGCCGTGTGCACGGCTGACCTGACCGAGCGCCTGGTGGATGCGGGCCTCCGCCAGCGGATTGTCGAGTTGCTCGGCCTCCGCCAGCACGGCCAGCAACTCGGCCTCCGCGCGGTCGAGCCGGCCGCGCTTGAGCTCCGTCTCCCCCAGGCCGAGCAGGGCGTAGACCGTGCCCAGGGAGTCGCGCTTGGCGGTCACGATCCTGACGACCTCCCGCAGGGACTCCTCGGCCTCATCGAACCGGTCCAGCATCAGGTAGGCCCGCCCGAGCCGGAACACCGCCTGAGCCATCGCCCTGGTCTCCCCCATCCGCCGGGAGACCTCGACCGACTCCAGCCCGAGCCGCAGCGCCTCCGCGGCCCGGCCGAAGTCCAGCTCGCCCTGGGCCAGGTAGCCGAGGGCGTGCGACTCCGCGGACAGGTCGCCGACCTTGCGGAAGAGCTGCACGGCCTCCCGCAGCCGGACTCCGGCCGACTCGACATCGCCCAGGCTCCGGTCCATCAGCGCCAGCGAGCGCAGCGTCAGGGCCCGGCCGTACTCGTCGCCGACCTCGTCGAACCTGGCCAGCGCGAGCTGCAGCAGCTCACCGGTCCCGTCCAGGCGGCGCGTGCGGATCTGCAGGGCGCCCAGGGATTCGAGCATCGCCGCCTCACCGCGCCGGTTCCCCGCCGCCCGGGTGGCCGCGAGCGCGGTTTCGCAGCAGAAGCGCCAGTCCTCCGGGTAGTCCCGGGTCTCGAAGAGCACCGTCGCGGAGGCCGCCAGGTCCCACGCCAACTCGTCCTTCCCCAGCCGCGCGGACTGGTCGATCGCCGCGAGCAGCGAGAGCCGCTCGGCCTCGAACCAGTCCAGCGGGGCGGCGATCAGCTCCTCCAGCAGCAGCTCGTCGACCGGGTAGCGCGGGGCGCTGCCGTGGATCAGCGAGAAGTCCCCGCCGTACTCCTGGCGGTGCGCCTGCTCGGCGATGGTCAGCCAGGCGCGCAGGGCCCGGTCCAGGCTCTCCTCGCGGTCGGCGGCCTCCTCCTCGGCCAGCACCCGCTCCCTGGCGAAGAGCCGCAGCAGGTTCTGCTGGCGGAAGCGGAGCTGGCCGGTGGCGTCGGTGCCGGTCACCTCCAGCAGTTGGACGTCGACCAGTTGCTCCAGCAGCCGCTCGGCCTCGAAGGGGTGCGCGTCCAGCAGGGCGGCGGCGGCCCAGACCGTGACGTCGGGCGCCTCCAGCAGGGCCAGGCGGCGGTAGAGCCGGGCCGCGTCCGAGGGCAGGTAGCGGTAGCTGAGCGCGAAGCCGGCCCGGACCTGCGACTCGCCCTGGCTCAACTCGTCCAGCCTGCGGCGCTCGTCGGCCAGCCGGGCGACCAGGTGCTTGACCGACCAGTGCGCCTTGGAGGCCAGCCGGGCACCCGCGATCCGCAGCGCCAGCGGCAGCCGGTCGCAGAGTTCGGCGAGCCGCTCGGCCTGCACCGGATCGGCGGCGATCTTGTCGTCGGGCACGATCCGCCCCAGCAGTTCGATCGCCTCAGCCGTTGGCAGCAGGCCGAGTTGGACGCGAACCGCACCGTAGCGGAGCATCAGCTGCTCCATCGGCTCGCGGCTGGTGACGACCACGCAGCACTGCCCGTTGCTCGGCAGCAGCGGCTGGATCTGGGCCACCGTACGGGCGTTGTCCAGCACCACCAGCACCTGGCGGTCGGCGAGCAGGCTGCGGTAGAGCGAGGTGCGCTCGCCCGGGTCGGCCGGGATCTGCTCGCTCGGCACGCCGAGCGCGCGCAGGAAGCGGCTGAGCACGTCGGCGGCGCTGGTCGGCTCGTGGGTGTCGTCGTGACCGCAGAGGTCGACGTAGAGGCGGCCGTCCGGGAAGTGCCCGGAGACGCGGTGCGCCCAGTGCACGGCGAGGCCGGTCTTTCCGACTCCCGCGACGCCGGTGATGAAGCCGATGCCGGGGGGCTGCTCCTCCGAGCGTCCGTGCTCGACGAGTTGGTCGAGCTGCGCCAGCTCCGCGCCCCGGCCGGTGAAGGCGGGCACGTTCGGCGGCAGGAAGGAAGGGGTCGGGCGCTGGTCGGCGACCGGGACGGGGGCCGCCTCCGGCAGGGGCTCGGTGGCGAGCCGCTCGGGCAGGACGAGCGCCGGGTCGTCGCGCAGGATCGAGTCGTGCAACTGGATCAGGGGGGTGCCCGGTTCGAGGCCGAGTTCGTCGATGAACTGTCTGCGGCCCTCCCGGAAGGTCTCCATCGCGTCGGCTCTTCGCCCGGCGCGGTGCTGGGCCAGCATCAGGGCGTGCCGGGCCCGCTCGCGCAGCGGGTGCTCGCGCACCACCGCGGTCAGCGAGCCGATCACGTCCAGGTGGCGGCCCAGCGCGAGCTGGAGTTCGACGGACGCCTCGTAGCAGGCCAGCCGGACCTCTTCGAGCCGGCCCGCCTCGTCCTCCACCGGCCGGCCGGTGACTCCCTCCAGCACCGGGCCGCGCCAGAACCCGAGCGCGCGTTCGTAGAGTTCGGCCGCCTCGGCCGTGCGCGCCTGCCCGGCGGCCTGCTCCGCGGCGGCGACCAGGCCCTCGAAGACCAGCAGGTCGATCCGGTGGTGGCCGGTGTTGAACTGGTACCCCGGGTGCGCCGTGGCGATCAGCTCCTCGCCGCAGCCCTCGGCCCGGAAGATCTTGCGCAGCCCGGCGACACAGATCGCCACCTGGGTGCGCGCGGTCGCGGGCGGATCACCCTGCCACACCGCCTCGACCATCGCGTCGACCGAGACGATCGCGTCGGGCGAGAGCAGGAGCAGAGCGAGGATGGTGCGCTGCCTCGGCCCGCCGACGGCGATCCGGCGCCCGTCCACGGCGACCGAGAGCGGGCCGAGCAATCCGAAGTCCAGCTGAACGTCCAACCGTTCCCCCGTTCATCGGGCGTCCCTCCCCTGTTTTTGAGGACACCCGTACGGCAGGGGGGACCGGAATACAGTCCTCCGCCGCCGAACGATCACAGTACCGTCGAACACGTCACGCCGCTGCCCCCCTGACCCAGAGTGATCCCGGTGACCGAGAGCGATCCTCGGTGGTCATCCGGTATCGCGTATAGAACCCTTAGTGAAGCCGCATGGGCAGCGCGGTGAGAGTGGCGCAGGCATGCCCCACCTACTGAGAGAGCTGTCCCCATGGGCGCAGAACAGAACTGGATTCCGGCTGAGATCGGCCCGGCGGACGTCGGCGCCGAAGCGACTCCGTACGGTCTGATCGACCACCTCCAGCGGCTGGAGGACCTGGCCGGCCTGCTGACCCGCGAGAAGGCCCTGGTCTTCCGCGGCTTCGGCGTCACGCCGCAGGAGCTGGACAAGGTCTTCGACCTGCTGCTGCCGAACCGCCTGGCGTACGTGCACGGCAACTCGCCGCGCACCAAGGTCGGGCAGAACCTGTACACCTCCACGGAGTACCCGCAGGAGTTCACCATCTCGATGCACAACGAGATGTCGTACGCCCACCAGTGGCCCGCGCGGCTCGCCTTCTACTGCGAGGTCGCGGCCGAGACCGGCGGCGCCACTCCCGTGGTGGACGGCGTGCGGTGGCTGGCGGCGCTCGACCCCGAGGTGCGGCAGGCCTTCGCCGGCGGGGTCCGCTACCTGCAGAACCTGCACGACGGCTACGGCTTCGGCAAGAGCTGGCAGCAGACCTTCGAGACCGAGAGCCGTGCGCAGGTCGAGGCGTTCCTCTCCGGGACCGAGGCGACCTGGGAGTGGAAGAAGGACGGCGGCCTGCGCGTCGCGCAGCTGCGGCCGGCCGTCACCCGGCACCCGGTGACCGGCGCCGAGGTCTGGTTCAACCAGGCCGACCAGTGGCACCCGGCCGGGCTCGGTGACGAGACCGCCGCGACCCTGGCGACCATCATGCCGCCGGAGGACCTGCCGCAGTCCGTCACCCTCGCCGACGGTTCGCCGATCCCCGCCGAGTGGGTCGAGCAGATCCGCGACCGGGGCCTGGCCGCGGCGGTCGACGTGGACTGGCGCCAGGGCGACGTGCTGCTGATCGACAACGTGCTGGTCGGGCACGGGCGGCGGCCGTTCACCGGGAGCCGGCGCGTGCTGGTGGCCATGTCGGACTGACGCGGCGCAGGAACGGGAAAGGGTCCGGCTCGTCGAGCCGGACCCTTTCCCGTTCCCCCCGCGGCGGCTACTGGCGGCCCGCCACCAGGTCGAGCGGACGGGTGCGCAGGGCCAGCCTGGCGGGGACGAGGCTGGCGGTCAGCGCCAGGACCAGGCAGACGGCCGCCGAGCCGCCCAGCGCCGACCAGGGCAGCCGGTAGGCCGCGTGCTGGGTGGCGTCCAGGATCCGGTTCTCGATCAGCAGCACCGTGGCGTACTGGGTGAGCGCGGTGGCGATCAGCCCCAGGGCGGCCGCGGTGGCGACCACCAGCAGGGTCTCGACGGCCACCACGCGCAGCACCTGGCGGCGGGTGCCGCCGGTCAGGCGCAGGGTGGCGAAATCGCGCAGCCGGTCGCCGGTGGACATCATCATCGTGTTGACGATGGCGAGCAGCGCGTAGAGCAGGGCCGGGCCGAGGATGGCCAGCATGGCGATCCAGCCGTTCCGGGTGGTCTGCGCGTTCTGGGCGTCGACCCAGGCCGCGCCGGGGGTGGCCGTCACCGCCGGGTCGCCGAGCGCCGCCGTGACCGCCGCGGGGCCGGTGCCCGCGGCGACGCCCAGGTAGGCGACGTTGACGGCCGCCTGGCCGGTGACGGCCTCGCGCGGCAGCACGATCTCCGGCAGCTGCGGCAGCAGGTGGTGCACCTGGGCGACCAGGCGCAGCGGCTGCGACGTGCCGTCGGCGAAGGTGGCGTTCAGGGTGTCGCCGACCTGCCAGCCGAAGACCCGGGCCATGTCGGCGGAGACGGCCACGGTGTGACCGTGCAGGTCGGCCAACGAGCCGTCGTCCACCGTGAGGTTCCAGGCGGCGCGCAGGTCGCCGTCCACGGCCAGGCCGGACTCGGGGATCGGCAGGTCGCTGGGGCGGCCGGGGGCCGGCCGCTGGATCTGGTCGGTCAGGCCGGTGACCTGGACGGTGGCGGCCGTGGTGAGCCGCGCACCGGGCAGCGCGGCCAGCCGGTGCAGGGCGTCGGCGGGGATGGCGCCGCCGCCCGAGCCGCCGGGTTCGACCACGTACCCGGCCTTGAGGGCGGCGCGGCCTTGGGCGGCCATCGCGTCGCTGAAGGCGACGGTGCCGCCGACCACCGAGCCGGCCAGGCCGATGACCAGGAAGACCGGCGTGGCGGTGGAGACCGTGCGGCGGATCGCGGCGAGCGCGTTCTGCCGGGCGATCAGACCGGCGGCGCCGGGCAGCAGCGGGACCAGCGCGGTGAACAGCCGGACCAGCGGCGGCACCAGGACCGGCGCGAGCAGCACGATCGCCAGCACCGCCATGACGTCGAAGAGCAGCGCCCACTGCGGGGTGGTCGACGGGTCACGGGAGGTCGGGTCGGCCAGCATCGAGGCGGGCATCGCGATGAAGGTCTGCAGGGTGTAGCCGAACACGCCCAGGTAGAGCAGCGCGAGGACCCAGCGGATGGGCGGCATCACCTTCTTGTCGACCGCGACCTCGCCGAGCGCCTCGACCGGGCGCACCCGGCCCGCCCGGCGGGAGGCGGCGAAGGCCCCGAGCAGGGCGACGGCCAGGCCCCCCGCGGCGGCCAGCAGCAGCGGCAGCAGCGCGGGTTCGGCGCGGAAGCCGGCCGGGGCCGCGCCCTGGGAGACCAGCCAGGAGGCGATGGCGGGGGCGACGGCCAGGCCGAGCAGGCAGCCGGCGACGGCGGCGGCGAGCGCCACCACCAGGGCCTCGCCGAGCACCAGCCAGCGGACCTGGCGGGGCGTGGCGCCGACCGCCCGCAGCATCGCCGTCTCCTGGCGGCGCTGGGCGACCGCGAAGGCGAAGGTGCTGGAGACCACGAAGACGGAGACGAAGCCGGCCATCGCCGCCATGAAGCCGACCAGCTTGTGCAGCGAGGGCGCGCCGGGCAGCGAGTCCTGGCCCATCGTGGTGTTGAGCAGCATCCCGGCGGCGGACAGCACGCCGACGCCGAGCGCGAGCGCGACGAACGAGCCGAGGAAGGCCAGCCAGCGCCGCCGCAGCGTGGCGACGGCCACCGGGAGCAGCAGCAGGACGCCGTTCATCGGGACCCACCGCCGCCCCGGGTCGACTCCAGCGCGGTCATCCGCTCGGCGACGGTCCGCGGGTCGGGTGCCGCGAGCTGGTCGACGACCTGGCCGTCGGCCAGGAAGAGCACGGTGTCCGCGTACGAGGCGGCGACCGGGTCGTGGGTGACCATGATGGTGCTCTGCCCCTGCTGGTCCACCAGCGAGCGCAGCAGGGCGAGCACGTCGCGGCTGCTGGAGCTGTCCAGCGCACCGGTCGGCTCGTCGGCGAAGAGCACCTTGGGGGCGGCGATCAGCGCCCGGGCGATGGCGACCCGCTGCTGCTGGCCGCCGGAGAGCTGGGAGGGCAGGTGGCCGACCCGCTCGCCCAGGCCGACCTGGGCGAGCGCGCTTTTGACCTGGGCGGCGTCCGGCCGCCGGCCGGCCAGCCGCAGCGGCAGGCCGACGTTCTGCTCGGCGGTCAGCGCACCGAGCAGGTTGAACGACTGGAAGACGAACCCGAGCCGCTCGCGCCGCAGTTCGGTCAGCGCGGTCTCGTCGAGGCTGCCGAGGTCGACACCGTCCACCACGACCCTGCCGGAATCCGGCCGGTCGAGCCCGGCCGCGCACTGCAGCAGGGTGCTCTTGCCCGACCCGGACGGGCCCATGACGGCGGTGAAGCTGCCCCGGGTGAAGCCGATCGTCACGCCGCCCAGCGCGGTGACGGCGTTCTGCCCGGCACCGTAGGAGCGGCTGACCTGTTCCAGTCGTACGACATCGTTGCTATCCATAGTGATCCACTTCCTACCAGGTCGTCACATGATCAGAGCGCCGTGCGCGGGTGGCCGGTCAGTACCCGCCCCAGCCGGCCAGCAGCTCGGCCTGCTCCTGCGCCGAGATCAGCTCGACCCGGCCGACCGGCGTGCCCGGCGCGCTCACCAGCGTGGTCAGGACCCGGTGGACCTGGTCGACCAGGCGCCGCACCTCCGCCTGCTCGTAGACGTCCGGGCGGTAGCCGATCCGCAGTTCGAGGCCCGGGCCGTGCAGGGCCGGCACGGCCTGCATCCGCAGCGGGTAGTGCGTCGCGTCGACGCTGTCGGCCGCACCCAGGCGCAGGCCCTCCAGCCTGGCGGCCAGCGCGGCGACGTCCAGCGGGGCGTTCTGGTGGATCGTCGTGGTGTCGAACAGCACCTTGCCGCCCGCCAGTTGCTGGATCTCGCTGAGGCCCAGCTGATGGTGCGCCAGCAGCGCGGCCTGCTCGTCCTGGAGTCGGACGAGCAACGCGGCCAACTGCTCGTCGTCGTCGAGCCGGACCCGGACGGGCAGGGTGTTGAGGAACATCCCGATCATCCGCTCGACCCCGGGGATCTCGGCCGGGCGGCCGGAGACGGTGGCGCCGAAGACGACGTCGCGCTCCCCGGTCAGCCGGGCCAGCACCAGGGCCCAGGCGCCCTGCACCACGGTGTTGAGGGTGATGCCGTGGGTCCGGACGGCGGCCCGCAGCTCGGCCGTGAACTCCGCCGCCAGCTCGACGCCGACCGACTCCTGCCGCACCGGCTCGCGGTGCGCGGCCTCGGGTGCGACCAGCGTCGGGCGCACCCCGCCGGAGAGCGACTCGGCCCAGGCAGCCCGCGCCGCGGCGTGGTCCTGGCCGGCCACCCAGGCGAGGTAGTCGCGCAGCGGCGTCGGCTCGGGCAGGCCGCTGACGTCGCCGCCTCGGCCGTACACCGTGAACAGTTCGTCCAGCAGGACCGGCACCGACCAGCCGTCCCAGAGGATGTGGTGACCGGTCAGGATCACCCGGTGCACCCCCTCGCCCAGTTCGGCGACCCGCAGCCGCAGTAGCGGCGGGCACTCGAAGTCGAACGGGCGCAGCCGGTCGGCCAGCGCCAGCCGCTCGGCCTCGGCGGCCGCGCCGGCGCCGAACCCCGTCAGATCGTCCTGGTACCAGGGCAGTTCGACCTCGCGGTGGACCAGCTGGAGCGGGCGGCTGAGGCCCGCCTGGTGGAAGCCGGCCCGCAGGCCCGGGTGGCGGGCGAGCAGCCGTTCGGCGCTGGTCCGCAGCCGGGGCAGGTCGAGGGCGCCGTGCAGGTCGAAGTAGACCTGGGTGGTGTAGACGTCCACCTCCCCGTCGGCCAGCAGGGCGTGGAAGAGGAAGCCCTCCTGGAGCGAGGAGAGCGGCAGGGCGTCCGCCAACTCCGGTCGGGCGACCAGGAGTTCCCTGGCCTCCTGGGCGGACTCGGGGTCGGCGAAGACGGACCCGGCGGTGACGGCCGCCGCTTCCAGCGGGCGGGCCACCTCGGCCAGGGCCTGCGCCGTGCGGTGCTGGAAGACCTCGCGGACGGTGATCACCAGCCCGGCGGTCCGGGCCCGGGCGACGAACTGGATCGCCAGGATGCTGTCGCCGCCGAGATCGAAGAACGACTCGTCGGCACCGACCGCTTCGAGGCCGAGCACCTCGGCGAGGCTCGCGCAGAGCGCGGCCTGGGTCGCCGTGGCCGGGGCGGTGCGCGGACCCGAGCGGGTGCTGTCGGGGACCGGCAGCGCCTTGCGGTCGACCTTGCCGTTGGCGGTCAGCGGCAGCGCCTCCAGGGCCACCACGCTGGCGGGGATCAGGTAGTCGGGCAGCGCCGCACCGACGAAGGCCCGCAGCGCGGCCGGGTCGACCTGCTCGCCGGGGCGTGGCACGGCGTAGCCGACCAGTCGGCGGTCGCCCGGCCGGTCCTCCCGGACCATGACGAACGCCTGTGCCAGCGTGGGGTGCTGGGCGAGCACGGCCTC